>CAZZMQ010000085.1:2958-10442 GCA_964655365.1 uncultured Dehalococcoidia bacterium | reverse complement strand
GAAGCCCTGCAGCGCGCCGAACGTGAGCGCAAGCTTCATCCCGAGGGCAATCTTCAACGTGACACTGTCACGGTCAAAGATCGGATTGCTGATCTCACTCAGCGCCTGCGTGGTGGTGCCCGCGTCTCCTTCCGCGTCTGGATCACGGAAGCCCGCACCCGCGTCGAAGTCATCGTCACATTCATGGCCGTTCTCGAACTCTTTAAGGGTCGTCAGATCGAGATGGCCCAGGATCAGACCTACGGCGACATCCTCATTGAGGCCAAATTGCCAAGCTCCGCCAACCCTTTCCCCGATGTCTCGGCCCCGTCCTGACTGCTGCCCTAGCGAAACCACCCGTGATACTCTCCGTTCCAACCCAGCTGTCCCAAAGAGGGTGACATAAGGAATAGGCCGTGGTTACGACCCTGGCGCGCGAGGAACTGCGACGAGCTTCCCTCGCTGGCCCCACTGCGCTCACTATTGGTGTTTTCGACGGCGTGCACCTTGGCCACCAGGCCTTGCTGCGCCGCGTCCAGGAGTCGGCCCGCCGCGATGGTCTCGCCGCCGCCGCTGTCACGTTCCATCCCCACCCCCGCCACGTCGTCCACCCCGACAGTTCTGTCGCCTACCTGACCAGCCTGGAAGACCGCCTCGCCCTCTTGCTCGCCAGCGGAATGGACACCGTCGCCGCCGTCACCTTTACCTCGGAACTCGCCCAAGTCGAAGCCGAAGACTTCGTTCGCAGCCTGATCGAAGAGCTCCAGCTACGCAAACTTGTCATCGGTCCGGACTTTGCATTTGGCCGTCAGCGTGCTGGCAACCCCGAGGCTTTGCACCAGATGTGTGGCGATCAGGGCATCAGCCTTGAAATTATCGACTTCGTTGAAGACGATGCCATCGATAACCGTTCCGACTCCGCCCCCCAGCACAAGGTCAGCTCATCGGAGATTCGGCGCGCTCTCATGGTCGGCGAGATCGAACACGTCAACGCGCTACTCGGCCGCTGCTTCTCAGTGCATGGCCCCGTCGTTCTTGGCGCGGAGCGTGGCCGCACGATTGGCTTTCCCACCGCCAACGTCGCTGTCGGGGCTGATCTCGCCATGCCTGCCCACGGTGTCTACGCCACGATTGCACACGTCAGCGAGCAGAACAGTAAAAATCAGCTCTCCGACCGGATCTACCGATCTGTCACCAACATTGGCGTTCGCCCCACCATCGATGATGGCGAGACTGTCTCCATCGAATGTCACCTCTTTGACTTCGAGGACGATATCTACGATCGAGACATGCGCGTCGACCTCGTCGCGCGGATTCGGGGCGAGCGGAAATTCGACAGCCTTGAGACCCTTCAATCCCAGATCGCTGCCGACTGCATAGCCGCTCGAGCGGCGCTGCAGTCATGATCGTTCGTGAGTTCCGCATATGACCGCCGAGGCCGACAAACTGCCCCCAGAGGTTGCTGCTGAAGTCGAGCGCCAGCGCAACGTGATCATGCGCGATACCCTCTTTGGTGACGCGCAAACTCGCAGCACCATGGAGCGCGAACTCGAAGGTCAGCTTGCCCGATCGATCCAGGAAGACAAGCCGCTGCGCGTCTATCTCGGCGTTGACCCCACGGCTCCCGACCTCCACCTCGGCCATTGTGTCCCTCTGCGCAAGCTGCGTGTTTTCCAGCAACTAGGTCACACCGCCATCCTCCTCATCGGCGACTTCACCGCTTTGCTCGGAGATCCCTCCGACAAAGAGGCAGCCCGCCCTATGCAGGCCGAAGCGACTATCGTCCGCAACGCACAGACCTACCAGGATCAGGCGTTCAAATTGCTAGATTCCGATCTCACGGAGGTGCGCCGCAATAGCGAATGGCTTGCCAAGCTCAACTTCGGTGACGTGATCCAGCTCGCCTCCAATTTCACCGTCGCCCAGTTCGCTGAGCGCGATATCTTCCGTAAGCGGCTCGACAAAAGCGAGCCTGTCTACCTGCACGAGTTCATGTACGGCCTTATGCAGGGCTACGACGCCGTCGCCCTCGAAGCCGATATCCAGATCGGTGGCACGGACCAGACCTTCAACATCATGGCTGGCCGGACCCTCCAGCGTGTTTACGAACAGCCACCGCAGGTAGCTATCACCTTCCCGATCCTCGTTGGTACGGACGGCACCCTACGCATGTCAAAGAGCACTGGCAACTACATTGGCATCGACGAGCCGGCAAACGAGCAGTACGGCAAGGCCATGTCCATTCCGGACACGATCTTGTCCAACTTCTTTAGCCTCGGTACCAATGTCCCCAGCGACGACGTCGACGCCATCAGCGCTGACCTCGAGAACGGGGGCCTCCACCCCATGGATGCGAAGAAGCGACTTGCCCATGCCATTGTTAGCGAATGGCACAGCGTCGCCGAAGCCGATGCTGCGGCCGAGCACTTCGCTAATGTCTTCTCGCAACGCCGAGTCCCGGACAACCTGCCCGAGTATGCTCTTCTCTTCGACGTAGATACCAGCCCCCCAACAACCAGTATCGACCTGGCTACCTTGATCACCGACTCTGGCCTGGCCGCCAGTCGCGGCGAAGCCAAGCGTTTGATCGGCCAGGGCGGCGTTCGCCTCAATGACGAGCTCGTGACAGCTGGCGAAGTCCGAGTCAGCCCCGGCTTTGTCCTCCGCGTTGGCCGACGCCGTTGGCTTCGCCTTATCGCTGATTAGAGCACGTCCTGCATCGTCGGCATGCAGCGGTAGATCGCAACACAGCGTCACTACCTAGCCCACAAGTAACTCGGAGTCTGTTGGTTCCCATGGACGCTCTCGGTCATCACTTGTCACGAATTCCATGATCGCCCGCGCGATACCGCGGGCAATCGCCTGCCTGGCATCGTTATCGCGCAACGCTTTCGCATCGTCGTTGTTCGAGATGAACAATAGCTCCACCAGTGCTGCTGGCATCGCCGTCGATCTTGTTACCACCCTATCCTCGCCGGCCTGGAAAGCGAAGCGGTCCGGCGGGATTCCCGCAGCTAACACTTGCGTTCGTGTAAGCATCGCGGGTGGCGCCAGCACGAATAGTGGTAGGCAGATCCCCAGCGGCTCATTGAACTCGTGGCATTCGGCGTTCAGGATTCCGCGCGCCCGAACCGGATAGCCGTACGTTAGTAGTTCCGCGATTACCCCCCGCAACAACCGCGCCGACAGCCGGATGTTTGACAAGCTATGCTCTCGATTAGGGTCGTACCAGACCTCCACCCCCTCTTCGAGCGGATTCGGCGAGCGGTTCGAATGGATCGCTACGTAGACCTCTGCTCGAACCTGGTTTGCCAGGTCGACGCGCGCTTGCAAGTCGATCCGGCTCTCCGCCAGCGCTGGGATTGTCTCTTCGTGTGGGTAGAGCTGCGAGCGCTTCCCGTCGCGTCGCGTTAGCAGCACCTCGAACCCGTTGTCCAAAAGGATTTGTTCCACTCGCAGCGCGAAGTTGAGATTCGATTCTCGTTCTACGATCCCGCCTCCGATTGCACCCGTATCGTCGCCGCCGTGCCCCGGATCGAGGACGATCAGGACGGGTGACGTTACTTCCTCTGCCCTCGCCGCATGGGCATCGACCGGATAATCCGTTGAGATATCCGGCATGGTTTCTGCTTCCTCCTTGGCCTTGTCGTCTTCCGCAGTCCCTGCGGATCCGTCCGGCTCGGGGTCGGCTGGAGACTCCTCTGCTCGGGAATCTTCAGCTGGCCGGTTGCGCTCGATTGATGTCGATACCCCAGACGCGGACGGTATGGATGGACTCGAAGCGGTGGCGTCTGCCCCGTTACTGGCCCCTCTCTCGGAGCCGGCCGTAGCCGCGACGGGCTCGGCTTTTTCCGCGGTAGCTGGTTTCTCAGAGGGCAATCCATGCCCAGAGCCGCAGGCTGCCAACACCAACACCAACACCAACACCAATACCGCCCTCATAGCCAATCCCCAGTCGGTCCGCGTTTCGCTCACCCGCCAGATCCTCGTATTAATGCACATCTTCGGGACTTCTCAGCGACGCGTCGTCTCCAGCAACTGTGCTCGGTGTACAGGGATAGTTATCCGAACTTCCCTTCGAGCGGCCTTTATCGGTCCCCGCTCTATCCGTTGTCCGCCGCCGCCAACGCGACTCGGTAAAACTCCTCCTGGCTTGGCAGGCCGCCCTCGAGTGTGGTTGTGAGGAATTCCTCTGATTGCCTAATTACTTCGCGTACTATTCCCGCAGCCCTGACCTTCCCAGGAATGTTGGTGGAAAAGGCCACCTTTCCTGTCGTCCCCGTCTTCGAGCCTACGCGCGACGAGAGTACGCCTCGTTCCTCGAATGTGCCCCCTAAGCAAGTTCCTCCATCTGGTGGGCATTGAAGAAGAGCCGACGGCTAGGGCCAGCCAGTGGACACCATCCGTAGGTGGCTCATCTAAACAGAACGTCGTTGGCTGAGTGATCGGTGCGGCGGCACCGGGTCCTACGTCGCGGCTTCCGTCTCCGTCCGCGTTTTCTCGACGACCTTCTGCATCTCATACTCGGGCATCGGGTCGTAGCGTTCGAACTCGGCTACGAACGTGCCGCGTCCACCGGTCATTGAGCGCAGCTCTGTCGCGTAGTGTCGGATCTCTGCCATAGGCACCTCCGTCACCACTACGGCCGATCCGGCCATATCCACCGACTGCTCCATCCCTTGCACTCGTGCGCGCCGCGTGTTGAGGTCGCCGATCACATCCCCTGTTGCCGTCTCCGGTACCGTCACACGCATGATCATGATTGGCTCCAGCAGGATCGGGCGCGCCGTCTGCGCCGCCTCCCTCAGGGCCTGGCTCGCTGCCAGTCGAAACGCCATCTCGCTCGAATCGACGTCGTGGTGCTTGCCATCGAAGACCACCACCCTCACGTCGGTCATCGGGTAATGCGCTACCACGCCTTCCGGCAATTGCTCCGTCACCCCCTTCTCGACGGCGGGGATGAAGTTGCGTGGGATCGATCCACCCACCACCTCGGAATCGAACTCGACCCCCTCGCCGCGTCCGCGCGGTTCCACGCGTAGCGCCACGCGTGCATATTGTCCGTGCCCGCCCGTTTGCTTCTTGTGCAGGTACTCCGCTTGTGAGGTGGACGTGACCGTTTCGCGGTACGGAATCCGCTGATCGACTAGATCTACCTCCACCTTGAATTTGCGCCGAAGTTTTCCCGCGCCCAGCTCCACGTGCGATTCGCCCAAGCCGCTCAGCAGCGTCTGCGCCGTGTCGGCATCGCGCCGCACTGACAGTGTTGGGTCCTCCTCGACCAAGTGTTGCAATCCCTGTCCCAGCTTGTCGACATCGGCCTTTGTTTTCGGCTCGATCGCGGCCGAGAAGACCGGAGCCGGTAGCGTTGGTGCCGGGATCACAATCCCGCTGTCTGCCGCTGCCAGCGTGTCGAACGTTGTTGTTTCGCTCAGTTTGGTCACTGCACCGATCTCTCCCGCCACCAGCTTGTCGACACGGATTAGCTCCTTGCCCAGGACACGCGACAGATTCGCCGGCCGCTCGTCGTCGCCCTTCTGCATGTTGGTAAGGTGTCCGTCAGACGCGATTGTGCCGCTCACCACGCGGAAGTAGGACAACCGTCCCACGAAATCATCCGCCAGCGTCTTGAAGACAAGCGCTGCCGCCGGTCCCGCTGCATCACAAGCGAGCTCACCAGTTTCGTTGTTGATCAGCACCGGCCGCATTCCCACCGCCGTCGCGTCGGGAAATTCGTTGACTATCAGATCCAGCGTTGGCTGCACCCCGATGTTCTTCACCGCTGCCGATGCCAGTATCGGTACAAACGTCCCGGCCGCGATCGCCCCCGTCAGACCGTTCGCGATCTCCTCCTGCGTCAGTTCCTCGCCCTCCAGGAATTTCAGAGTCAGCTCATCATCTGACTCTGCGATCCGCTCCACGACCGCATCCCGTGCTGCGGCCAAAGCGTCCGCCATTTCGGTCGGCGCCTCCCTGCCCTTGGACTGGTTTCCCATGTACGCTTTCCCACTTAGCACATCCACGACCCCCTTCAGTGTCGCTTCTTGACCGATCGGCAGCTGCAGCGGCTGGCATTGCGGACCTAACACTGCTTGGATCGACGCCAAGCTTTCGTCCCAGGACGCGTTCTCCCGATCCAAACGACTCACCACCACGACCCGTGGCATCTTGCGTTGCCCCGCTAGCCGCCAGGCCGTCTCTGTACCCACCTGCACCCCGGAAGCAGCGTCCACCAGCACCATCGCGATGTCTGCCGCGCTCGCGCCCGCAATCATGTCGCCGATAAAATCCGCATACCCGGGCGTGTCGACCAGGTTAATCTGGGCTCCGCCGTGCGGGAACGAGGCTAGCGCCGTGTTGACACTCATACCCCGCCGCCGTTCGTCCTCGTCGTAATCAGCCAGCGTGTTTCCGTCTTCGATGCGTCCCTGTCTGCTGATTGCACCCGCTGAGAATGCCAGCGCTTCCACTAGCGAGGTCTTGCCGGCGCCACCGTGTGACATCAGTACCACGTTCCGGATCTGAGCGGACTCAACGCCAGCCATATGCGCTTCTCCAGTGGCTCACTGCAGCAGGCCACGCCTGCTTCGGCGCGTCAGTCTAGCCGAATTCTTGTTGGCTGGGACGCCGTCTACTCTGTTGGCCTCCTCCCTGCCCCTTTGATCAGGATCTACGATTTGCCGTTAGCGGCAGAGACGTGGTCCATTCCGCTTCGGTCATACTGCCGCTTTGCGACCGATCCCTTCGCTTAGAGGTCCGGTTTGTTCACCGCCACTGTAGGAGCCAGGTCATGCACCTCCAGTTCCACTCCCCGATCGCCGTTACGCTTCAACGACCAAATCAAGTCCACCACGTCACCTTGTTGGACCGGGGTTCTGCCCAGCCGGAATCCGATCGCCCGCCAGCTCTGCGATCTATCCCGCAGGCGCATCCGCAGGTGGTCGCCGCCATCCCCCACCCGCTCCGCCTCTATCAGCGACACCCCTGTCGAGACGAACATCGGCGCCGGATTCCCTGCTCCAAACGGTTCCATCCGCTGCAACCAAGTCACCTGCGATTTGCTCACGCGATCTAGGGCCACTTGCCCATCGACTTCGATCCTCGGTCGTAAGACCAGCCCCGCCAAATTTTCGCCCGCGATGGTCAATAGCCGCTTCTTCAGAGCCGGCAAGTTCGTCGTGCGCACCGTGAATCCTGCCGCCATATGGTGGCCGCCGTGCTTCTCCAGTAGGTCTGCACAGTCTCGCAACGCGGCGGCCATGTCGAACTCCGCTACCGACCGACAGGAGGCGCGGCAGAACTCCGGACCCTCCTCCCAGACCACAGCTGGCCGGCACCGCTCTTCCGCCAATCGCCCCGCAACCAGCCCCACGATCCCGGCCGGGATATTCGGATCACCCACCATGGTGATGGGTGCCTCGCTGTCACTCACCTCCAGCTGCGTCGCGGCTCGATCCATAGCCTCCCGTGTCAGCCGTCGCCGCCGGAGGTTGAGCCTGTCCAGG
>CAZZMQ010000085.1:0-2831 GCA_964655365.1 uncultured Dehalococcoidia bacterium | reverse complement strand
GGGCGTGGTCCAGCCGCCCTGCCGCATTAATTCGCGGCGCCAGTGCAAAGGCGATGCTGTCCGTGTCCAGCTTTTGATTCCACAGCCCCGCTACCTCAATCAACGCCCGTAGCCCCGGCCGTTCCGACCGTTGCATCGCTACCAATCCATTCGATACTAACCAGCGATTGTCCTCCACTAACGGCACCACATCCGCTACCGTGCTCATCGCGGCCAAGTCCAACCATCGCTCTTCGCTTGCCGCCACGCCGAAGTGCGCCAGCAGCAGGTGCGCCATGCGATATGCCAGCCCGCCTGTCGACATCTCATCGAACGGATACTCCGAGTTCGGAAGCTTTGGGTTCACCGTCGCCAGTGCTTTCGGTGTCTCGGGTGGCGCACTGTGATGATCCAGGATCACCACATCCAATCCAATCTCCGAGGCAAACTCGACCTCCTCCCGTGCCGTATTTCCGCAGTCGGCCGTGATGACTAGCCCCACCCCGTCCTCCCGTAACCTTTGCAACGCGTTCCGATTCAGCCCGTACCCTTCTAGGAATCGATCCGGGATGTAGGACTGCACATCCCCCCCCACCGCTGTCACTGCCTCGCTCAGGATCGTTGACGACGTGATCCCGTCGACGTCGAAGTCCCCATAGATCGCCACTTTCTCCTGTGTCGCCACCGCAGCCGCTATCCGCTCTATCGCCCTCGTCGCATCGGGTAGCAGCGCCGCCTCCGGCAACTCGTGCGGGCTATCGAAAAGAAAGCGTTTCGCCGCCGCCGCGTTGTGGATCCCGCGCCGCCGGAGTAATTTTGTCAGAAAATCTGGGTACGGCGTCCCCCCAATCGGTTCATGGTCATCTGGCTCTGGGATCTGCCACAGTCGACCTGTGAACGAATCCTTACGCTCCCGCACGTTGCTCCCCTCTCTCCTCAGCACGCGAAGCGGCGCTTTCCTGAGTGCAGAGTGAAGAGCATTCCATTGCGGGGCCGAGGGGAAAGCCGGTCTGTAAACCGCCGCTATTTTCTTCTTGGGCTGGGTTCGAGGTCGAATTTTCCACGAGCGGCCAAACAGGAAAGGAAGGAGGCAGTCCATCATCACGTGAACGGGCAGGAAAAGTTGTCCTCTGAATCGCGCGCCTTGGCCCATGACTCCCCCGGGCCCGACCACTCACCCCTACAACTCCCAGTGCCGGAATATCAGACATGCGTTGTGTCCCCCGAACCCCATCGAATTGCTCAACGCCACCCGCACTTCCCGCGCCGCTGCCTTGTTGGGCGTGAAGTCGAGATCACATTCAGGGTCGGGGTGAGTCAGATTGATCGTCGGCGGAATGATTGATTCCTGGATCGCCTTAATGCTCGCGATCGCCTCGATTGCGCCAGCGGCCCCCATTAGATGCCCGGTCATTGACTTCGTCGACGAGATCGCCACCCGCATCGCATTCTCACCCAGCACCGCTTTGATTGCCTTAGTTTCCGTCTTGTCGTTTAGGGGCGTCGATGTCCCATGTGCGTTGAGATAGTCCACCTCATCTGGGCTGATTCCGCCTGCCTCCAGCGCCAGTCGCATTGCCCGGATCCCGCCGTCCCCGTCCTCCAGTGGTTGCGTGATGTGATAAGCATCACCCACGGCCGCGTATCCCGCTAGCTCACATAGGATCGGCACACCGCGCTCCACCGCGTGTTGTTCGCTTTCCAGAATCAGCACCCCGCTCCCCTCACCCATCACGAATCCGTCGCGCTCCGCATCGAACGGACGCGACGCCTGCGCTGGCGGATCGTTGCTCGTGGACAGGGCCCGGGCTGCGTGGAAGCCAGCGACGCTCATTTCGCAGATCGGCGCTTCGGTCCCGCCGGCTATCATCAAGTCCGCTTTGCCCTGTCTGATAGTCTCCGCCGCCAGGCCGATCGCATCCGCTGCACTGGAACAGGCTGACGTAGGCGCGATGTTCGGCCCCCGCGAACCCAGCACAATGCTGACCTGTCCGCTCGCCATATTCGGCAGCATCATCGGCACTACGAACGGCGAGATCCGGTCTGGTCCGCGCTCGTGCAGTACCTTGAATTGCTGGTTCAACGTCGTGATGCCGCCAATCCCGGTACCGATCATCGTCCCTGTGCGTTCGGCACTGGCCGGCGTCAGCTCGCACTGCGCGTCGCGCAGTGCCTCCCACGCCGCCATCACCGCCAACTGCGAAAAGCGATCTAGTCGACGGGCAGCCTTCTTATCCATTATTTCCTGCGCGTCGAAGCCAGGCGCCTCGCCCGCGATCTGAACCGCGAACCCTTCCGCATCGAATAGCGTGATCCGATCGATTCCGCTGCGTCCGTTGACCAAGCCATCCCAGAAGTCCGCCACATTAAGGCCTAGCGGCGTCACCGCCCCCATCCCCGTCACCACGATCCGCGTCTCGCTGCTGCCGCTCATCGGCCGACCATTCCTATGCCCGCATCCCATCTTGCGCTAGGCGATCTGCGTAGGTAGGGGAGCGATATAGCCGCGAGTATATCAGCCTCGCTCTTTTAGCTCGCGGCTTCCTAACCCTATGACTAGTCCGCGATCCTTTTGCACCCTAGGGACCACTGCTGCTAACCGCCGCGTCCAGTACCTTTATTCGGCTCACGGACCCTACCCTTTCGACTCCCCCGCAACGACGCAGCGTCAAGACGACCTATTGGCCTGGGGCGAGCTATCCCTCTTCGGTATTGACTTTACGCCTTGTTAAGCCACGTATACGGGAGTGCGGTGTGGCGCTCTGTCATTAGTTGTATTTCTCGGCAGCGAGTCTCAACTGGGTTCGTTTCGACCGCCACGAGTGGGGACTCTGCGGTCCCAACGGATTCCC
>CAZZMQ010000084.1:9352-10541 GCA_964655365.1 uncultured Dehalococcoidia bacterium | reverse complement strand
CGACGATGATCGAGAGGGCGGGTGCGTACTTGGTGAACGCCGATACGGCGTCCGACTCTCGCAGGTGCTCGGGCTGCAGTACGTCGATTCCGACAGCCTCCGCGACAGGTTTGACGGGTGGTGGCTGTAATTCCCGGCCACGGCCCGTTGGCCTGTCTGGCTGGGTCACAACGACGGTCGGTCGGTAGGAACTGCCGATCAACGCTTCCAGTGTTGGAACCGCGAAATCAGGCGAGCCAAAGAATGCGATGCGCAAATCGGTCATGACGTCAGGATACGTCGCCGTGTGCTCATGTTTCGATCAACCGCAGGCTGTCTCCCACCCGTAGTCCAAGTCGTTCGGCGGCATCACCATTAGGCCACGCGATCTCCAGGTAGCCACTGCTGCCCGCTATTAGTACACCTCGGTCGGGCGGGGCCAGCCCATAACTCTCGACGAGGCCGGTGATGGGGATCTCATCACGCCATCCCGTCGTCGCGATGAGTTGTATTTTCTTGGAACGTCCCTCGCTACGGAAGTTTGTGATGGCGTTGCCGAAGCGGTCGATGTGGAGCACGTACCCGAAGACGCGTGCGGCGCTCAGGATGGGCGTGACGACTACCTCTGTCAGTGGTTCGCCCAGTGCTGTGAGATCACTGCCGTTCGCTAACGCTGCCGCGACCGGGGCCATTACATCGCGCCCCTGGAATGTTGGCGCGACGACTGGTGCACGGAAACTCGACCGAGTGATCTCGACAGCGCGTAGTGCCATAGGCAACGGTTGTCGTCCGGATTCCGGTGGCGAGGGGCGAATAGCATCCGGTAGACCACTGCTTAAAACCCCGCTGTCCGGTCCGACGAGAAATGCATTCTCAGTCTCGATCGCCACCAAACGTCGGTCCGTGCCGACCCCCGGATCGACTACGACGATGTGGATAGCGCCGGGTCCGAAGTGTGGCCAGGCAGATTCACTCAAGAACAGGGCAGTTTCCACGCGTCCGGTCGGAACATCGTGGCTGACGTCGACGATGCGAGCCTGCGGGGTGAGACGTAAGAGTACGGCGTGCAGTTGAGCGACGTAAGTGTCGTCCAGTCCGAAGTCTGTTGTCAGTGTGATGACGCCGCTTGGGTTCAGCGGCTTGGGGGGTGACATGGCGAGGGGTTGTTTAAGCGGCGCGCACAGCGGCGATGGAGAGCACCACAAAAGCG
>CAZZMQ010000084.1:7573-9329 GCA_964655365.1 uncultured Dehalococcoidia bacterium | reverse complement strand
AGGACGATCGTTGTGCGGAACAGCACACGCTCTACACCGCGGCGGGTGCGGAAAGTCTCACCGCCACCGCCGAAAATGTTACCCAGGCCCTGACCCTTCGCCTGGAGTAGCACGATGCCAATGATCGCTAGGGCGACCAGCACCTGGAAGACGTTGACGATATCGGCTGTACTCATGCTGCCATATCCAGTGACGGATCTCCCCGCCGGGCTGCTTCCAACCATCGGGATCTTAGCGGCCGACCAAGATTCGCAGCGGTGTGTCAGATCGCGGCGCCGCTTCTACTTCCTCATGGTAAAGAGTGAGCACCGTGTCGGCTAACTTGCCGGGGTCGTGCCGGTAACGGTTCGTTTCATCGACGACATCTGCGACGATCAACCGCGTGCGGTTGGATCCCAACGTCGCCGCGGGGTCGATGCGTACGGGTTCGGACTGCCAGCGCGGGGGTAAATGGTCCGTTAGGTTGTCGTTCGCGACGACGAAGTCGAAGGGAGCACCCCCAACATGATCCTCCAGCACCTGCAGATGGTTTTGGACGGAGTAGTGGTCGGTTTCGCCGTGTTGTGTCGCCACGTTACTGACGTAGACCCGTAGCGCACGCGATTCCTGGAATGCGATCCGAAGGTCTGGCACGAGTAAGTTCGGGAGGACGCTGGTGAAAAGGCTGCCGGGTCCCACGACGATCAAGTCTGCGTTGCGAATGGCGTTGACGGCGTCTGGGTAGGCCGCCGGATGAGACGGCTCCAGGCTGACGCTCTGGATCTCGGTCTTGGCCGTGGTGATCGCCGATTCGCCTCGAATTGTGCGCCCGTCCTTGGTCAGTCCTTTGAGGTTCACATCCTCCAGAGTAGACGGCAGGATCTGGCCCTTCACGGCCAGTACTCGACTAGTCTCGCGTATAGCCAGCTCCATGTTCCCGCTTACCTCGGACATAGCCACGATGAAGAGATTACCGAAGGAGTGTCCTTCCAACCCTTCGCCGGCGCCCTCTGGGAAGCGGTACTGGAAGAGGTTTGTCATCAGCGGTTCTGCGTCGGCCAGCGCGGCGATGCAGTTGCGTACGTCGCCTGGTGGGATTACGCCGAGATCTTCACGCAGGCGGCCTGATGAGCCGCCGTCGTCCGCGACAGTGACGATCGCAGTGATGTTCTCCGTGTATCCCTTCAAGCCACGCAGCAATACGGACATGCCTGTCCCGCCGCCGATGGTCACTACGCGTGGTCCGCTGCCCGCGATCCGTTGGCGGTAGAGCAGGTTGACGAGGCTCTCGCCTTTGCCGCCGTTTGAGCGTCGTTCCTGGCGAACCGCGTTTAGCAGAGCCGAATTGAAGCGCCACACCCCTACTACGACGAAGGCCACTGATAAGCCTACGAAGAGAGCGCCGCGTAGAACTTGCGGGATGAACTGCAGGGTTACGTAGTAGAACTCGTCCGGCAGTGTCCAGTTGAGGTATGCCTCGCGTACGAAGAATGAGACTCCCAGTCCCAGCAGTGCCATGCCGAGGAACAGCAGGACGAACCAGCGCTTGACTCCCATGCCGGGCACAAGCCACTTCCGCGTGTCAGGATCACTGAGCCAATCGCGCATACGTCCGGGCGCCAGCTCCATGAGGCCTCCACCGCCTTGCGAAACTATAGGTCGACTCACCATCCAGCGGCTATGTCAGCTCACGAGACTGTTGCGATTTTATGCCTTCGGGCTCCCGCGCACGCACGCTTCGTCGCTCTGCTTGCACTTGAGATAACGGCGGCAGCTT
>CAZZMQ010000084.1:2967-7563 GCA_964655365.1 uncultured Dehalococcoidia bacterium | reverse complement strand
AGGCGCGATTGCTAACTGATTGTATCTAGTGTGGACTGCAGCAACTCAGTGGCGGTCTTCGGGTTGGCGCGACCGCGCGTCGCTCGCATCACCTGTCCAACGAGGAACTTGATCGCTGTATCCTTGCCGTCGCGGTAGTCCTGTACCGCCGCGGGCTGTTCGCCGATCACCTGCTTGACGATTGTTTTCAGTTCGTCGGCGTCGCTGATTTGGGTTTGACCCGACTCCGCCACGATCGATGTAGGATCCTTCCCACTCTCGTACATGGATTCGAAAACGTCTTTGGCTAATTTGCTGCTGATCGTGCCCGCGTCGATTAGTGCGATCAACTGGCCGAAATGCGCTGGTGTCGGTTTCAGGTCGTCGAGGCTCTCGCCACGCTCGTTTTGGATTCGGACCAATTCGCCGGTCATCCAGTTCGCGACCTTCTTTGCTTGCTCCGGGAGGGCGTCAGTTGATAGCTCTGCCACCGCAGATTCGTAGAAGTCGGCCTTGTCGCGATCCTGGGTCAGTAACCCGGTTTCGAAATCGCCTAGGCCATACTCAGATTTGAAGCGGGCAAAGCGCGCCTTAGGCAACTCCGGCAGCGTGGCTTTGATCTCGGCAACCCAGTTTCGCGCAATGTGCATGGGCGGCACGCCCGGCCCTGGAAAGTCGCGATAGCCAGCCGCATACTCTTTGGTCCTTTGTGAGGCTGTGACCCCTTCGCTTTCGACCCCGCCGCGCGTCTCTTGCACGATCCGCGCGCCGGCGCGCAAGGCTTGCGTCTGTCGCACCTCTTCGAACTCCAGCGCTCGATAGACGGCGCGGAAGGAGTTCATGTTCTTTACTTCCACCTTGGCGCCGAACTCTTCTTGTCCCCAAGGGCGAAGGGAGATATTCGCGTCGCAGCGGAACGAACCCTTTTCCATGTCGGCCGTGCTGACGCCCAAGTAGCGGAGAATTTGGCGCAGGCTCAGCAAGTAGGTGCGGGCTTCGTCGGCGCTGCGCATATCGGGCTCGGATACGATCTCCATCAGCGGTACGCCGCTGCGGTTAAGGTCGATCAGGGAGTAGCTCTCGCCGGCTTCGTTGGTGCGATGGAGTAGTCGCGCGGTGTCTTCCTCCAGGTGAGCCCGTGTAATTCCCACCCGTTTGCTCGCGTCACCCACTTCAATATCCAGGTACCCAAGCCCCGTGAGGGGCATGTCGAACTGGCTGATCTGATAGCCCTTGACCAAATCCGGGTAGGGGTAGTTCTTGCGATCGAATTTCGATCTCTGCGGGATCGGCATGTCGAGCGCGAGACCGGTTTTGATCGTCCACTCGACCGCCTGCCGGTTGATCACCGGCAGAGCGCCGGGCAGACCTTGGCAGACCGGACAGACATGGGTGTTGGGCGGGGTATCCTGGTACGCGGCTGGGCAGCGGCAGAACATCTTCGAGTTGGTGCGCAGCTGGACATGGACCTCCAGCCCAATCACGGTCTCGAATTCTGAATTCTGCGCCGTCGCGGATGCTTCACTCGTCATACTTGGCAGTCTACGACGCACGCTCTCTGAACCCTAGCGATTAGGCGCCGCTCGTCGTGATCCGAGCCCAGGGGGCGCTTCGACTGATCGTCCGCTACGATCGAGTTCGGCCTTGGTTGGGGTGTAAGTCTCCACGAATGTCTGCGATCGAATCCGGAGCGAATGCATCTATTGAGGGTCCAATAATGGCGGCACGCGTATGAGCGAAGTTCACGATGTAGCTGATCCCTGCCTTGAGCCGCATGATCACGATCATACGGTGACACTGCTTCATACGTCAGACGTCCACATCGGTACTGGGCACACTACCGACCACGACGACGAGTGGCCTGAGCGTCCTATCGCCGACCTTTCACGAATGTCCCAGATTGGGCGCGACAACGACGCTGACGCGATGGTTATCGTGGGCGACTTCTTCGATAACAACCGTGTTCGCGAGCCGCTGATTGAAGCTACCTGTGAGGCGCTTGCGCGCGCCGCGATGCCTGTTGTGATTCTGCCGGGTAACCACGATCCCTTTATGACCGATGGCATCTACGTCAAGTACGCGCACCATTTCCCTCCCAACGTTCATGTCATCGGACGAGAAGAGGGTGAGCTAATTATCTTGCAGGAGGCGGGCTTGCAAGTCTGGGGGCAGGCACACACGGATTACTATGACTTCAACCCCGTGGCGATGCGCCCTCAATGGCAGAGCCAGAGGCAGGTAGATGGGGAACGGCCACTTTGGCGTGTCGCTTTGGCTCATGGCTACTACGTGAAGTCTGAGTATGAGACCAAAATGTCCTACCAGATTCACCCGGACGATCTTGAGGCACTTCGAGCGCACTATGTTGGGCTCGGGCACTTGGAACTGCATGAGCGCGTGGGCCCGGACGGCGTCTTGGCGTACTATTCCGGTGCACCCGATCGTTCGGGCGGCGCCACGATTGTTCGCCTCGCACCCGACGGGATCGATGTCCGCCACGTACAGTCCGATGTTCCACGCGCGATCGATTCCAACGAAGGCCATCCGGGTGGCGTGGTGCCCGGCAGCGTTGGCTAGACGCCAAGCCCGCGTAAGGCGGTTCTAGCTCGCTGCGATGGTATTCTCGGCCCCTTGTCACGTATGCGTGGTCGTTTGTCGGCTGCGCCCGCGAGACGGGATGGCGTATCACAAACCAGCACAGATCTGGAGAGCGCAATGAGCTACCAAGCCCTGGTTGTCAATAAGTCCGAAGACGATTTCTCAATTGGCGTCGAAGCTCGTGACGATTCCGAACTCCCCGAGGGCGAGGTTACTATCGCCGTCGACTGGTCTGATGTGAACTACAAGGACGCTCTCGCCTCGACGGCGAATGGTCGCGTCGTTACTAAGTATCCGCTCGTCCTGGGGATCGACCTGGCTGGCACTGTCCAGGCATCCTCTGCCGCGGGCTTTAGAACAGGCGACAGGGTCGTTGCGATCGGATACGACATCGGCACCGGCCACGACGGTGGCTATGCCGATCTTGCGCGGTTGCCCGCAAAATGGGTCGCCAAGTTACCGGACGGCTTGAGCAGCGAAGAGGCTATGGCACTCGGAACCGCGGGGTTCACGGCTGCGATGAGTGTGGACGCGATCCAGACTGGCGGCGTCACTCCCGGCGACGGTCCGATTATCGTGCCGGGTGCCACTGGTGGTGTGGGGACGACCGGTATTGCGATGTTGAACAAACTTGGCTACGAAGTTATTGCTTCCAGCGGCAAATCCGATCAGACGGATTTCCTCAAGTCACTTGGCGCCAGCGATGTGCTTACACGTGAAGAGATGTCCGCCGAGAGTAAACGTCCACTGGAATCAGAGCGCGGGGCGGGTGCGATTGATGCCGTGGGTGGCAGCACGACCGCCAATAGCCTGCGCTCAACCAAACATGGTGGTGTTGTAGCCCTGTCTGGCCTGACCGGCGGCTTTGGCATCGAGACCTCGGTTATGCCTTTCATCCTGCGTGGTGTTCTGCTGGCCGGGATCGACTCTGTCTGGTGCGAGATGGACTACCGTAACCGTATCTGGGGGCGCCTGGCGGGCGATCTCAAGCTCGATAACTTGCTTGATCTGGTCACGGACCGAATTGCGCTGGACGGCATCCAGCCGTTTACAGAACGGATGTTGGGCGGTCAGGTTGTCGGTCGGACGCTCGTCCAGGTCGGTGGATAGACTGCGAGGGGGCGCCACGATGCCCAGTTGGCGCGACCGCGTCGAGAAGGCCAAGCAGCTCGCTCGCGAGCGAGCCCCGGAAATGCAAGCGCGCGCCGAAGAGTTGGCCAAGCAGGCTGGCAAGGCGGCGGGCCAGCAGAGTCGCCGCGGGCGAGCGAAGGTTGATCAGCAACTGGATCGACGTCGGAGGGCAACTGAACATCGCGAACAATGGTACGAAAACGCTAGTGGAACTCTGCATACAGAAGGCTTCCCCGATGAGGAATCGATGCGACGCAGCATCGAAGCGGCGGCCATGCATGGTTGGATGGTGACTAACATCGCCGAGGTGGAAAAGCGGCGCTTACCTGGTGGTCTGACGACCCTGGTCGCTCGCGAGGCAGTGGAGCGCGTCACGCGGTCATCACGCTTCATGGTCACCTTCCGTCGCGAGATCGCTGGCGTGGACAGCTCGGAGCTTGAGCCCGAATCGCTGACACGGGTGGGTTGTTGCGACCACGCGACGCGCGGGCTGCTCAGGATAAGCTCGCCTCCGGCTTCGTTTTGGCGGCACTCGCGGACTCCGTGCTGGCGGTGATCGGTGTGGTCGTCCCTGCCGACGTGAGCGCTACACTCGACGGCGTTTCGACGAGAAGTTGGCACGGCGGCGTCAGCTCGTCACGCTCCTCTCCAGCCTCGCCGCCTGCGCACCTATCGATCAGCGCGATCGTTGTCTCGGTCATTTCATCTACGTGCGTTAAGCCGGTGCCCGTTTGCTGGGCGAATGGACGTAGCTCGTTGAGGCGGTGTGCATAGACGATGGCAGGCACGCACGTGAGGCGCGGTAACTGGCTGGCTGTCTCGCATTGGTTGCAATCTCCACGAGTCTTGCTGGAGCGGAACGCCGTCAGGCCGAACTATTCGCACAGC
>CAZZMQ010000084.1:0-2957 GCA_964655365.1 uncultured Dehalococcoidia bacterium | reverse complement strand
CAGACGGCGGGATCGTGAGGGTATCGATGGCCGGTCTGCGAGGGGCATCGGGCCTCGTTAGTGGGCTTGCCAGTCGGCCTGGCGTTTCT
This sequence comes from uncultured Dehalococcoidia bacterium, assembly GCA_964655365.1. GTDB lineage: Bacteria > Chloroflexota > Dehalococcoidia > Bin125 > Bin125 > JAPUIR01. The sequence goes on along the minus strand of CAZZMQ010000084.1, from coordinate 2,868 downwards.
CGCGGTACGCTTCCGGACCCATCTTCGCGTCGTCGGTCGACCCGGCTACGCGGCGCATAGTTTCGCCAAAGCGGATTGCCTCCACGAGCGACAGTTCTTGGCCGCGATGTGCGACCTCTTTAGTCGCGCGGATCGCAAGCGGAGCGGGCTTGCAGAGGCGGTTAGCTAGGATCCGCGCTTCGCTCATCAGGTCGTTGTGCCCGACAACCTTCCAGACCAAGCCCATTTCTTTCGCGCGTTCTGCACTGACCCGGTCACCCAGCAGCAGCAGTTCCATTGCATTTTGCCACCCGACTCGCTTGGGCATGCGCACGGCCCCCTGAATCGTCGGCACGCCGATTTGTACCTCGGGGAAACCAAACTCCGCACGCTCACTGGCGATTACGAAATCGCAGGCCGCGACCAGTGTCAGCGCGAAGCCGAGGCAATAGCCGTTGACCGCTGCGATGATCGGTTTCCAGATCTCCAGGCCACTCTCCAAGGAGTTTGCGCTCGGTATTTCCCAGAAGCTGCCGTCCTGCGGCGGTCGTCGGTCGCGCAGATCCGCCCCGGCGCTGAAGGCGCGGCCCTGGCCCGTCACAATCGCGACCCAGGCCTCTTCGTCATCGCGGAACTTCACCCAGGCGGCGTTGAGGTCGTTGCGCAGGTCTGCGTTGATCGCATTGAGCGCTGCAGGCCGGTTATAGGTGATCGTTGCGATGTGTCCGTCGCGCTCGTAGAGAATGGTATCGCCCATGAATGATGCTCCCGCCAGCGCCATAAAACGAGTCTGCCGATTGGCTTCAGAGCCTAGCGCAGAGCTTGGGCATGGTGGCGGATCAGGATTCAAACTGGGGTGATGGAGAACCGACCAGTCGAGATGAGGGGCATGCTGCGGGTTCCCTTCCTGGCCCCACTCAAACCTCGTGGTAGCGGAAGCAGTCGGGGTTGTGGTCGTTGACCATGCCGGTCGACTGCATCAACGCGTAGCAAATCGTGGGTCCAACGAAGCTGAAGCCGCGTTTCTTCAGCGTCTTGCTCATTGCCCGCGACTCATCCGTCTCAGCCGGGGCCTTCGTCGTTGAGCGGAACGCATCGCACCGGGGCACCGCTTCGACGAACGACCAGAGCAACTCGTCGAGTGACGAACCTTCCTCGTGCAACTTCAGCACCATCTGCGCGTTCTTGATTGTGGAGGCAATCTTGGCCCGATTACGAATGATGCCGCTGTCCGTGATCAGGCGCGCGGTCTCCTTTTCGCCGTATTGGGAGATTCGATCGATGGCGAAACCTTCGAAGGCGGCCAGGTAACCTTCGCGCCGGCTTAGGATCGTTGCCCAAGACAGACCGGCTTGTGCCCCCTCCAGCGTCAGCATCTCGAACAGTTCGCGCTCGCCGTGCAGCGGCAGGCCCCATTGTTCGTCGTGGTAGGCCATCATCAGAGCACTGGCGGTGGCCCAGTCGCAGCGCCTGCGTGCGTCGGATGTCGTGTCTGTCTTTGTCCCCACCAAAGTCTCCGTCCTGGTTTGTGTGGCCGAGAGCGAATATTGAACTGACTACGACCTGTCTATTCGAGGCTCTATCACTCTGTCCACCTCTCCGGCGAACTGTTCCTCGTAGAGCGAGGTATAGAGTCCGCCGCGCGACAGCAGTTCAGTATGCCGCCCTTGCTCCGTGATGCGACCAGCGTCCAGAACTAAGATCTGATCCGCCGCGATCACTGTCGAGAGGCGGTGTGCGATCACGATGACCGTTCGCCCTCGTGCCAAGCGCCGTGTAGCCTCCTGAATCTCCCGTTCCAGCCGAGAGTCGAGGGAGGCGGTGGCCTCATCGAGAACCAGCACCGGTGCGTCCTTGAGTACGGCGCGCGCGATTGCAACGCGTTGTTTCTCTCCGCCCGAGAGTCGGTAGCCGCGTTCGCCCACTAGTGTTTCTATGCCCTCCGGCAGGACCTCGATGAAGTCGGAGAGCCCAGCAGATTTGGCGGCGGCGGCAACCTCCGCGTCGCTGGCGGCGAGGCGGCCATAGCGGATGTTCTGTGCCAAGGTGTCGTGAAAGAGGTACGCATCTTGCATCACCGTGCTCATCGAGGCGCAGACGGAGTCGAGTTTTAGTTCAGTCAGGTTGTGGCCGTCCAGCCGGACCACTCCGCTAGTGGGATCGTAGAAGCGTTGCAGCAGATAGGTAATTGTTGTTTTCCCCGCTCCAGAGGGTCCAACCAGCGCGACCATCTGACCAGGCTCGGCGGAGAACGAGATATCAATCTATGCCCGGCGCAGGTCTGTGTCATAGGCTAAATCGACCGACTCGAACGCGAGCGCTCCGCGTGGCGGCCTGATCGTCACTGCCTCACTGCGCTCCTCAATCTCAACAGCCTCGTCGAGGTATTCGAAGATCCGCTCGAACAGTGCCAACGACGACAGCACGGTCACGTTGATCCGGGCGATGCTGGCAAACGGACCGAAGACTCGCTGTGTGAGGAGCGCGAAGGCGACCAGTGTGCCGATTGAGATGTCACCGTCCACCACGGCGCGACCGCCGTACCAGTACACGATGCCGGGGATCAGGGTTGAGAAGAGGTTCGAGCCCATGTTGAACCAGCGCCCTGCCATCAGCCGTCGGATCGAGAGGGTACGCAGGCTGGTGTTGGTTTTCTCAAAGCGCTCGCGTTCATATGACTGGCGCCCGAATGACTTGACCAACATTGAGCCAGACACCGAAAGCGTCTCTTCCAGATGCGCGGACATCTTGGCGTTTTCGACGTGCCACTGTTGCAACAGTCGGCGCTGTAACAGCCCCATCCGCATTGTGGGGTACGACCACAGCGGGACGACGATCAGTGCGATTAACCCCAGTTGCCAGGACATTGCGTACATCAGCACAAACGCG
>CAZZMQ010000083.1:10269-10721 GCA_964655365.1 uncultured Dehalococcoidia bacterium | reverse complement strand
GTGATAGTATTAAACGGTACCGTCTCCACTATGAGACGAGATGACGTTTTCAGACCGTTTAGCGTCAGATAGAACGACTTATGCCGCGCACGAGTAGCGTTCCACCCGTCATTCAGGAGAAGATCGCCGAGCTCGCCGATCAGGGGTACGGGGGAGCCGCCATTGAGAAGGCGCTACAGACCGACCCCGATCTGGAGGCACTCTCGAGCGAAATTCCCAGCCAGCGCCAGATACAACGACTGGTCGCCAAACACGCCACCGTCGATTCGAGCCCCGCGTGGAGCCCGGTCCTCTCCCAGGAGCTGCCTGAAGTCACGCGTGCGCTGACCGCGGTGATTGCGGACGTGGTGGAGGAGACGGGGGGACAGGTGACCCAGCTCACCCAACAGGAGGTGAAGTACCTGCGGGGGATCTGGACAATCGCCCCGGCCATCCCGCCGTGGATCATGTAC
>CAZZMQ010000083.1:9745-10259 GCA_964655365.1 uncultured Dehalococcoidia bacterium | reverse complement strand
CGCGCGGGAGTACATCCGGCGGGAAACCAAGGGTGAAACCACGGACCTCGACCTATTGGTGGCCCTGCACCCCTGGGAAAGCAAGGATGCGATGAGCCGGTTCCTCATCGGGTTGTGGGGAGCCAACCTGTTGCCCGAAAACGACTCGATTGCCAATTCCTTCCTTCCGCTGGGCGAGTTCATAGCTTCACCCGATTCGTCACGCTGGCCGCTCATCCCGGACGAACAGGGATCGGGGTTCTTCTACTACCTGCGAATTGTGGCCGCCCTCCCTCACGAAGACGAAAGTCCATGACGCGACGCCGTGCCAACAACGAGGGCAGCATTCGCAAGCGGCCCGACGGGCGCTGGGAGGTCCGCATTTCACTCCCCAACGGGAAACGCCGGAGCTATTACGCCAAGACGCAGAGGGAAGCGCTGCGCCGGAAAGCAGACGCGATCAGTGCCATGACCAGGGCCCAGCCGATCACGGATGATCAGGTCTCCGTGGCCGTGTTTCTCGAGTCGTGGCTTC
>CAZZMQ010000083.1:9091-9735 GCA_964655365.1 uncultured Dehalococcoidia bacterium | reverse complement strand
CCTGCGGTGCGACCCGCGACATTCGCGTCGTACGAATCTAATGTGCGCCTTCATCTCGTCCCTGCGCTGGGACGAATCCGGCTCGCCAAGCTCACACCCCAGCACGTCGAACGGATGATGCGCGACCAACTCGCGCAGGGCGTACCTCCCCAGTCGATCGCCCACCATCGCTCGGTCCTGCGAAACGCCTTGAGCACCGCAGAGCGCTGGGGCTTAGTCCCCCGCAATGCCGCAAAGCTTGCACGACCTCCCTCCGTGCCGGAGCGCGAGTTCCGATCGCGCGGCATCGCCGACGCGCGCGCGATCCTGAGTGCGGTACAGGGCGATCGACTGGGCCCTCTCTTCGCGCTCACATTGGCCATGGGGTTACGCAAATCCGAAGCCCTCGGACTCCAATGGCGGGACGTGGACTTCGAGGGGGCCACCCTGCGAATCGAACGCAGCCTGCAACGGACCAACCAGGCGTATACGTTCGCGCCCGTCAAGACCAAGCGGAGCCGCCGGCACGTGCCACTGCCTGCTCCGGTGGTCGCGATTCTCCGCGAACAGCGGGCGAGGCAGCTGCGCGAACGTCGGCAGGCGGGTGCTGGCTGGGAAGGCGAGGCGTGGGGAGACCTGGAGTTCGGAACCGAGATCGGCGGCCC
>CAZZMQ010000083.1:5649-9063 GCA_964655365.1 uncultured Dehalococcoidia bacterium | reverse complement strand
TTCGGAAGCGCCTGCGGTCGGCCGGGCTACCGGATCGCCGATTCCACGACCTCCGACACGGGGCGGCGAGCCTCCTCGCGGCGTTGGGGATCAGCACGCGAGACACGATGGACCTGCTTGGGCATGCCGACCCGGCCACAACCATCGGGGTCTACACTCACACCACGCCGGATCTCCAACGGGAGGCAGCTAGCCGGATGGGCGAGGCGCTCTGGCCTGCAGGTTCTCCAGTCGATCTGGTTGGGGTCAAAACTGGGGTCAACGAGTGAATGCCACGGTCCGATCCGCAGCCGATTTCACCCGTTCTATCTGGTAATTGGCCGCCCGCCCCCGTAGCTCAGGGGATAGAGCAGTGGTTTCCTAAACCATGTGCGCAGGTTCGATTCCTGCCGGGGGCACCATATAGCTAGCGACGCCCAGCCGACGCAATCTGCCCCTGCTTGAACTCATGAGCAGGATCCACAATGACGACGCACCTCTGGGCTTCACTACAAGACAATCCTCAGGTCGCACGCTTCGTTATCGATCCAGAAAACAAGACCGAATAGCCCTACGAGTCGACCGCCGTATTCGGGGGGCCGGCCCGAAGGGCCCAAAACAACCTTGCAGTTCTAATTCGATCCAGAATCCGGATGACTCGACGCGCGCGATCTCGATCGGGTCGAGTTGGATACGGCCCCGTATGCATTCGGCCTGGATCCGTCGGGAAGGTGCATCTATGCAGCAGGGCCGAAGACGGACTGGCTCGTCTCTCACGCCTTCTACTTGAGGTTGGGGGTTCTCGCACCTCACGATTTACAACGTCGGCGACAAGCGGACGCCGGGGCTTCCTGTCGAACTGGACTAGTCCCACTTTCTTCGAAATCAGCCTCATCTCGTCTTCAGCCGATCTCAGCTCACCGACCGTCAATCGACTCTTCCACCAGCGGTCGCCGCCAAACCGTCGGCTGCGCAGCCACGAGCAGCACAACAACAGTGGTGACACACACGGCACCCAAGATGGGAAATATCGTCGTCAACCCAATGCCCTGGGCGATCGCAGCGATCGGCAACGCCAGCAACTGAGCAAGCGCACGATCGAGCAGCAGTAGACTCGTCACTCGTCCCCGTAGTTCCGACGGCGCAATGCGAGCGATCAAAGCCACTCCAGTAATCTGTGTCGCGATCAGGCCGGAGCCCACCGCGGCGTTGCCGACGACCGCAAAGAGCACGGTGTTGTCTAATCCAAAGATTAGGAAGCCGACTGCGAACAGCAGCGCCGAACCGGCGAAGACAATGCCCATACTCTCGATACGCCCATACCGGGTCAGGACGAGCGAGGCGAGCAACGCACCCACGCCCCAAACCGATGCGATCAAGCCAAATTCGCTAAAGGAAGCGCCCACAATCGTCGTCACCCAGGTTGGGCCTAAGCCGTTGATGGCCGGCATCGCCAGTGCGGTCATCAGCACACTGACGCCGATCAGTGAACGCAAGACTGGATGGCGCCAGGTGTATCGAATCCCCGTGCGGAATCCCACCCGCTGGCTGGAGCCACCTGGGAAGGAACTGCTCCGCCGATAGCGCATCGGAACCAACGTCGCGAGAGCAACAATCTGCAACGCCGCGAGGAACGCGAACGCGCCAGTGAAACCGAGTTCGTCGATCACGAAGCCAACAGCAAGGATGGTGGCGACAGTCACGATCCAGGTCCCTGAGGCCGCCAAAGCTATGCCCCGCGGGGCGTCATCGGCACCGACAATGTCAGGTACCATTGACTGGCGTGTAGGCCCATCAATTGCCCAAAGGCCGGAAGCAAAGAACACGAGTATGAATAGGCCCACCATAGCGCCGGTCCCACCACCCGCCGTCGCCACGAGCGCCACCGCACCAACGCCTACGAGAATGGCCAGCGACTGCGTACAGATCAGGAGTCGGCGCCGATCGAAACGATCGGCCAAAGACCCGCCATAGAGACCGAAACTAACCATTGCTACCCCACGAACGGCCGACAGAACGCCGACCAACAGCACTCGCACATCGTCGTCAGCGTGTTCCTGAACCCAAAAGATCGGAGCCACGAGTTGGAAGTTCAGACCTCCGTGGATCGTGATGAAGCCCAAGAACAGGAGTCGATAGTCGCGGTTGTGGAACAGGGTCAAAGTGTGCGGATTGTAGGGGAATCGCAACACTAAGATGCTGCCTTACGGAGGACCTGGGGGAGCAGAGTTCCAATTTGAAGGACGAAACGCGCCTATTATGCGCGCACTTGGAGACGGAACATGAGTGGGGCGCTCGACGGAATCCGCGTAATCGACTTCGGCCAATACATCGCCGAACCGTTGGTCAGGCAACTGCTGCCATATCAAGGTGCCGGCGCATTCTCGATCCTGGCCGACACCGGCCTCGAACATGACTTGCAACGCCTGGTCGCTGAAGGCGTCATCGCGACCGAAGGCGTTCCCACGATTTGAGGCACCCATGGTCGCGACGGTCTACACGACACCCGATGAGGCGCTGTTCGACCTGGGCGATGGTGCTTCCGTAATGATCGGTGGCTTCGTCTCCGGCGGATCGCCCAGCAACCTGATCCTGGCGTTGCAGCGTCGAGGAGCACGCGAACTAACGGCAATCGCAAACAACATCGGGCTAGGTGACAAACTCGACGTCTTGGCAGAATCGCGCCAACTGGCCAAGGTGATCGCCACCTTCGCGATCCGTGCATCGGGAGGGCGCCAAAGTCACTTCGAGCAGCAGTACCACCGTGGCGAGGTAGAGCTGGAACTAGTGCCACAGGGCACGCTCGCCGAGCGAATCCGCTCAGGTGGAGCGGGACTGGGCGGCGTGCTTACCCGCACCGGACTGGGCACGGCGATGGCGGACGGCAAAGACACGTTGGAGGTAGACGGGCAACCTTATCTGGTGGAGAAGCCGCTGCGCGCGGACTTCGCGCTAATTAAGGCCTATCGCGGCGACAGCCTGGGCAACCTCGTCTATAGACGCGCGGGACGGAACTTCAACCCTGTCATGGCCATGGCAGCTGATGTCGTGATCGCGGAGGTCGAAGAGCAGGTCGAAGCGGGCCAACTGGATACAGAGTCGATCGAAACTCCGGCGATCTTCGTCGACCGTATCGTCCAGTGCGAGCCCATCAAGGTGCGCTGGGATGGCTGAACCGATGGAAGCAATCGGGGGATTGACGCGGGAACTGATCGCGCTGCGCGTCGCACGAGAACTGTTGCCGGGCGACGTGGTCAATCTCGGGATCGGCCTGCCGACAATGGTCGCCAACTTCATCGACGACCAAACCAGTGTGCTGTTCCAGGCCGAGAATGGCATCCTTGGCTACGGCGGCATCCTGGAGTCGGACTTCGACCAGGATCAGATCAACGCCTCGGGCCAACCAGTCGGGCTCCAGCCGGGAGCGAGCTTCTT
>CAZZMQ010000083.1:0-5639 GCA_964655365.1 uncultured Dehalococcoidia bacterium | reverse complement strand
TTCGACAGCGCCACCTCGTTCGCGATGATCCGCGGTGGGCACATCGACGTTGCCGTGCTCGGTGGCCTACAGGTTTCCGAACACGGCGACCTGGCCAACTGGTTCGTTCCGGAGCGTGGCGGCGGCAGCGTCGGCGGTGCAATGGATCTCGCCGTCGGTGCCAAGCGCCTGATCATCGCCATGGCTCACACCACACGTGAGGGGTATCCGCGCATCCTGGCCGAGTGCACTTACCCGCTCACTGCGCCGCGCTGTGTCGATCTGATCGTGACCGATCTGGCCGTGATCGCCGTCGATGAAAGCGGACTGACCCTGCATGAGCTCGCGCCCGGTATCACACACCAGCAAGTCCAGAAGCGGACCGGTACAGAGCTCAGCCTCTCCCCGAACCTCCGTGAGATGATGCTCTAAGGGGCCTTCTCTTGAGCGCGCTCCAAGAAGCGTTCCATCGATCCCACGATAAATCGCTCATGCATTCCTTTGGCAATCTCATCCTGGCCATCGCTCGCCTCGACTTCGAAAACGAGGCGTCGCCCATCAATCTCGGTCAGGCGCGCGCGCGACGTAATGGTCAAGCCGATCGGCGAGGCCGCGAGGTGCCGGACGTTACGAGCGTACCAACCGTTCCTGCACCCTCGTCCAGTGCCGGAATAGCACAACCGATCGCCGTCTCTTCCAGTAGGCCGACAAGAGCTGGGGTAGCAAAGACCGGGACTCCTGGGTTGCCAAATTTATCAGCTGTATTGGCTAACGTTACCTCGCGCGTCATCTCGAATTCACGACCGGCGACGAGATCCTCGGGCATTACTGGGCTTTCTCCATGCTGCGAGCAGGATCACTAGTTGGCTAGGGTAGTGGCCAAGCTCCGGGGTGGAAACGTACGATGACACCAGCTCGGCACTAGCCCACCGAACAGAAACAAAACAATGACGGCTTTTGGTCTCAATCGTCTGGACTACCGCGACCCGCCGCGGTTCGCCGCCGACGCTGCCCGGGTTGAGCGATTGGGCTGGGACTGGGCCTTCATCCCTGACTCCCAACTCAAGCTTCCCGATCCCTGGGTCATGCTGGCAGCGGCGGCCACAGAAACGGAACGGATCGGGCTGGGGGTCCTCGTCAGCAACCCGATCATCCGGAACGTGACGGCAACCGTCGCCTCCGCCGCCACGTTAGAGTCCCTTGCTCCCGGTCGGACCTTGCTCGGCTACGGTGTCGGCGACACCGCAGTGCGGCTTGCTGGGAAGCGTCCGGCTCGCGTGAAGACACTGGAACAGACCGTCAAAAATGCGCGCACACTGCTGCGCGGCGACCCAGTAGAGATGGGGGCACGCAAACCGGCGCACTCGCTGCCCTCGCAACTGCAACCGTGCGGCCCGACGCAGGTATGGGTTGCTGCGGGCGGGCCGAACACGCTACGCGCGGCTGGGCGCGCGGCAGACGGAGTCTTCATCCGCGTGGGACGGAACCGCAAAAATCTCGAACGTGCGGTCGCCGAGATCCATGCGGGAGCAGCGGAAGCGGGCCGCACACCCAACGAAGTGAAGCTAGGACTCGTCATTCACACGATCCTGATGGACGACCATGATCGCGCCCGGCGGCTGGCCAAGGCGATGGCGGCCGGCTTCTACGAATACGCGCCCTATCTCTTCGACGGTCCTGGGGTTTCCTGGGACGGGCCGCCCGTCGACGAACTCAAATCACAGGTCTGGCCCGACTTCCATCACGCAGCCGACCTCGATGCAACTGCGGCTCTGGTCGACTTCCTGCCCGAAAGCGCAGCGGATGCGTTCGCGCTACACGGCACGGCAGACACAGTCGCGGCGGGATTGAACGAGATATTGGCCGGGGGTGTCGAGTTCGAGATCGTCGTGCCGCACCCGATGCCGCCACCACCGCAGGGACCCCACGGCGATGCTGCGCTGGACTACGCCGACCGCTTCATGCGCGACGTGCGGGGCACCATCAGCGTCTAACACGGCCATCTTCGCCGACTTGCGTGCCTGAATACTCGCTGTCACGCTGAAGCGGACGGTTCGGAATCACAATTCCGGTTCGGTAGCCTACTCTCATTCGTCGATTCGGAGCACATCTTGGCTATAATCCACAAGCTGGTCCGAACCGTTGTGATTCAGTACTTCCAGGTCCGTGAGCGGCTGAGCAGCGGCGTCGCATACAACCCACTCTCAAGCTCCCTGCACGCGAATCCATACCCCAAATACCGCCAGCTGCGGGAAAAAGATCCCGTCCATCGCAGTCCGATGTTGGGGGGATGGGTACTGACTCGCTAAGACGACATCGATTCATTACTACGTGACTGGAAACGCTTCTCTAGCGGCGATGATTCCAGACGACGCCGCAATCAGGATAACCACCCCTTCGCTAACGAACCGCCTTCAATGCTCTTCACTGACCCGCCCGATCACACGCGCCTCCGCGGCCTGGTCAGCAAAGCGTTTACCCCCCGTTCGATCGGTGCGATGGGGCCCCGCGTCCGGGAGATAGTCGACGAGCTACTGGATGAGATCGACGAAAGTGGCGAAGTCGACATCATAGACGCGCTCGCCTTCCCTTTACCAATGATCGTGATTGCAGAAATGCTCGGTGTCCCCGCCAAGGATCGTGATCGTTTTCGCGCTTGGTCGGCACCGGTCGCACGCACACTGGAACCCACGATCACGCAGGACGAACTCCATAACGCGGCGGAGGCGGCCAAGGAACTGCAAGCATATTTTGAGCAGCTGATCGCGGTTCGGCGCGATGCACCGGGTGAGGATCTGATGAGCCTGCTGATCGCAGCCGAAGAGGAGGGGGACTCGCTCTCCCAGGCCGAGCTGCTGGTCACCCTGCGTCTGCTGCTGGTGGCAGGCAACGAAACTACGACGAACCTGATTGCGAACGGCCTCCTCGCGTTGCTCGACCATCCGGAACAACTCGCGCGGCTGCGCGAACAGCCCACGCTGATCGACTCGGCCATAGATGAGTTGTTGCGCTTCGATAGCCCTGTGCAGACCGACGGCCGCACCGCTATCGAGAATCTCGAAATCAGCGGCCACACGATTCGCGCAGGCGAGCAAGTGCTCCTGCTCCTCGGTGCAGCGAACCGTGACCCTAACCACTTCGCTGACCCGGAAGAGCTCGACATCGGCCGTGAGGATACATCTCACATCGCGTTCGGCCGCGGGTTGCACCATTGCCTGGGCGCGCCGCTGGCGCGCCTGGAGGCAGCAGCAACGCTACAGGCACTGCTAGCGCGCTTCAGCCGAATCGAGCTGGCGGGCGACCGCCCTCGCTTCAAGGATCACATCGTACTGCGAGGATTGGAATCACTCCCGGTCCACCTGGAGCGTTGATACCGCCGACGCCCGCAGCCCCGAGCTTCATCGACAATACACGCGCTGATTAACACGGCACCGATCGGTCCGCCTCAAGAAAGAGAAACTTTTCGGCAGGGGGAACCACAGAGAAGGCTTCTTAAGGCGGGTATGCCAGTAATCGCGGGAATCAAGAACTTCGACGCCGACGCCGCGGACCATAGAGGAGCACGCGATCGCGGCGGGCACATTCCACCCACGCTCAGCTAATCGGTTCAGCTACGTAGCCATCAGCTAGTCGCGCGGCCTCGCAGAAGCAAAACGCGCACCATTCCGGCGACCTCACCGCTCGGCCCAACGACCCGCTCGTCCTTCTCCAGCAACTCGCGGACCGCGGCCAGCCACTCTTCAGGCGCATCACTGAGCCGAATCTGGAAACCCAGCACTTGTGTGGTCTGCAAGAAGACGTCGAGATCTGGATAGCGAATCGGAATGTCGTGTTCTTCGATAATGACGTCATCCAGACCGGCGCGGAAAGCCCATTGCGCTAGCTCCCCTGGTGTCTGCGCCAGCGAGATTGGCAGGGACGGGATATCGGCTCTGTCCATCGCGCGCAGCAAACGATCACCAAATCCTGCCAAGAGCGGATGGCCAAACGTGGAGAAAACAACGGGCGTTCCCGTCTTGGCGACGCGCGCCGCTTCCCGAATCGATCGCAGAGGGTCGTCCAAATACGGCAGTGTCAGGCTGGACATGACGGCGTCGACGCTGCTGTCACCGACGTCAAGCGAAGCCGCGTCCATTCGAACGAAACGCGCACGCAAGCCCGTCTTAGCCAGGCGGTTGCGGCCAATCTGAATCTGGCGCTCAGAAAGGTCAATCGCAGTCGCATCAAGTCGATTGAAACCCTCGCGCAATGCGGCCAGCAGAACGGTACCCGGCCCAGCCCCCATGTCGACGACCACCGCGTCGCTTGAGAGCTCGGCACGTCTGACGACGAGTTCCGCAACGGCATCACTCAGTGACCCAACCATTTCGTGGTAGGCATCTCCGGCGTCGTCAAACGCGCGAACGAAAAGATCGTTGACGGTAACCATGTACGCTCCGCGGAACAGATCGGTGCGATGCACCGATTCAGCCCGGCGCAGTGTATGGCGGTCTTTCCCTCAGAGGCGATACAGGGCGCCATAGACTGTGGCTATAAACGCAACTGTTCGACACCGGGGGCAGAGATCATGAGCGCACCTCCCGAGGTCCCGCATCGCACGCCTCTCATCATCTCTCACCGGGCAACCATGGGCCACGCACCCGAGAATACGCTGCGTGGCCTGCGTGCCGGTCTAGCGTTAGGCGTCGATGGGATCGAAATCGACGTTCAGCTCTGCGCTGATGGTGTCCCCGTTCTGCTGCACGACAACACGCTGGATCGCACGACCAACGGCTCCGGGCCGCTCAGCGCGATGACGTTCACGGACCTTCGCAAACTTGACGCCGGTGAGGGTGAACAGGTCCCGAGCCTGCGCGAAGCCTTGGACGTCGTAGTCCCAAGGGCACTGCTGGTGATCGAAGTCAAAGTGGCACCGGATCAATCAGCAAACACTGTCGTCGAAGCAATCCTCGGCGAGCTCCACGCCCGTGCGGCACAGAGAGTCTGGCTCTGGTCCTTCGACGAAGCGGTGCTGGAATCGCTGGCACAGCGAGCGCCGCGACTTCCGATCGCGCACCTCTGCCGCGGCATGACAACCGTGGTACGCGATCGCGCACGGCGGTTGAACTTGGCAGGCGTGTCAATCGCGGATGTGAGCGAGTCTGTAGTGCGTGAATTGCGACAGCAGGGGATGGCGGTGTTCTGCTGGACTAAGAATGATCTGCCAGTTCTGGCAGACTTAACAGGCCTGCCGCTAACCGGGATTGTCACTGACTACCCCGAACGGGTACAAGCGGTGCAGAGCAGCACGAGGAAGGATCTGTGAGCCGTTGCCAGGAGTTGAATTGCCCGGGCGATCTGGGCATTGGTATACTGCCATCCGCGCTGAAGGAGTGTAGCTCAGTTTGGCAGAGCAACGGTCTCCAAAACCGTAGGTCGGGGGTTCGAGTCCCTCCACTCCTGCCAGACTGTCTACGCCGGTCGCGCCGAGGTGGTGGAATTGGCAGACACGCAGCGTTGAGGGCGCTGTGCTCGATAAGAGCGTATGAGTTCGAGTCTCATCCTCGGCACCACCCGGCGATGGCATCCGGTAGTGTGACCGCAGGCGGAAGTGGCGCAGTGGTAGCGCGTCTCCTTGCCAAGGAGAAGGTCGCGGGTTCAAATCCCGTCTTCCGCTCCAT
>CAZZMQ010000082.1:2067-11016 GCA_964655365.1 uncultured Dehalococcoidia bacterium | reverse complement strand
GCACTAGTAGAACACTTGATCTATTGGGAACAAGTGTTCGACGCTTTCGCATCTGGCGAACGTATTTTCGGCTCAGACACCCGTAAAAGAGATGACCATGCTCCAAATCGCTGTCTTGACTGGTCTTACCGCATTGGCGCTGTGCTATTTCATATGGCAATGGCGCAGTGGGGCCATGACCGACCATCCGATCGAGACCCCGGCTCAGAACGCTACTAAACACTCACCATGGTCCATCCCGCGACCCGTGAGTCATGGCAGGAACACTCCGCAGCGAGCCCCTGTCTTGAGATCTCGCGCCGACTTGTGTCGCCTCCGGAACGCAGCCTAAACGGTCCCATCTAGGCAGCCTGGCGCGAGCGAGGGCCAAGGGTAAGAGGTAGCGGTGGTTTGGGGGCACACATTGCGCTGCCAACGCGGGATCAGGCAGTTCTCCCGCAAAGGGATATGGAATGCATCGTGGGCCGCCATTTGCGCGACTGCTCAAGTCAGGCCACCAATATGATCGTGTCGGTGATTCTCAGACAGTCTCCTGGCTCAGGGTCCCAAAGGAGCGCAGAAAACCACATCGTATCCACCAGGCACCGTGGCAAGAGGCTCGCACGACGTAAGCGTGCTTAACAAACAATGTTTCCCATCTCAAGACGGACAGCCCCGTAGCAGATCCGCTGACTGACACTTCGTGATCTCGACCTCACAAGTGGCGACGCGCCTGTATCCCTCCTCCAAGCGACTGCTAACCGACGAAACGATTGGCATTTCCGGTAAGGGAGCCAGGCCGATGAAGCCCTAGGCTGGCTCTTATTTTAGTGCTTCGTTCCAGGGCTCTGACGACGGATCGGCTGCTGACTCAAGATCACGAAGCAGTTCGAGACTAGGGCGAGAGGGTAAAGTGACGTTCCAGCATTTCTGGCTTCAGGATCGTCACACGCTGACGTCGGACATCGACGATGTCTTCGTGCCGCCAGGCTTGGAGCTGTTTGTTCACCGCCACGCGACTTGCGCCGATCATACTGGCGAGATCTTGCTGACTCACGCGCAGACCGATCTCGATGCCACCATGCTCACCTTCGATCCCGTGTTCCCGTGCCAAAAGTAGTAGCCGTCTCGCCAAGCGTCCCGGCACGTCCAGCAGATAAGCATCCTGGATCGATTGATTAGTCTGCCGCAAACGTTTGACGAGGACGTCCATAATCGCCCGCATGGCTTGCGGGTGAGCAGTCAAAACGTCCTGGAAGTCCCGTCGACTCAGGCTGAACATCTCGGTGTCTTCCAGCGTTGTTGCCGAGGCCGAGCGACGTTCGTCGTCCAGTAGCGACATCTCGCCGAAGAGATCACCGGCGCGATGGATAGCCAGCACGACCTCGCGGCCGTCCGTCGAAGGGATGAAGATCTTCACCGCGCCGCTGATAATGATGTACATCATCGAACCGACATCGTCGGCGTGGAAGACGGCCGTCCCGGTGCGGAAGCGCAGCGGTCGTAACTTCCTAGACAGCTCGCCAAGTAGTGCGGGGGGCATGTTCCGGAAGAGCGGAACGATCCGCAACAGTTCTGATTTGTCGGCTTCGCGGGTTTGAGTCACCATCGCTTGGCAGATCCGTTCTGGCGGCTTGCTGACCGTGATGCGGCGGGATGGCCGCTCTGCAGCACTGTAACATCACTGTGGCTGCTAGCCAGAACCTCAAATCAGATCCACCCCAAAGTGGCGGCACGCACTCAGTGTATTCCTACCAGGATCTGGAGAACGCACTAGGGACATTCGGCTCGACAAGGACCGCGAACCTTCTCGGGCAGCGCATCCAACTTCATATGCACGGGCACATCCTGCCCGTCGACATTGCTGAAAAAGCAGGTTTCGGATCCATAAGGCCACAGAAGTTAGGCCCCACGCCCCTCTCGCTATCGGTCCCGTTGAACAGCACCAAACCAGCCCCATGCGTGGCTGCGAGGTACTCGGCGGTGCTGCCTCCCGCACCGGCCCATCCACCGGTGCCTTTCACTAGCAAGTTGCCCTAACCATCCAGAGGCCGTAGGCAGGCCTTCCCCTCGTTCGAGAGGCCGGAGGTGTAGGTGGACGACCTTGCTTCCATTTACGCGCCGCCACTGCTGCCTGTGAAGCCGATCACACCGTCTCTGAAAATCCGGACGCCATAGCACTCGTCGTGAATCCAGCGAACCTCGTAGTCTCGAGTTTCGCTGAATCGCTGAACCCACCGTAGGGCGCCGTCGGCTCAAAGGCGGATGAGGAAGCAGCCCCAGTTCTCGCCGCCAAGACCGGGAGGGAGGAGCGGTACGAAGCCGCGGTCGTCAGTCAGCATGAAATTGAAGGCCCGGAACGGCTATTGACCCCAGAATGCCCTAGTCAGGTGTAGTGATATACCCCAGGACCTTCCAGCCGTCATAGTCGAGCGCAGCTGCGCGCGATGAGAGGCTCGCATTGCGGCGAATCCTTACCGGCAATCACGTCCGACGGCATGCGAAGGAGTTCGTTATGGTGCTACTCGTCGGAAAGTCTGGTGTGATCACGGGCGGTGGACGCGGAATCGCGGGTGCCACGGCATCGATGCTCGCGGCAGAAGGAGCCCAGGTGGTAGTTGGCGATCTCGGCGCTTCACTCGACGGTTCCGGTGAGGAGGCATCCGTCGCCCAGAAAAAAGCCGACGAGATTAAAGCGGCGGGCGGTGAAGCGGTGGGAGTACTGGCGAACGTCACCAATTCCGCGGACTGCGACGAGATGATCGAGACCTGCATCGACACCTACGGCAAGATCGATTTCGCGATCACAGCAGCCGGCATTCTGCGCGACCGAGCTTTGGTCAACATGGGCAATGACGAGTGGCAGGACGTGCTCGACGTACACATGAACGGCACTTTCTACGTAGCAAGGGCAGCGGGACGCGCCATGCGCGCGCAACGCTTCGGCAGCCTGGTCACCGTCAGCTCAATCTCTCACGAGGGCGCCTTCGGCCAGACCAACTACGCGGGCGCCAAAGGCGGTATTGCCTCGATGACCTACAGCATGGCCATGGAGCTCTCACGCTATGGCGTGAACGTGAACAGCGTCGTCCCGACAGCTTTTACCCGCATGATCGCAAGTATTCCCGGGAGGCAGACCGAGGAAGAGTTCGACGAGACCAAGATCCCGACTGGGAGTCCCATGGGCTCCGCGGCGCAGGTCGCGCCGCTCTTCACCTATCTGGTCTCGGACGAAGCGAAGTGGATCACTGGTCAGGTGCTCGCGCTCGGTGGGGAACGGCTAGCTCTGTATCAGCAGCCACGCGCGAAACTGACCATCACGCAACGTGGCGGCTTCACAGCGGAAGATCTGGTCCGCACGATGCCAGCAAACTTCAAAGGACAACTGGAGCCATTCGGCTCCGGCCGCACCGAATACGTTCCGATCGACTTCGAGGGCGTCGCCGAGGCGGCCCAAAAGAGATAGCCGGGGCGCCGACGAACTGCCGCAACCAGTGATTGTGAGACCGGAGGTCCGTCGCCATGCCCTCATCACTAAATAACGAACAACTGGCCGCCTTGCGTGCCTGGCCATCGCCAGCGATCGCCAATGCGATCGAGACCTTTAACGTTCAGTCGCGGATGGCGGGCTTCATGACGCCCGACATTCTTTGCCGATTCCCCGACCTGCCGCCCATCGTAGGCTACGCCGCGACGGCGAAGATTCGGGCTTCGATTCCGCCCGTGGACGATCCCGAGTCAGTCTCGGCACTGGACTGGCACGCGTTCATCGAGTCGATACCGGCGCCGCGGATCATCGTGATCCAGGATCTCGATCAGCCACCAATTGGCTCGTTCTGGGGCGAAGTCAACGGCAACATTCACAAAGCGCTAGGTGCCGTGGGACTCATCACGGACGGCGGTGTACGCGACCTGGATGAAGAGGAGGAACTGGGGTTCCAATTCCTTGCCAAGGAACTGCTGGTCTCACATGCCTACGTGCACTTGGTTGAGTTCGGCGGGCCAGTAACCGTCGGCGGTATCACAGTACAACCTGGTGACCTCCTCCACGCCGACAAGCACGGTGCACTACAGATACCGTCCGAGCTCGCCCCGCAAGTCGCCGAGGCAGCACAAGTGGTCGAGGATCGCGAGCGAGTGATCATCAACTTCGCGCAATCAAGCGAGTTCTCACGGGCCGGCCTAGCGGATCTGATGGGCGGCCGGCCCGTCCATCAAGAGGAGACGCCCTAACGCACCCGGAACCCTTGGCCCCAGACGCTAACGACAGTTCTTCTCCTCTCGACCAAACGTCACATCGAGCCCCCGGCGTGAGGGCTCCCTTCCGCTATCGCGAGTTCCGTCTGCTCTGGTTCGCACTGGTCTCGCGAGCCGCGGCGCAATGGATGGATCAAGTCGCACGACCTGTACTTGTCTTTGAACTGACCGAGTCGGGATTTCTCGTCGGTTCTGTGATCGCCGCGCGAATGGCGCCCAATCTAATTTTGGGTATGTTTGCCGGATCGCTCATCGATCGCTACCCGCGACGCCGTGTACTGGTGGCGTCGCAGTTCATGAACGCGCTGATGGCGCTCACCCTGGTGCCATTACTGCTCACCGAGGTGATCGAGGCTTGGCATGTGATCGCCCTGGTCGCAGTACAGGGTGTCAACATCGCCTTCTTCCAACCGGCGCGCCAAGCCATCCTGCCGTCACTGGTTCCACCAGCGGTGCTGCGCAGTGCCGTCGCGATGAGCCAGACTGCGCAACACAGCATGCGCATCGTGGGCGGCGTGCTGGGGGGAGTCTTACTGGCCCTGACCTCGTTCGAGGTGATCTTTGGCATCATGGCAATCTTCTACGGCATCTCAATCTTGCTACTACTCAGCATTCGAGAAAACACGCAGCCGGTTCGAGCAACGAGGGCGGCCAATGTATCGATCTGGCAAAGCACGAAAGAGGGCGCACGCTGGGCCGTTGGGGCAAAGCAACCGCTGATCGTTGTGCTCGTTGGTGCAGCGATGTTTATGATCGTGCTGCCATACCAATCCGTCTTCCTACCGATCTTGGTGCTAGAAGAACTCGACCGCAATCGCGCGTTCGTCGGGTACCTCGCAGCGACGACTGGCGTGGGCGCCGTAGTGGGATCATTCGTGATCGCATCGATGCGTAATCTTCCCAACCATGGCAAAGTAATGCTGGGGCTGTTAGCTCTCAGTGGTGCGCTCCTGATCGGCCTGGCGGTGGCGCCGCAATTAGCTTTGATCGTGCTTGTGCTAATCGCCATCGGAGGCTCAAACGTCGCCTTCATGTCACTCAACAACCTGACGATGCTGAGCTTGGCTCCCAACGAAATGGCCGGGAGAGCAATGAGCCTGATGAACTTTGGCCGCGGCATGATCCCTGTCGGGGGACTGGTGGCGGGAGCGCTGGCGGACGCGATCGGGGCACGCAATGGGTTATTAGTGATGGGCGCCGTCGCGATCGTGGTCTCACTAACGTTTTTCCTATTTATGCCGGCGGTGAGATCGCTGGGCAACGGCAGTGACCGCCAAGTGCGGGAGTCCGAGGAAGCCTCGGTTAGCCGCGAAGCGGTCAGTGCTGGCGAACCCAAAACGGGTGCAGGGCGCGACTAACTGTCAGGGTCAAGCCGCCCGGCAATCCAGATCCGGACTGCGCGAAACAGCTCACCAGAGGCTGTCGCGCCGAAGCCTAGCACCACGCCAACACCGAAGGCGGAGGTCAGCACAGCGGGGTGGCGCCAGCGCTGCCAAAGCCGGTCGGCGATGCTTCTCGGTATAGAGCCTGATAGACGCGGTAAACGGGCACACACGATAGACAAGGACGAAAACGGGGCATACACGCGTGCTGCGGGGGATTGGGGCACAGACACGGACGGAACTGCCGCGACGACAGTCCGGTGCGGCATGCTCAGACGTGGGTCCGGGCGCTGACCCACGGGTCGGCCAGCACGACGCTGAGACTGAACAACCAAACGGTCTCGGGAGGCCGGGGTGGGTCGGCCGCGTGCACGATCGGCCTCGCCCGTCAGCCGATCGGCCTCGTCCTGGCTGATCCTTCCCTCAGCAACAAGCTTCGCGGCTTGTGCGGGTGAATAGTCGACGTGTGCGAGTTGGTTGAGCCTCAGCGTGCGTAAACGGCGGCTGCCGAGGAAGAATGCCACCATCATGAGGACAAGCAGTCCGGAAGAGATGGCGACCGCCGTTCGTGCGCCCAAATGATCGGCGACCTGCGTTACTGGAAGTACGCCCAACGGCATCAGACCGAATGACATCATCATGACCGACATGACCCGGCCGCGGATCTCGGCTGGGATGCTGGACTGAATCACGGTGTTATTTGTGGTCTGGAAAATCATGCCACCAATGTTTCCCAACCCGAGGAAGACCAGGGCGGGGACAAAGGTGGGCGACTGTGTGAACGCGACGTACATGCCGCCCATCCAGATCCCGCCGATGAACATCAGCAGCCCTTTACGCGAGAGACGATCCATATTGGCCGCGGCGAGCGCACCTATCAAACCACCGACGCCAGTACTCACCGAGAGGATGCCGAGTCCACCAGGACCGACGTCGAAGACGTCCTTGGCAAAGACCGGAAGCTTCTGCTGCTACGTGTATCCGAAGAGGGGAAACGCGAGGCTGAGCACTATCAGGCTTCGGATCAGCGGTGTGCGCCAGATGAACTTGAATCCCTCACCCAGGTCCTCACGCAAAGCACGGCGCAACGGCTTCGCGTCTCGCACAGCTTTCATGCCGTGCTGTGGCAGGTGAAACTCCGATGCGGTTGCGAGAAGGAACATGCCGAAGGTGACCATGTAGACCAAGCCGACGCCGAATGGTGCGATCAGCGCTCCGGCAATGGCGGGGGCGAGGATTCGGGTGGCGTTCATACCTGCCTGCTGCAGAGAAATCGCGTTCATCAGCTTATGTTGAGGAACGAGCTGCGGCACAATTGCCTGACGCGCTGGCATGTTGAACGAGAAGATGATGCCGGTGACGAGCGAAATAGCGAGCAAGTGCCAGAACGCGACCATGTCAAAGAGGATCAGCAGACCGATCAACAAGCTCATCGCGGCTGAGCCGGTCTGGGTTACGATCAAAAGGAAACGCTTGTTGACACGGTCAGCTATGACGCCGCCAAACGGGGACGTGAGCAACATTGGCACAGCCATGGTGGCGGCCATGTAACCAAGGGCGGAAGCGGCGTCAGTCAGTTCGAAAGCAAGGAAGCCGCGCAGCAGCATTTGCATCTGCATGGCCATGAAAAAAGCCAGGTTGCCGGCGAAGTACCAGGCGAAGTCACGCTCGCGCAAAGCCGAAAATGTACCGGCAAAGCCGCGCTGTTCGGGTCCGCCGCGCGGGAGCGGTGGGCGGCCGCCAGGCGGCGAGGTGATCGGCGCCGCCGACGCCACCTCGCGCGCTGGCGTTGTCATCTCTGGCATTCCAGCTCTAGCTCGCTCGCCGCGTTGCGTGCCTACGTTGCAACACAGATGAAATTATCTAGCCCCGAACGATATTTCGCGAGAGCGAGAGTTACAGTCACGACGGCGATTGGCAAGCGTCGCGGGAAGATTCGTAGGGCGCAGCTTGAGATATGCTGTGGCGTGTCCACGCGCACTGGTGTTTGGGGGGACTATGACCGCGGCAAGCGAACAGACGGTGCCATCGCTCGACGTCGTAGCACTCCTTGAGTCTTCGCAGGCCAGCGCCTGGCCGCAACTGCATATAAATCTATCCGAAGCGCAGTCCGAATGGCATCGTGCACTGACAGAGACATCGCCACAGATGGCGACGGAGTGGCACGATGGTGATTGGTCGGCACTGGAGCTGGCCAGTCATATGGTCAACTGGATGCGTCTGGTGTCCAGCGCCCTGGCAAACGTCTGCGTTTCGGAAGAAGCGGCATTGGGCAACGAGAATTTTCTGCCCGGAAATCCTGACCTGGCTCGTGTACTGCAAGAGCACGAGCGCTGGGCGGATGAGTTGCGGATGGCCACAACGACGGTGGCCAAACTGCCGGAGCGGGGCCCGGTAATCGGGTCGGGGATCGGGCCACTGACTGCGCGCCAGGTCGTGGGACTCACTATCGCCCACCTCGGGGAACACGCGATGCAACTTCGATCGATGCGCAAAGGGGGAGGCCGACCATGACAGAAGACCCGACCGAACGGTTAAAAGCGAACATCGTGGACGATGCCGCCTCGGCTAATTGGGATGTCCTAGTAGAGCGAGCACGGGCGATGCGTACCGCCTGGGAGTCGGCCAGCGCCGGGCTGGAACCGGCCGAAGCGCCGGCGGGCCCGCAAGACGGCGAGTGGTCCCCATGGCACCTGCTCAATCATGTTGGGGCCTGGCTAGAGAACGCGACCAATGCATTGGCTCGGGCGACCGCGGCGGAGTCAACCGACCTCGGATCCGACCAGGCCTTCTACGAAGACAAACCGTCCTTTGGCGAAGTCTCATCAAGGGTGACACAATTCATGGATCGCTTTGTCGCGCAGGTCCAGGCGTGCGGGGCGGGCATTGATGACGACGTACGCGTAGTGCACCGCCGACTGGGGGAGCTAAACGCACAGGAGTACACCGTGTTCACGGTGTGGCATGTGGGGACGCACACCGAGCAAATGCGCGAAATACGCAGTCTGATAGAGGGCTAGACCAGGGCGAAGGGCGGCACTCAAAGCACCAGGAACAAGAAAAGTCGGGCGCTGGCCTTCCCTTTTCTATTTGCTCCGACCAGAGTCGGCGCCAATCCGCGCTATACCCGGTGGCACTTCACGTAATGCTCGGGTTGGACCTCGCGCCACTCAGGGTCTTCCTCGCGACAAACGTCGATCGCAATGGGACAACGCGTGTGGAAGTTGCAACCCGGAGGTGGTGCAAGCGGGCTCGGCACATCGCCGGTCAAGATGATGCGCTCGCGTTTTCGCTCAATCGTGGGGTCAGGAATCGGGACTGCAGAGATCAG
>CAZZMQ010000082.1:0-2057 GCA_964655365.1 uncultured Dehalococcoidia bacterium | reverse complement strand
CAGCGGATTTTCGTAGAGGGTGTCGCTATCGGAAAGTTCGACGATCTTGCCAAGGTACATGACAGCAATACGATGGCTGATATGACGCACCACGGAGAGGTCATGGGCAATGAACAGGTAGGTCAGCCCATAATCAGACTGCAAATCTTCGAGCAAATTAATGATCTGGGCTTGAATCGAAACATCAAGGGCCGAGACCGGTTCATCGGCAACAATGAAGGCGGGCTCCACTGCGAGAGCCCGCGCAATACCAATGCGTTGGCGCTGGCCTCCGGAAAACTCGTGCGGGTAGCGGCTGGCGAAGAAGGGATTGAGTCCAACGGTCTCCAGAATCTCGCGTACACGCTCCTTGCGACGCCCCTTGTGCAAGCCGTGGATCTGCATCGGCTCACCCACGATCGCGCCAACGCTCATACGCGGATTCAGCGAAGCGTAGGGGTCCTGGAAGATCATCTGCATCTGACGCCGGTAGTTGCGCAAGGATCGGCCCTTGAGGCCGGTTAGATCGACTCGTTCCCCTTCAGCGGCGTCTCCTGCAACAGTACCTTCGCCATCGTCCGAGCCGATGGCTCGGGCATGCTGCGCCTTATGCATCCACACCTCGCCGGCGGTGGGTTTGTAGAGTTGAAGAATCGCACGCCCCGTGGGGGACTTTCCGCAGCCCGACTCACCGACGAGACCTAGGGGTTCCCCCTCGTTCACGTGGAACGTGAGTCCGTCCACCGCTTTGATGTCGGCAACCTTGCGCTGGATAAAGAGCCCAGAAGTGACTGGGAAATACATCTTGAGGCCATCAACCTCAAGCAAGCGGTTGCTATATGGTTCGCTGCGGCCACTGGCTCCATCACGTACCGCCGTCGCGGCGCCCGCGCCGCGGGCTGCGCTCGCCGCAGCTTCGCGCAATTGCTCCGGGCTAAGTGTGCCAGCGGCGGCTTCGCCGGAAGCGTCTTCGGGACGAAGATCCTCGTTGTTAGTCACCATGCTTAGGCCTCCGCTCCCGTTGGCGCCTTTTGCTTCACCTCGGCCATCACTTCATCAAAGTGCCAACAGGCAGCATGATGGTCGGGTGCGACCTCGGAAAGTTCGGGCCGCTCCTCGCGGCATTGATCCGTGGCGAACCGACAACGGGGCGCGAACGCACATCCGTTGGGTAAATTCGTCAGGTCTGGCGGCGATCCCTCGATTGGAATCAAGCGTCCTTCGCGTGCATCCAAGCGAGGAACGGACTCCAACAAGCCCAGCGTGTAGGCATGACGCGGTTCGTGGTAGATTTCCGCTGCCGGGCCCATTTCCACGATGCGACCCCCGTACATGACGTTAACGCGGTCAGCATATCGGGCGACGACTCCGAGGTTGTGCGTAATCACGATCACGGCCGTCCCCAACTCGCGGCTAAGCCGGGCCATGACTTCGAGAACCTGCGCCTGAATGGTGACATCTAGAGCCGTAGTGGGCTCGTCCGCGAGCAGAAGCTTGGGGTCGCAAGAGAGCGCCATCGCGATCATGACGCGCTGGCGCATTCCACCAGAGAATTGGTGCGGATAGTCAAACAGCCGTTCCTCAGCAGCGGGGATGCCAACCATGTGAAGCAACTCGACGGCACGCGCGTTGGCGTCCGTGGTGGACAGGTTGAGGTGAAGCTGCAGCGCCTCGGTCAGCTGCCGCCCGATCGTGAGGACTGGGTTGAGCGAGGTCATCGGCTCTTGGAAGACCATGGCAATGTCATTGCCGCGAATCTCGCGGATTCGTTTGTCGTCGACGTCGAGGAGGTTCTCACCGTCGAACCAAACCTCGCCAGCCGTAATTTTGCCCGGTGGGTTGGGAATGAGTCGCATAAGCGAAAGAGCGGAAACGGACTTGCCAGATCCACTTTCACCGACGAGGCCTAGCGTCTCACCGGCCTTCATCTGGTAGCTCACCCCGTCGACGGCGTGGACCACGCCCTCAGAGGTGAAGAAATTAGTTTCAAGGTCCACGACATTCAGCAGCGGTTCCGCCATCAAATGCTCCTGCGTTCTCTAGATCCGTCGCTGCAAGCCGCTCTGGTGGGGATGAGG
>CAZZMQ010000081.1:0-11246 GCA_964655365.1 uncultured Dehalococcoidia bacterium | reverse complement strand
TGATCGCTCCTTCTCTACACCCACTGATGTGATAGCTCGGCCTCGGCTCCTCCGAGGCTCACAAACCCTACCAACCCGGTCTCCCGTGAGTTGATTACGTCAACATGCCTTGTCAAGCAACCAGTCATGCAGCGGAACGTAACTGCCACTGACGCCGTGGCACGGCAGACACGGTGGGAAAGGCCTTTCGACCACTTCATGGAGCTGGTTGCTATCACATAGCTTTCACATTGGGAATGCGACGGCGCGCCACCCGGCACAGACGTTGGGTTCCTACCTGGTAGAGTCGGTTCGAAGCCGGCGTAGCTCAGTGGTAGAGCAGCTGTTTCGTAAACAGCAGGTCGACGGTTCGAATCCGCCCGCCGGCTCCACTATCCAACAAACACGATGTGGGCGCCGTCAAATCTACGATGATGGGCCGGATGGGATCATCATGAAGTCTGTGCGGATGTTAGGCGGCGAGCAGATCGAGGTGAACGAAGTTCCCGACCCGGAACCGCGCGACGACCTCGTCGTGATCAAGATCATCGCGTCGACAATCTGCGGCACAGAGTATTTGGCCTACCGCGGTGATACTGCGACGAACGCTCGACGCCAAAACAGGGGGCATGAGGCAGCGGGCGTAGTATGGAAGACGCCCCCACACAGCGCTCTTCGAAAAGGCGATCGAGTCGTCATCTACGCCGGGGGAGCGGTTGAGTGTGGGAACTGCCGACACTGCCGTGCTGGCAACTGGATCCTTTGCACAAACCGTACAAGAGAGCATCGGGACAACATCGGTAGCCACGCTCAGTACGCCCTGCGGCGCGAAAAGATGTGCTTCCCGCTACCCGACCCCATCTCGTTCGAGGTCGGGGCGGTCCTTATGGACGCTATCGGCACGCCATACCGGGCGATCAAGCGCCTGGGCATCACCGGACGCGACACCGTGCTGATAACCGGCATGGGGCCGATCGGGTCGGCCGCCGCGATGATTTGCCAGTTCCTCGGCGCACGGGTGATTGCCGCCGAGATCCGCGATGACCGCCGTGAGCATGCGAAGCAGCGAGGCGTGGACCACGTCATCGATCCGTCAGACACAGAGGACGCGCTGAAGGTTGTACGCGAACTGACGAACGATCAAGGGCCAGACGTCGCGATCGACTGCACGGGGATCGCAGAACCACAGGTGTTGTGCCTCGATGCCGTAGCGACCCAAGGCCGGGTGGGCCTCTTGGGACTGAAGTGGACGAACACAAAGACAGAAAAGAAGCTGCGGCCCGCCGTGACTCCGCTGCGAGTCGCAGACCACCTGCTCATGAAGGAGATCACGATTGTCGGGAGTTGGTACCTGAGCCCCGCTGACTACCTCGGCGTCCTCGACCTCGTCGAGCGTGGACTGCCGGTCGAGTCGTTGATCACGCATCGTTTCGCCATTGACGATGCAGCCCAGGCCTTCAAGATGTCATTCGAGGGAGGCGGCACAAAGGTGATCCTGCAACCGTGGGAGTAGCGGATTATGGGTGCTTCGATCCGCCCGTCTCGAAGAGGGCAAATCCTTGCTCGACCCGCATCTTCTCGTGAAGGATCCTGGTCACGCTATGAACCATGCGATCGAGAAGGTGCTGCACGAGATCGTGCTTCCCTAGGTCCCGTATCATGGAATCGGTGTTAAAGGCCGTGCTCAGTTCCGAAAGGAACATCAGGGGGCTCCTGCACTCGTGGAGCGCCTCGTGTCGCCTTTCGTGCTTAGCGATTAAGACCGAACATCACCAACCAACACACCGCCGCCTGCGGCGGGGACTTCTAACTACCTTCCTTCGTCCAACGACGCTTCTTCGCCCCCTTCCGAGTCGAGCGGCTGACGCGACCCCACTCCTCCCTCGCCTCAACTGCGGCCCGCTCGTCCACCTTAGTCAACTCGTGAGCAAGTTCGCTCCCCAGCGCCCGATAAGATTCGAGTCGCGATGCGTTGAGCATCCCGCCATCGATCGCTTCCATGACAGCGCAGCCCGGCTCTGACGTGTGCCCGCAGTCCCTGAATCTGCAACGCTTGCCGATCGACTCGACATCCGTGAACGTCTCGGCCACTCCACCCGCCGCCTCATAGAGCGCGAAGGAACGCAGACCTGGCGTATCGATCAGGGCCCCGCCGTCGGGCAGTGGAATCAGGTAACGTGCCGTCGTCGTGTGCCGACCCTTGCCATCCACCGCACGCACCTCCCTCGTCACCAATACCTCGCCACCCAGCAATCGATTCGCTAGCGTCGACTTGCCCACCCCCGAGGCCCCCAGAAAAACGACGGTCCGCTGGCCCGCCGCGTAGGCTCCGATCTGATCTACCCCAACCCCAGTCAATCCGTTCGTCACGTGAATCGGCACGCCGGGCCCAACCTCGGACACCCACCACGCCACGCGAGCTGGGTCCTCAACAAGATCCGACTTAGTCAACACGACGACGGGCTGCGCACCGCTCTCATAGATCTGTGCCACCTCGCGCTCGATACGCCGTATGTTCGGCTCCGACGCCAGCGCGACGACGAAGACTATATCGACGTTCGCCACCAACACCTGCCCTTCCGCCACCTCGCCTTCGTGCCTCGCCCCTCGGCGCCGGATAAGCACCGAGGAACGCGGCAGGATGGCCACAATCGCATCGGTCTCATGTCGTGCCCGTCGCTCCACTGCCACCCAATCCCCCACACCCAATTGTGAATGTATCTCAACAGCGTCTTCGAGTTCGCGGGACTGTTCGGCTCGGGTGGAATCGCCCTCCAGCAACACTAAAGCGGACGGACCATCGATCCGCGCGACGCGGCCCGGCACGCTACCGGGAGGCGCCTCTGAAGCGAAGACCTGTTTGAGCTCGGGGCTCCAGCCAATCGTTTCGAGAGGAGCTAGAACAACGTCAGGTACGGCGTCACTGCGAAGCTCCCGACCGAATTCGCGCTCTGATTGAGAAGACTGATCTTCAGCAGGCAACGTTCGAAACTCCTCGGAGCGAGGAACACCACCACCATGGACAGGGGGATCCTAGCTGGGGACATCCGCGCAGCGACGCACCCGGAGACGGGTTGAGCGGTCCTTTTGGGCAGCCCGCAAGCGCCTCCTTCAGTCGGAGATACAACTATATGTCGACGGTAGATCTCTTCGATCGAGGCAGTCAATGCCAGTGGTACGTTAAACGACGATTGGATCCGAAAACTTTAGTCAGCATCCCCTATGCTGCCCTCCAATGCGCGACCGGCCCGGCACACATGGGGCCCCACGAAAGCTCACTGCAATGTTTTTCGAACTCCGCCAATACAAGATCAACCCGGGCAAACAAGCCGATTGGGTCAAGCTCATGGAAGAAGAGATTATCCCCTTCCAAACCGAGCAAGGCATGGATATCCGTGGCTCTTGGGTAGGCGAAGAGGACGAGACGCAGTACTTCTGGCTCCGTGCCTTCGAAAGTGAAAAAGAGCGCGATCGCCTCTACAAGGCCGTCTACGAAAGCGACACCTGGACCAACGACATCGGGCCACGCATCCCCGACCTCATGGAACGCGAGGCGATCCAGGTCACACGCATCGTCCCCACTCCGAAGTCGGGCATCGCCTAAAGTCGCCTCAAATCGCCCGCGAGCGGAATGCATTCCGAGTAACGCCGCCGCGTGCCATCGATCCGCCGGGCAACAACGCACTGGTTCTAGGCACCAAGTTTAGGACTGCCCAACGCAAACCTGACGTGAGATCTTCGTACTGGATCCAGATGTCAGCACCTCTCCGCACCCAAGCGAAAAAGAACCCGCGTACCGCCCGTCTATGACAGCGTTGAGTTCGATAATCCCAACACGCTGTCTGGGACACCCTCATCAATACTGGGAAAGCCGCCACCTGGGCGCCCACCGTCAAACACGCACTCAGATCGCACGACATCGAACCCAGGTCGGCTGCGAAAACGCCGGAGCATGTCGACGCCTGAGGTGAGGGGCGATTCGAACCATACGATCGACTCCGTATTTCCTATCAAATCGACTCGCAGTCGGTTCGATCGCAGCGAGCACCAAGGACCTCACCCCCGCCGCAATAGCCTTCCACTCCGAGGCTTGGTCGACGACCCATCGGCGCAACCGTCGTGTATCGCCAACTTGGTTAACAATCCGCGGTCACTTTGGCAGACCCGAAACAGTCTGCCAAAACCACCCAGGCATCCCGTCAACACATCTCATACCAGAAATTCTCCCTGCCACCCCCTAGACCAGCTGCTCATCCTCCAGTGGCACCAGCAAGCTTGGCTCAATTACACCTCGACCCGGAACTTGGCTCTCCGCGTGGTACGACGACCGCACCAGCGGCCCTGACTCCACGTGCCGGAATCCTAGTTCTAGCGCCCGTTTCTTGATCGAGGCGAATTCATCGGGCGTCACGTAGCGGTCCACCGGCCGGTGCTTCAACGACGGGCGCAGATATTGCCCTATCGTCAGCACGTCGCAGTCGACTTCGCGCAAACGCTTCAGCACACCGTTCACCTCGTCCATCGTCTCGCCCAGTCCCACCATGATCCCACTCTTCGTTATCAGGTTCGGCGACCACTCCGATGCCCGACGCAGGATCGCGAGCGATCGCTCAAAATCACCCTGGTGCCGCACCGCTGGAAACAATCGCGGAACCGTTTCCATGTTGTGGTTCAGGATCTCCGGCCTGGCGTCCAAAACTGACTCAACTCCTGCAAAGTTCCCGTCAAAATCAGGGATCAGCAGTTCAATCGTTGTCTCCGGCGAGAGCCGCCGGATCCAGCGCACCGTCTCGACGAAGATGGATGCACCGCCGTCCGGTGCATCGTCGCGGTTGACTGAAGTGACTACCGCATGGCGTAGCATCATGCGCTGCACAGCCTGCGCCACTCGACGGGGCTCATCGAAGTCGATCGGCGCGGGGCGTCCGCTGCTGATCTGGCAGTAGGCACAGGCGCGGGTACAAACCTCGCCCAGGATCAGAAAGGTCGCGGTGCCACGATTCCAGCACTCCCCAAGATTGGGGCAATGCGCCTCCTCGCAGACCGTATGCAGCTGCGACGAACGCATCAAGTCCCGCAGGCGCATGTAATTCGCCCCGATGGGCATCTGGGCCTTAAGCCACGGAGGCTTCGACTCTCGCCGTGTAACCATGGTTCGACCTCTTTCCGATCGTAGCAGCCGCTCTCATATATCCTCGGTCGGACGGCAACAACCCGCGGTCCGACGACGCAGGTCTACTAAGAGCGACTGGCTTTATATCCGCGCCGGAGCCTGCCCCAGGTTAGGCGCCACCCTGGCCAACGTAGCCTCAATGGTGCGCTAGCACCCCAGCGTCGCCGATTCCCTCACACAAGCCGCCCGGGCGACCTTGCGCTAGCCGTCCTCAAGCACGATATCGTGGTCTCATGACGACAGTGCAACTCCGGGACCTCGGCCTCACCAACTACGCCGAAACTCTCCACCTGCAGCGCCAACTGCGCGACGACATCATTACCGATCGAGCCCTTGAAACACTCTTGCTGACCGAGCATAAGCCTGTCGTCACCCTCGGCCGCCGGGGCGATCGATCCGGCATTCTCTCCCCCGCGCTGCTGACCCAGGCTGGCATCGATGTCGCCGCGAGCGAGCGTGGAGGCCACGTCACCTATCACGGTCCTGGCCAGCTAGTGGCTTATCCCATCCTCAATCTCCGACGCTGGAATAACGACATACGTGCCTACATCGAGCAACTGGAACGCACGGCCGTCGCATTCTGCACCCGCTACGGTGTCGACGCCTATGGCGATCCTGAGCGACACGGCGTCTACAGCGCCGTCGGCAAAATAGCGTCGATCGGCATCCACGTCCGGCATTGGGTAGCCATGCACGGCATCGCGATCAACGTCGCCCCCAACATGGAGCACTGGACACTAATTAGGCCCTGTAATCTTCCCGACATCGCTGCTAGCTCCATAGCCATCGAGAGCGACCGCTGCCCGTCAATTGCCGACGCGAAGCTCGCCTTCGCCGAGATTTTCGCCGCGATCTTCGATCTGGACTACGGCCCCGGGTCGGTCACGGATCAAATCACCGCGTAGATCGCATCATCGTCCTCGCTAGCAGACAACGCACCCTCCACTACCAAGGCGTCCAGATGTGCCAACGTCTCGGCCAACGCCATGTACTGCTGCATCGGCTCCGTACGTTTAGCAAACACAATTCGCGAGACCGCGTAGCCAGTTCGCGCGCCACCCTCCACCGCCTCCAGTATTTCGCGCCGCCGGTCCTGATGATGCTCGCGAATCTCCAACGAGCGCTCGGCTGGATGATCCACGTCGGCCTCGTGCGCTGGCATTGCATAGCCGGGGTTCAATTCCTCCACCAGCCGGCAAGAGCGCTCAAACTCAATCAGCGGATTCTCGTCGCCTGCGTTGCCCGTGCCCGGCGCCCACATCCCAATGTGTGGCGTGATTCGCGAAAGCAAGTGATCGCCGGTAAAGATCAGGTCTTCGCCCCGGTCGTACACACAAAGATGCCCCTCTGTATGGCCCGGCGTCCAAACGAACTCAAGCGGCCTCCCATCGATCGTCGCCTCTCCTGACCCCTTTACCAACGTAGGCACCACATCATATTGGCTGAACTCGTCTCTCCCCTCGCGCATGCGCTCCCAGTCAGGCGTGCCGCCTTGCGGTAGCGCCGCAAACGGCCCATCGGACGCGCGGCCAGGCATCCCGGGTAGCCCTTCTCCGTTGCCACTCAATGCCTGACGCATCACCAACAGACGGTCGTTGTCCTTGGCGTGGATATAGATCGGCACATCCTGCTTCGCCTGGATCCAGCCCGCCAAACCCGAATGGTCCGGATGAAAGTGCGAGATGATCACTGCCGAAAGCTGCTCCATCCCACCGATTAGCCGCCTCACCTCCGACTCGAGCTTCTCCCGTGCCTCGATCGAGGGGAATCCCGAGTCGATCATGATCCAGCCAGATCCCGCCTCCATCAGATAGACATGCACCGTTTGTAGGGGGAACGGAATCGGGAGTGTGATCTGGTGGATTCCTACTCGGCTCATTACTCGCACACCCTTCTGTCGCACATACACCACCTAATCGGGCCGCGGTCCGAGATCCACGTACGCATTCCGATCGATGTCATTCCCGACAAGACTTTTAGCCGTCCCTAACTTATCTTCAGCGTGGCCTCGCAGCGAGTTTTCGCGCTAGGTGCAGTTCAGCGCGGCAAGTTGAGCGGCAGCAAAGTCATGGTGGGCCGGACCTCATCTGGACTGAGCCCAAGCCCACTGCGACGATGCGTCATGCCACATCCGGCAGGAGGCCAATTCATGGGGCAGATCCCATTCCGACGAAACCGCAACGCCACCAACGCGGCGCGTCGTAGCCACTTCCAACACGCAGTGCTCCTGCTCAGTTTGACCCTAGCGCTGGCCGTCGCCTGCACCAGCACCGTCGAAGATGATGAATCAGCCGATGCGCAGGTAGCACAAGCCACCGATTCCAAGACCGTCGTCATCGTCGGCGAACTCGCCGACGATGACGCTGCCACGCCGCTGGCAGACGCAGCCGCAGTGTTCGCCGCCGTCTCACCCGCGGTCGCCGTCGTGCAAACCGCCAGTGGCGCCGCCACCGGAATCGTGCTCGAGGGTGGCTTTGTCGTCACCAGCGCGCAGGCCGTCTGGCCATTCAAGGCAGCCAACATCCGACTCGCGGGCGGCCCTGCCTTCCCCAACACACCCTTAGTCGGGATTGACCGTTTGATAAATATCGCAGTGCTAGGCCCGCTGCCGGATCCGACGGTCGCCATCGCCATCTCATCACTGGCTCTGCCTCCAATCGGCAGCCAGGCTTTCCTGATCGGCTTCGCAAGCGCGGACCCAGGCGTCATCCAGCCTTCCATTAGTGCTGGCCTGATCTCCGGCCAGCGACGCTGGGAGCCCGGTAATGTCACTTTCCTCCAATCCGATGTTCCCGTGGCCGCCGGTCAGCTCGGCGGCGCGCTTGTAACCAACACCGGTACCGTGATCGGCCTGGCCGGCCCCGCCTTCGGCAACGACCGCATCAGCAATTTCGCCTCCGTCAATGATCTTGCCGAGCGCATTCTCGCACTCGCACGTGGCGAAGGTGCAACACCAGCCGGCACGGCTCCAAGCATGGACAACGCCGCCACCAGCCACACCGTCTCATTCACCCATAACGACGCCGAGCAAATCTTCCTCATCGGGGCAAATCCCGGCGACGCACTAACCGCCGCGATCGAGGGAAATCAGGACGGCTCGATCTCCATCCGTGACGCGGAGGGGAATTTACTACTCAGCAAGGACGACGCCGTCACCGGCCGGGAAGTCCTAGACATCACACTCAGCGGCCCCAGCCCCTATGTCATGGTGATCGGTAACGCCAGCGGCCTCGAGACAACCTACAACCTCCTCTCCACCCACCAGCTCGCCCTCTTCGCCGACACGGAAGATGGCCAGAATCTGAACATCGGCGACACCCTCCAAGGAGCGATTGACGCCCCGGGCGACACCGACACCTTTAGCCTCGAACTCGCAGCCGGGCAATCCGTCTCCATCACCGCCAGCTCCCTCACAATCGACACCATGATCACGGTAGAGGGGCCAGATGGCATCGTCGTGGATGACGACAGCGGCGGTGGCCCACTCGGCAGTGACGCCGCCCTCACGTTGCAGTCGGAGACCGGCGGCATGTTCCTGATCCAGATCGACGACGTGCGCGGCGGCCGTGGCGGCCCCTACGCCATCTCACTCAGCGCCCTCAGCACACCTAAGCCACCGGGCCTCAACACCGACGCTGCGCCCGTGACCGGCTCACCGGCAGCCTTGCCCGCCGGTCACGGGCTAGCATTGCGCGGCGACATCGTCGACGGCTCTCTGGTGCCACGATTGGCTACAGTCGCCACCCAGCCCGGTGAATCCGGCGCTAGCCAAATCGTGGAAGACGACGACGGCGAGTTTCAGGTCGTTGCGCGCATCCTCGCAGTTGAAGCAGCGCAAGCTACGATCCGCGTCCTCAATGAAGACGGTGATACGGTGGCCGATGGCATCATCGTTGGTCTAGTCTGCACCAGTGGGACAAACTGCGTTGGCTCCACTGGATTCAACTTCAGCGACAACAAAGATGAAGGACCCTGGACCGTCGAGCTAATCCTCATCGAGGGTGAAATCAGCGCCTGGCAACTCGAGGTGCTGACCAAGCCAGAGGCTGCGAAGATAGAAACCCTCCCGGCTCAGTAACGACGGCGTCGGCGCCCTCCGTCTCAGTTCACTCAGAACGCGAGAGCGCGTCAGTCATTACGCTGCATCGCGACCAGCAGCCGGTAGGACGCAACGAACCCCACCACCAACGCCACCCCCATGAGTACCCAGCGCAACGGCGACGATTCTGCTTCCCGGGGCGCGGCGTCGCGAACTGCGCACGCTGCACGGCGGCCGGGCGCTTCGGGCTAGCGGCACTGCAATCAACGCTGACAAGACCGGACTGTGGGTTCAGGCGCCGACTCCACCCCGAGCGTTGATCCCACGACGGGTGTATCGATACTGATGCCCGGTAACAGCCTGTCCAGCCACGCCGGCATCCACCAGGTCCAACGACCCATCAGCTCCATCGCCGCCGGAACAAGAACAAGCCGGACTAGCGTCGCATCGATGAAGATCGCGAATGCCATGCCGAGTCCAAATTCCTTGATCACTCGCGAGTCGCCCAGGATAAACGACAGAAAGACGGTTACCAAGATCGCTGCCGCCGCCGTAATCACCCGCGCGCTGGCACTGATGCCGTAGGCAACCGATCCACTGGGATCCCCGGTCTGTAGGTAACGCTCCCGGATCCGGCTAAGCAGGAAAACCTCGTAATCCATCGATAGCCCAAACAGAATGGCGAACATGAACATCGGCAAGAACGACTCGATCGGGCCCGACCGATCGATGCCGAGCAAATTCATTCCCCAACCCCACTGGAAAATCGCCACAAGGACTCCGAGCGTGGCGGAAATCGCCATCAGATTCATTAGCGCCGCCTTGATCGGCACCGCAACCGAGCGGAAAGCAGCGGTGAGTAGCACCAGCGCAAAACCCACCACGGCCACGAAGAAGGGTGCCAGGCGAGATTCCACTTGCTCCGTCACATCGATGAATGCAGCCGTCGCCCCGGCCACAAATACCTCCGGTGTGCCTTGCAACCGCCCCTGGATTCCAGGCACCGTCTCGGCCCGCAGTCGCCGAACCAAATTTCGGGTGGCTTCGTCCTGCGGCGCCGTGCCCGGAATGACGGTGAAAACCGCGGTCTCACCGCTTATGCTCAGACCCGGATTCGATACCGAATCGACGTTGGGAGCCAGCGAGACAGCCTTCCGAAACCGCACCAACGCCGTCGGCTCAAGCGGCGTCGCGTCGTTCACGACGATGACAAAGGGGCCATTGAAGCCTGCCCCAAAAGCATCGGCTAACATGTCGTAGGCCCGCCGCGATGCAAATCGCTCCGGGTTATTGCCGTCGTCTGAGTTGCCTAGCTCCACATCCAGCAACGGCACGCTGAGTAGAAGCAGAAGACCCGTACCCAGCACGAGGAAGAGCGTCGCCCGGCGCTGAACTAGAAGGCTGAAACGGTACCAAAACCCGCGCGGATCACCCACTGCGCTGGGCCGCAGAAAGGGCAGCGCCCAGCGATCGATGTTGTACCCGATCACCGCCAGCAACGCGGGCAGCACCGTGATCGAAACGATCATGGCTGTCCCCACCACGATCGCCGCCGACAAGCCCAGATTCGCAACCAGCGAAATCCCTATCGCGTACAGCCCCAACAGCGACGCCACCACGACCACTCCCGCGAACAGCACAGCACGTCCCGCAGTCGAGATAGCAGTTGTCAGCGACTGTTCCATGCTCCCACCCGCCGCCAGCCCTTCACGAAACCGCGTCACGACAAACAGCGCATAATCAATCCCCACACCGATACCGAGCATCGCTGCAAATGACGGCGCGAACGTGCTGATATCGAGCGCCAGCGCGCAGAAACGAATCAAGAAGAACCCCATCGCCAAGCCCAGCAGCGCTGTCACCAGCGGGAGCCCCATCGCAATGATCGCGCCAAACGCCACCAACAGCACCAGCGCCGCCGCAGCCAATCCAAACAACTCCGACTCTCCCGGTCCTTCTTCCTCGAATCCCGCTATCGCTTCGCCTCCAGCCTCGATAGCCAATCCAGGTCTTTTGTTTTTAATGATAATGTTTAGAAAGAGATCTACACTCGTC
>CAZZMQ010000080.1:7023-11316 GCA_964655365.1 uncultured Dehalococcoidia bacterium | reverse complement strand
CGGGTCGAGCGATTCAGAGAATGTCCGTTTGCATGTCAACCGATTCCCGGCATTCTTTCAAATGCGCGAAGTGACCGTGGCGAGAACTGGCTCAGCACCGGTCGTTGTTCCTATTGATGATGCGCGTGTGTTGGATCTCGGACTGCGCAGCTTGCAGGAGAATGAAACAGTCGTTGTGCATGCAACAGGCACCGCGATCCCGCAGGCCATGGGTTCCGCCACGACCATCGCACGGGTATCGGCGGAGAATGTGCAGTCTGTTTCCGCGAGGGTGAACCTCACTATCGGTCCCAGCCTGCCGGTTCTGGCGAGTTCCTTTGCTCCGTCCACGATCGGATCGGATTCCACCGGCCTGGTGACCTACACGATCCAAATTTCTGGCGCGGCCCTTGCTGCCGGCGAGGTCGTTGTGCGCGACCAAGAAATCGGTCGCGTGTTGAGAGAAGCGAGAACCTCGGTGCACGGTGGATTCGCTCGAGGAACCCTGGAGGAAGGCCTCCAGATCCGGGTGCTGGATAACGCGATTAGAAAGGTCGAGATTTTCGTGACCGGAAGCGCGGCACACTTGCCACCGGGCCAGTACCAAACCGCGGTCAGCGCTACTGTGCCCGGGAGTCAAGTAGCCAAGGCGACAGCGGCACTGGTCGTGGTGCGCCGAACGCTCTGTGCTGCAGTGGATTCTCCGGGCCGTCTACCTGATCACCGTCGAATCCAAGCCATCGAACCCGAGAATGATTGCAGTCGGCTGCGCGCGGTCGACTCTGATTTGGGACCGCAGCGGCTGCGCCCGGTCGACTCTGATTCGGGACCGCAGCGGCTGCGCCCGGTCGACTCTGGCTCGAGTCCACTGCAGCTTCACTGAGTAGTGCGAGGTCGGTTCTGAAAACAGGGGGTGATTGTTGCCCCCTGTTTTCGTTGTCCGGCAAATCGAATCGGGACCTGAGGGATTCGTGATGCGCTTCGTGCCCTCCCGCTAGAGATCCCACGTGACTCTCGCTGAGTCCCGGTGCTAAGCATGGAATCCGCCCCTACCGATCACATGATCGTCCAACCGTGTGCGTGAGTTCGGATCGGTTTAGTCGCTGCCTACTCGGCGAGCCGGTCTTTGGTCGCCTGTCTTTAGATCTTGCCTGTAACGCCCCCGTCAGATTTTGGCTGCAACGCCTCCGTCGATGTTGATGATCTCGCCGTTAATGAAGCGCGAGTCGTCGCTCGAGAGGAAGAGCACCAGGTTCGCGACATCTTCCGGCACGCCTGGTCCCTTCACGATTTGTGCGTAGTTGAACATCTTTTCGAAGACGTGGTGGCCACCGGCGGGATCGTCAAACGATCCGCCGGTTGCGCCCGGCGTAATGATCTGTCCCGGACGAACGCAGTTAACGCGGATGTCGTGCAACCCACCAACGCCCGCCATATATCGAGTTAGTGCGTCAACACCAGCCTTGGCGGCGTAGTACGACGAGGACGTCGCCCCGAACTCTTCGAACATATGGGGGCTAAATCCGCGTTGTGCTGCGAGCGACGACATATTCACTACCGCCCCACTCCCGGCAGCAACGAGGTGTGGCCAGACCGCGCGGCTCACGAGGAATGTTCCAGTTAGGTTGACCCCGATCACACGATTCCACTCGTCGGTGGGCTCGTCGGGAAAGTGACTACCGGCCCCGCCGCCGGCGTTGTTGAACAGAAGGTGAACTGCTCCGTAGGTCTCTGCAGCTTGGTCGACCGCCGTTCTGACCGAATCCTCGTCGCCCACGTCGCATGCGATGAATGATGCTTCGCCTCCGCCGTCGCGGATAGCCCGCGCCACGGCCGTCCCTTCCGCCGTCCGCCGAGCCATCAAGATCACCTTGGCGCCTTCCTGTGCGAAAAGATGCGCAGTGCTGGCACCAATTCCGCTGTTGCCACCGGTAATGATCGCGACCTTGCCGTGGAGTTTCTTTGTCACGTGGGTTCCTCCTGAGGCTTCATCCATCAGTTTGGGGGAGAGACTACGGTATCTAACTTTCCTCCGTGGATTCCCAGCCACGAATCTTCGGCTAGCAGCGCATGACGTGGGACGGGAGTGCTCCCGAGATCACGTTCGACGATTGCCTACCTCTTCTACTTTTGCGACCAGCGCGAGTATGTACGGGTCGTGCCAAGCTTCGCCAGGATCCACGATTCCCCGGGGCATTCAGGCAAATTCGCGAGGCCCAGGTAATCACAACTTGTGATCCAGTGCAGCGCAGCGCGATGATCATGACGCGTGGCCGTTTCACCGCCGTTCCGATCGTTGGCAGGCTCTGATAGTGTCCTGCTTCGAAGAGGAGGCCCCGACATGAAGATCACAGCTATCTCGGCAATCCCCGCCGCGCCTGACGTTACGGCCCATCCGATGTTCAATTTCCCCCCCTGGAACTTCGTTTTCGTCAAAGTTGAGACGGACGAAGGCATTGTTGGGTGGGGAGATGCGACCTGTGGTCCCATGGGCGTCGTGAAGATGGTCGAGGAATTTGGCGCGCTCCTGATCGGAGAAGATCCATTCCGCATTGAGGAATGCTGGCAGACTATGCACCATCGACCCTTTGCCCGAGGAGGACCGATTCAGAATTCTGCTGCTGCCGGGATCGAGATGGCGTTGTACGACATCAAGGGCCAGGCGCTCGGCGTCCCCGTTTACGAGCTGTTGGGTGGCAAGTTGCGCGATCAGATTTGGTGTTACGGGCGCTGGGATGGGCCCTCACCGGAGAGCGCCGCTGAGTTCGCGCTGAGTCAGTTGGCGAAAGGCTTCACGGCATTGAAAGGTGATCCCTTCGATCATCGTGGCCTGTTTATTAGCTACGAAGCCGAGCGCAAGGCCATCGATACCTTCGCTGCCGTTCGCGACGCCGTCGGCTTCGAGGTTGAGCTACTCGTCGAGGTGCATGGGCGACTGACCCCCGCGGAAGCGATCCGCGTTGGCAACGCGATAGAGGAGTACCGCCCCTTCGTCTACGAGGAACCGGTCCCCTTCGAGAATCTTGATGCCATGGAAAAAGTGGCGCGCTCTATTAGCCTCCCCATTGCCACCGGCGAGAGGATCTACAGTCCCTTCACGTTCTTCGACCTGCTTCAGCGCCAGATCGTCGCCATGATTCAGCCCGATGTCATCCAGTCGGGTGGCATTGGCCAACTGAAACGGATCGCGGCGTTGGCTGAAGCCCAATATGTTGGGGTTCAGCCGCACGCCATCCATGGGCCGATGGACGTCCTAGCGGCACTGCATGTAGACGCCTCGATCCCCAACTTCATGATTCACGAGGGCGGTACACGGGCCTGGTTCCAGGACGCCTGCATCGGCGAATTCCCTGTCCAGGCTGATGGTTTCCTGCCCGTCCCAACCGCCCCAGGACTCGGCGTGGCAATCGACGAGTCCTGGCTCGTCGCCCACCCGCCGCAGCCAGACCCGGGCTGGGCACCCGCCCTCGGAACGCTTCCATCCAAACAGTTCAGCAAGGTCGCATCCCCTTAGGTTCGGACAGCCCTTTCACGACGGTCCAAATATTGCTCTTGCCCTCGCAAGGGGCTCTCAGAGTTCGATGAAGTCTGATTGAGGCATTGGATAGTTCGTTCCGGGATGAACTGTTACTTGGGTTCAGCGGGAGTCCGACTACCTACCCCCTGAGTACAAGCGCCGGTATGGTCGCGTGAGTATTCGAGCGGACCGTTATATCGAGGTGACGTTATGAGTCTGCATACGCTGCTGGTTGCGAATAGGGGGGAAATCGCAATCCGCGTGATGCGGGCGGCGACCGTGCTGGGAATTAAAACGGCCGGGATCTACTCCTCCGACGACGCTGGCGCGTTGCACGTCCGTAGCGCGGACCAGGCCGTGGCACTGGACGGGGTGGGGGCGTCCGCTTACCTCGATATCGATCAGGTGATCGCCGCGGCCGTGACAAGTGGTTGTGATGCCGTCCACCCGGGCTACGGATTTCTATCAGAAAATTCCGAGTTCGCACGGCGCTGCGAGGTAGAGGGACTGGTCTTCGTAGGTCCCAGTGTTGAGGCACTCGAGCTCTTCGGTGATAAGGCACGGGCGCGCTCCCTCGCTGTCGATCAGGACGTCCCAGTGCTGCCGGGTAGCGCCGGGCCAGTCACGCTGCAGGAGGCTGAGGCTTTCTTTCACGAACTTGGCTCGGACGGAGCCATGTTGATCAAGGCAATTGCCGGGGGCGGGGGCCGCGGGATGCGGGTGGTTCGCGAAGCCGCCGAACTGGCGGCCGCGTATGCTCGCTGTCGCTCCGAGGCGGAGGCGGCGTTCGGCAACCC
>CAZZMQ010000080.1:4164-7013 GCA_964655365.1 uncultured Dehalococcoidia bacterium | reverse complement strand
GATGTGTTCGTCGAGCGTTTGATCGAACGGGCGCGGCACATTGAGATCCAAATCGTGGGGGATGGGCTTGGTGCAGTCAGCCAGCTTGGCGAGCGCGAATGCAGCGTGCAGCGCCACCATCAGAAGGTGGTGGAGATCGCTCCCAGCCCGGTCCTAGACGACGACCTCCGCTCGAGCATCGCGGCGGCGGCGGTACGCATGGCCACGGCCACGCGCTACCGCAGCTTGGGCACTTTCGAGTTTCTCGTTGACGCGTCTACGGCTGAAGACTTTGTCTTCATCGAGGCGAACCCCCGGTTACAGGTGGAGCACACAGTGACGGAAGAGGTCCTCGCAATCGATCTGGTCCAGGCACAGCTGAGACTCGCCGGCGGCGATTCGCTGGAGGTCGTGGGCTTGGAGCAATCACAGATACCGACTCCTCGTGGTTTCGCGATTCAATCGCGCGTCAATATGGAGCGCATGCAGCCGGACGGGAGCGTGTTGCCCTCCGGAGGACTGATCACGGCATTTACCATGCCATCGGGACCGGGGGTACGCGTGGACACGATGGGCTACGCGGGATACACGACGTCCCCTCACTTCGCCTCACTGCTCGGGAAAGTAGTGGCACATGCGCCGACCGGAGACTTTGAAGCAGCGGTGCGCCGATCCCAGCGGGCTATTGACGAGTTCGAGATCGCGGGCGTCGAAACCAACCTAGGCTTTCTACACAATGTGCTGGCGCATCCCGATTTCACGGATGGCGGGATCTATACCCGCTGGGTGGACGACCATATCGAGGACCTAGCCGCCGCAGCGACTGAGACCGACGATGCTGTTTCCGGGGGTGGCGGTGCGGGAGCCAAGATTGATACGCGCGACCCGCTCGCTTCTCTGAACTTCTTTCGCCAGGGGGAGGGGACGCGACAGGCCTCGATGTCGGATCAGCAAACCGTCGTGGGGCCGCCTGGTACCGATCCGGTGGGAGCTCCGCTACAGGGCACAATTATGGAGTTGCACGTCGGAGGGGCGATCAGGTGCGTGTGGGTCAACTCCTTGCGGTCATGAGTGCGTTGAAGATGGAGCATCTGGTCAAGGCGTCCTTCGGAGGTATTTTGCGCCAGGTGACGGTGACTGTGGGGGACACTGTTTACGAGGGCCATCCCCTCTTTTTCGTCGAACCTGCCGAGGTAGGAGAGGCCATCGACCAGAGTGAGGGTGAGATCGACCTGGACTACATCCGACCCGAGTTGGCAGCGTTGTTCGAGCGCCGGCAGTACCTGCTGGATGAGAATCGTCCGGCGGCTGTCGATCGGCGTCATAGCCGCGGCCGGCGCACCGTACGAGAGAACATTGAGATGTTGTTCGATCCAGGTACGTTCGTCGAGTACGGAGGTTTGGCCACCGCCAAGCAGCGACGGCGGCGATCGCTGGAGGAGTTACGCCAGAAGACACCCGCCGATGGCTTGGTGGCGGGGATTGGCTCGGTCAACGGTAAGCATTTCGATGAATTCCGTGCGCGCACTATGTTCGTCTCCTATGACGACACCGTTTTCGCCGGTACTCAGGGTGGGCGTGGGCACGAAAAGACGGATCGCATGATGGATCTGGCCAACGAGCTCTCCACTCCACTGATCTTCCATGCCGAGGGGGCAGGTGGGCGCTCCGGCGACAGCGATTCATTTGAGGGGCGAGGCTTCGGTGCAACCGAACGCACCTGGGATCGTATGTGCCGCCTTAGCGGCAAAGTTCCCATGATCGGCACCGTTGCTGGCTGGTGCTACGCCGGTAACGCCGCGATCCTCGGCGTGACCGATCTCATCATCGCGACGGAAGACTCACTCGTGGCTATGGGCGGGCCCGCCACGATCGAAGGTGGTGGTATGGGCGCGTTTTTGCCGGAGGAGGTGGGTCCCATCTCGGACATCGCCCCGGCCGGCTCTATCGATCTGGTTGTCAAGGACCAGGATGCGCTGATCGGTGCCTCCAAGCAGATGCTGTCATATTTCCAGGGGCCAATTGATGAATGGAGTTGCGCCGACCAGCGCCTCTTGCGGCACGTGATCCCCGAAAATCGCATGCGCTCGTTCGACGTCCGAACGCTCATCCATCTGCTTGCGGACGAGGGCTCTGTGATGGAACTACGGCCGGAGTTCGGGGTGGGCATGGTCACGGCCCTGATCCGGATCGAAGGGCACCCCTTTGGCCTTGCGGCCAATAACAACGAGTATATCGGTGGCGCGATCGACAGCCCCGGTGCGGACAAGGTGGCGCGTTTCTGGCAGCTCTGCGATGCCTGGAACATC
Organism: uncultured Dehalococcoidia bacterium; assembly: GCA_964655365.1. GTDB lineage: Bacteria > Chloroflexota > Dehalococcoidia > Bin125 > Bin125 > JAPUIR01. Next base: position 4,725 of record CAZZMQ010000080.1, on the reverse strand, counting down.
CCCATTATCAATCTGGTCGATACTCCGGGCATGATGGTGGGACCGGATGTTGAGAAGACCGGACTGATCCGCCATTGCGCCCGCTTGTTCGTGACCGGGGCCAATCTCAAGACACCGCGGTTCAACGTGATCTTGCGCAAGGGCTACGCGCTGGGGTCGATGGCGATGATGACCGGCAGCTCCCTGGCGGGGTACTTCACGGTTGTGTGGCCCATGGGCGAGCATGGCGGCATGAATCGTGAGGCCGGCGTCCAGCTCTCCTATCGCGACCACCTGGCCGCGATCGAGGACGTGGATGAGCGGGCCCAAGAGTACCAGCGACTGCTGGACGCGGCCTACGAAAGTGGCGGTGCCCTCAACGTGGGGTCGACCTTCGAACTGGACGATGTCATCGATCCAGCCGAGACCCGCCATCGGCTCGTGCAAGGATTAAAGGCTTGTCCCAATCCCCATCCCATTCGCCGTGGCCGCGCTCAATACATGGATACGTGGTAAGCGTAGGAGCGCATGGGCAAGGAATCTCAAGTTCTCATCCTCGTAGCTCGCACATGCGCTCCCCAT
>CAZZMQ010000080.1:0-4108 GCA_964655365.1 uncultured Dehalococcoidia bacterium | reverse complement strand
GTGCGCCCATCGCCTCGCTGGGCGCCCTCAGTTTCCTCCAGGTCGACCAGGTCGACCTGGTTGACGAACTCTTCAGCGACGGCAGTTGCGGCGTTAGGCCCGTTGGGTTCTTCCAGGCCTAATTCGAGAGAAAGACCGGACATGTCTTCTGGTGCATACTAGGTATCCGTAGCTAGAGTCGATCAGCCGCTCGCGACCGGATTCGCATTCCACCGAGACGTGGTTTTCTCGATCCTAGACAAGGGGATTCGCATGGCTATCCGGAAATTGTTAATTGCAAACCGGGGTGAGATCGCCATTCGAGTGGCCCGGGCGGCACAGGAGATGAACCTGTCCACCGTGGCAATTCATTCCCAGGACGATGCCGCCTCCCTCCACCTACAACGCTGCGATGTGGTTCAGGAACTCCCTGGAATTGGCGCGGCCGCTTACCTCGATATTGAGGCGGTCGTTTCAGCTGCTCTCACCAGTGAATGTGATGCTATCCATCCCGGCTACGGCTTCCTTGCCGAGAGTGCTGCGTTCGCCCGTCGCTGCGGCGACGCTGGTCTCACCTTCGTGGGGCCGACGGTGGAGACGCTTGAACTGTTTGGCGACAAAGTCCGCGCCCGCGATCTGGCGGATCGGGTTGGCGTGCCGCTAATCGCGGGGAGCTCTCAACCCGTGGATCTAGCGGGCGCGCAGGAGTTCTTCGAGGCGCTTCCAGAGGGTCAGGCAATGCTGATCAAGGCGGTTGCCGGGGGTGGCGGCCGTGGAATGCGCATCGTACGGTCCAGTGTCGAGATCGAGGAGTCCTATGCACGCTGTCGCTCGGAGGCTGGCGCCGCTTTTGGCGTCGATACCGTGTTTGTCGAGCGGCTGCTACCCCACGCACGCCATATTGAGATCCAGGTCTTGGGCGATGGCCGTGGCTCGTTGGCACACCTGGGTGAGCGGGAATGCAGCTTGCAGCGTCGTCACCAGAAGGTGGTCGAATGGGCCCCTAGCCCTGCGCTGGACACCGCGGCGCGCGAGGCCATCGCTCAGGCGGCGCTGCGCCTCGCCTCGGAGGTCGACTATCGCAGCCTGGGCACCTTTGAGTTCTTGGTCGCTGCAAACGACTCCTCGGACTTCGCTATTATAGAAGCCAATCCGCGTTTGCAAGTGGAGCACACCGTGACGGAGGAGGTGCGAAGCGTCGATCTCGTGCGGGCCCAACTACGCATTGCTGGGGGGGAAAGTTTGGCCGAGGTGGGGCTTACCCAGCCCGAGGTTCCCCCGGCGCGGGGCTTCGCTATTCAAGCACGCGTGAACATGGAGCGGATGCTTGCAGACGGCGAAGTCCGGCCCTCCGGCGGCGTGCTGCACCGCTTCGATCCGCCTAGCGGCCCCGGCGTGCGCGTCGACTCCTACGGCTACGCGGGCTATGCCACCAACCCTAACTTCGATTCCCTGCTAGCCAAGGTCATCGCTCACGCTCCTAGCGCCGACTTTGAAGAGACGATTGCCCGCGCCCGGCGGGCTCTCAACGAATTCGGCATCGACGGTGTTGACACGAATCTCGGCTTTCTTCAGACCGCCTTGGCCCACCCCGACTTCGCCAGCGGTGAGATCTCGACCGCGTGGGTAGACGCTCATTGGGACGAACTTGTGGAGGAGGAGAGTGGGGACGCGACCGTGCCTGCGACGCCCGACAGCGGCTTTGCCGGCGCACAACTCGATACCCGCGACCCCCTGGCCGGGCTGAACTACTTTCGTGAGGGGGGCGGTACGCGTTCCGCGGCATTCACGCAGGCGGGGGGCAATGCGGGGGGCAATGCGACACCGGGCACGCAGCCCGCGCCTACGATCGTCGGGCCGCCCAATACGGAGCCGGTTCTCTCCCCGCTTCAGGGAACGATCGTTGAGGTGCTTGTCGCAGCAGGCGATCCGGTTCGCGAAGGCCAGCATATGTTCGTAATGGACTCTATGAAGATGGAGCATCAAATCAGGTCGGACATCGGCGGCATCTTGCGCCAACTGACCGTGTCGTCCGGCGACATCGTCTACGAGGGGCACCCGCTCGCGTTCATCGAGGCGGCGGATGTGGGCGCCCCGGTGGAGCAGTCAGAGGAACAAATCGACATCGATTACGTCCGCCCTGACCTCCAGCGCCTCTTTGATGCGCGTGCGATGGGCGCAGATGCGAATCGCGAGGAACTTGTGGCTCGCCGCCATGCGAAGGGCAAGCGCACCCAGAGAGAGAGTCTGGCTGATCTGGTCGATCCGGGCAGCTGGGTCGAACTGGGCGAACTCGTCCTCCCAGCCCGCCACCGCATCATGTCGGACGACGAGATGCGGCACCGGGCGCCGGGCGACGGCATGATCACGGGTATTGGCAGCGTGAACGGCGAACTCTTCCCTGACGATCGCGCTACCGCACTGGTCGCCATGTACGACGAGACCGTGTGGGCCGGTACGCAGGGCATGATGGGGCATCAAAAAACGGACCGCATCATTAAGTTCGCGGATGAGCAGGCGACCCCGCTGATCGTCTGGGCCGAGGGGGCGGGCGGCCGCTCCGGCGACACCGACTTCGGTGATGTCTCGGCCGGTGGCCAGTGGACGCCCACGTACGACATGATGGCGCGTCTAAGCGGCACGGTCCCGATGATCGGCATCACGGCGGGACGCACCTTCGCTGGCAATGCTTCGATCCTCGGTCTCACGGACTGCATTATCGCCACACGGGACGCCAACATTGGGATGGGCGGCCCCGCCACCATCGAAGGTGGTGGGCTAGGACTTTTCACGCCTGAGGAGATCGGACCCATGTCGGATATAGGTCCTGCGGGGAGCGTCGACATTCTCGTCGATGATGAGGCGGAGGCGATCGTGGCGGCCAAGAAGTATCTCTCCTATTTCCAAGGGGCCATCACCGAATGGGAGTGTGCGGACCAACGTCAGCTGCGTCACGTTATTCCGGAAAACCGTAAGCGCCCATTCAGCGTGCGCAAAGTCATTGAGCTGCTCGCTGACACCGAGTCGGTGCTGGAGTTACGAGCTGAGTTTGGCGTAGGCATCATCACTGCCCTCGTGCGGATCGAGGGGCATCCGGTGGGCATCATCGCCAACAACAACGAGCATTTAGGCGGCGCCGTCGACGGCCCGGGTGCGGACAAGCTCTGCCGGTTTGCTCAGCTCTGCGACGGCTTCAACATCCCCATCTTCGTGCTCGTGGACACGACTGGCATGATGGTGGGCCCGGATGTGGAGCGCCTTGGCCTGGCCCGAAAGTGCAACAACGTCTTCGTGACCCTAGCCAATGCTCGATCACCACGCTTCACACTGATCATGCGTAAATCCTACGGCTTGGCGGCACAAGCGATGATGACCGGCAGCTCGCGCGCTCCGCTCTTCGCCTTGGCCTGGCCTACTGCTGAGATAGGTGGGATGAATTTGGAGGCGGCAGTCCGTCTCTCCCATCGTGCGGAGCGGGCGGCGATTGAGGATATCGAGGCCCGAGCGGAGCGCTACGAGTCGCTATTGGCCGAGATGTACAGACGCGGTAGCGCAATCAACTCCTCCTCCGTTCATGAAAATGATGGCGTCATTGATCCCGTCGAGACGCGACGCTACATCGTGCGTGGACTGAGTGCCTGCGAGAACCCGGACCCCATTCGGCGCGGACGTCGGCCAAACATTGATACTTGGTAGCCGTATGCGACCACCCCTCCTCGCCTTCGTCGCCCTGATCTGCACACTGATGGCCGCCTGCGGCCCGGCTGCCGGTGGTGATGGGGGCGCCGGCCGCTCTCTTCCCGGAGCGGCGACGATGCCTGAGAGTTCGGCGGAGGGGAAGGCGATCGGCAGCGCGGGCGGTACCTTGCTCTCCGGCGATGGTCAGGACTCCATCGCTGTTACCCCAGGAGCCCTGAAGGAGTCGGTTGAATGGAGCAAAGCAAGCGGGGCCGAGGGCCCACCCGGTTCGCTGGGGACCCTGGTCAGTGAGGTCTACGCCATCGCGCCGGTGGGGCAGACACTAGCGCGGGCGAGCACAGTGACCGCCACCTACGACCCATCGCGGGTGTTCGGAGGGGAATGCGCCTGTTCCGATATCACTGTTGCGGTTCTGACCGCAGACGGCTGG
>CAZZMQ010000079.1:9755-11404 GCA_964655365.1 uncultured Dehalococcoidia bacterium | reverse complement strand
TGAGCAAGAGCTCTACACTCGTCTCCGGCACATCACCCTGCTGTCCTCGGAAGCGCACCGTCGCAAAGGCTGCACGCGCATCATCCGAGACGTTGACCCCGCTCGAGTACGGGCTCGTGACGAACTCCACCCCATCCAGCATCTCCAGATCAGATAGCAATGCCTCGACTGGCTCTTGAACCGCCGGTGAAAAAACATCGTCCACACCGAGCTCATCCGTGACCGTCCAGACGACACGCGCATCGACGCCAGCCTGACGCGCGAAGCGCTCCTCCAGTAGGTCAAACGCACGTTGCGACTCCGAACCGGGGAGCCGAACATTGTCGCTGAACTCACCACCGAATCGACTCGATGCGACGCCCAGGACCACCACAACAACCAAACTGAATGCCAATACCCACCACCGCCGCCGCACGGTGAACCTTGCCCACCAATCCAACACGCAGCCCTCCTCGTATATCGTCCGATGCCGATCCTGAATCGGAATTCCTATTCCGTCAACGATGGTATGATTGGTGCCTGTGACAGAGCCGTCAGACCTTTCCACCAGCACCACACCCGTCCCCAACACATCTACGGAAGAGCGTCAGGGACGGGCCGACGCGCGCCATAACCGGGCACGCTTACTGACCGCCGCGCGCGCCGTCTTCTGCGAACGCGGGCTACAAGGTGAGATGACCGAGATAGCGTCCCGTGCCGGCGTCGGCGTCGGCACCCTCTATCGTCACTTCCCCAGCAAAGACGCCCTCACTCAGGCTATCGCCGACGAACTCGGCCAGGCCATCCTGCGCGAGCTCGATCGCGCCTCCCAGATCGACGACGCTCGGTCCTCGCTGTCCAGCATCGTCCAAGCTGGCTATCGACTCATCGAAGAGTACGGACAGCTCTTTCTCGCGCTGATGAGCGGCGGCGCTCCCGCCCCACTCTACGAGGCCTTCGCCTCGGAACAGATCGGCTCTCAAATCGCTCGTGTGATCGAGCGCGGCATCGACCAGGAACATTTCCGCGACAACCTCGATGTAGATCATGCTGTCGGATTGCTCTACGCCCTCTTCGCGCCGATCTCCCTAACACAACTCATGCGCCAACGCTCGTTACCCGAGATTGCGGACGCCAGCACCGATTTCTTCCTCACCGGCCTAGCCCGCACTTCCTAACCGCTCCCAAATCCTAGAAGACCGAATCAATCGATACCGGCCCAGCCCCGAGTAGAATCAACGCCACGCACGCTCCCACCAAGCGCACATCCAGTTCATATCCTTGCTGCTCGCTACCACCCTGGAAGGGCAGCTTCTCTTTGACCTTGTTGGTGTACGTCGCCACCACCATATTCAGCACCAATGGGATCGCTATCCACGACACCAGTAACCCAGCCAACAAAAAGAGGCCGCCCACGATCTCTGTCGTGGCTACCAGCGGACCCAGCCTCCGTCCCATCGGGTACCCCAGACTCTCCAACCATGTGCCGAATCCGTCGATCCCGCGACGAAATTTGCCCACCCCTGCATCGACAAAGATCACTCCCAACACGATCCGCAACGGCACCGATGCCCAGTCAATATTGCCCTCGCCGAACGGACGAGCCAACCATTCTGCTGCATCCATGATGGTTCCTTCCGCTCGCCATGGCTGCTTCATACAGCGGCCCC
>CAZZMQ010000079.1:1018-9745 GCA_964655365.1 uncultured Dehalococcoidia bacterium | reverse complement strand
CAGTCTTATCAAAGACTTCGATTCGCCTTGGCTGCTTCATACTGAGGCCCCAGGACGAAGCCGAGACCGACGGCACCCTAACTCAACGGCGGATCCGCGTCGAACCACTTCCCGGTAGTGATTGACCGAGTGATCACGGCATCCGTACGATCGGTCTCACCTCTCTTCCCCCGCACGACCAGTCGAAAGCAGCGAGCCGATGACCAAACTCTCCGATGTAATCCGCTCCACGCGCCGCCACGGCGGCCGAAGCCTTGGCTTCAGTGGTGGCTCCGGTGCTGCAAGCGGTGCGAACCAACCCAAACGCGGTCTACTGATTGTCAGCATCGGGACCGATTCCGCAGGTGCCGACGTGCACGTCGTCCGCGAGGCGGAGTCCGTTGCAGAAGCTACCGTCGCCGCAGGCGCTATCCCGATCGGCTTCCAGCCGAGCACACTCACCAGCGCCAGCGCCGCCGCCAGCCATGAAGCTGGCGCAGGTTTCGTCGTCTTCGACCCCACCACAACCAACGCCGATGCCCTGCTCAATGACGAACTGGAATACTGCGTTCGCGTCGCGCTTGACGCCGACGAAGCGGAGCTGCGCGCCATCGGCAGTTTGCGACCCGTCCTGATCGTTCTCACCGGGATCCACGACCCGCTACCTGTAACGACGATGCTCGCGCTGCGCCGTACCGTCATGCTCACGGGTGCCCCCGCCGCCGTCCCAGTCGAACCCGAGGCGTCGGCACCGTTCTTGCAATCTTTGCGCGACTCCGGCGTCGTCGCAGTCGGGCTAGCCAACACCTCCAGCACCGAAGTCGACGCCCTGCGGACTCGCATCGCCGACCTGCCTGAGCATACCCTCAAGCACCGCGGCGATATGGATGCCACCATCCCAGGAATCGTCCCCGGCGAAGATGATGACTTCGACGAATAGCCACTCAGCCGCCGACGGCGGACCCGACCCGGAGCATGACACAGCGTTCGGCTGAAGCGACTTGGATTGGCCAGCGGCGAAACAGGTTAGTGGTGGTCCTCGCCGGAAGCTTCCAGGCTGCTCCGAGCATTGTCAGTCGCGAAACGCAGATAGTACGCCCCCGATACGAACAGAGCCGTCGCCGCAAGAATCGCCAGCGTCCAGAGCACGATGCCCTGGTCAGTCGACGGCGTCGAGGGGCCATCCGACGGTTCGGCTTCAGCCTCAAACTCCGGGTCGACCGTGAACTCAATGGCGCCATCGCCCGATTCACCAGATGCAAAGGTAACGGCGTAGACCACAGAGACCTTGCCCTCCAGCTCCATCCCGTACTTTGGTCGCACGAGCAAACTGCGGTCACTGTACCCGGAGATCTCAGCCTGTCCGTCGTCGACACGCACGCCCACCTCGTTAACCATCTTCGCGATGCTGGCACCAGGCTCGAGCAGCAATGGCTCGTCGAAGGTGAGCAAAATGGCTTTCGGGGCATGGTCGATCATGCCCGATGCGGGTGGATCAGATTGCACCAACTCATCGGCCGCAGTCGGCTGAACGAACATGAGCGAAGCGATCACCGTCAGCGTGAGTACGAGGGTCAACGCTGAGCTGCGATGGAGAAGCGCGTGGAACATCGTCATGGCATTCGCCCTGCAAGAGGCTAATTCTGAAAGCCGTCGCTGGCCGTCATACTAGCGAATCGGCCAGTACACGCGACTCGCCACCAACGAGTCTGCCCAGGATTGCTCCACAGTGAGCTAGCGACCACCCGCCGCGACAACCGCGTCGCGAGCCGTCGCAGCTGATGTGGCGATTGGCGCGCGATCGAGCTTGCTCTGCACAGCCACTGGAGATCCTGCTCGCTGATAAACTCTGGCAGGTCGGTCTCCGATCCCAGTCGAGATCTCATGCGGAATCGTGTCGCACTGCTCTGCAACTTCCTCCATTAAAATCCGCTCTGAGCCTTGCGTACCGATTAAGGTTACCTCGTCGCCTACAGCCGCCGCTGGCACATCGCTCAGGTCGACCATACACATGTCCATACAGACAGCCCCCACGACGGGCACACGCACGCCCTGTACCAGCATCGATCCCTTGTTCGACAACGCGCGCCTGTAACCGTCAGCGTATCCAACGGCTGCCACTCCGATGCGTGAGTCCTGCTCGGCGGTCCAGGTCGCCCCGTATGAGACCGACTCGCCCTGCGGTACATCGTGTACGTCCACCAACATCGCTTTCCACGCAAGCACCGGTTGGAGTTCCAGTGAACTTCCCGAGAACGGGTCATCCTCGACCGCGCCCGGTGAAATCCCATACAGCCCTATCCCCACCCGAACGAGGTCGAGCGCCATCTGCGGATAGCGCAGCAGCGTCGCCGTATTCGCCGCGTGCCGCAACGGAACCGCCGCCTGATCCGCGAGCGCGACGAAGCGTTCGAAGCGCTGCTCCGTGTCCGACCCGTCGGAACCAGCAGCAATCGGACCATCAGCACTGGGAAAGTGTGTGTAGACACCCTCAAGTGCCAGCCCCTTTATTGATCGCACATGATCGATGAAAGGCAGTGCGTCGTCCGGCGGTAGCCCTAGGCGATTTAGTCCTGCCTCAATCTTCACATGGACATTCGTGCGCACACGATGTGCCAGTGCCTCGCGCCCCAGGGCCTCCGCCGTCTTCAATTTCGAAACGGTCACGGCCACGCGCAGCTGCACAGCTCGCGCAGCATCGTCGGGGAAGATGCGTCCCAGCACTAGAATCGGTCCCCGAAAGCCCAGCATGCGCAGCTCCGAAGCCTCGTCCAGGTTGTATGTGCAGACCCGGCCGGCTCCCGCCCGCATCGATGCTTCGGCGATCGCCAGCGCACCATGCCCATAGGCATTGGCCTTCACCACCGCGCCTAGCTCAGCACCATCAGCCATGGCCCTCAGGCGGGAGATATTGTGATCGAGCGCGTCAAGGTCAACCTCGACCCAACCTTGGAATGGCGCGTTCATGGACACGCGATCACCTGCTGTTTATCGTAACGCAGTCGGCGGGGTGGCAAGTTAAAGTGCCTGTGGGCTCCAGGGCGGTAGGTGCGAGACACGGTGCCTGACGTTCTTCGCGGATTTTCCCGACCAAACCCAAAACCATGTAGATCCCACCGTACCATCACGCCTTTTTTTTGGTCAAAGGCCAGGCACCTGCGCATAGCACGAATATCACTTCGACCGTCGCTCGCTCTCCTGACAATAATCGTCGCTTGCTCTGGTTCTGACGACACAGCATCCCGGGCAATTCCGTCAGCCCCAGACGAATCAACCACCGTCGCCGAGCAAACCATCCACGTCCCCAGACCACACGCCTCCAGCGATCACGTCCCCGAGGACAAAGCGGCGGCGACCGCTCTGGCTCTACTCACCGAAGCAACCGCACTCGAGCACCGCGGCCTCTGGGAGTGGGCCGCTGCGCTGCGCGCCGATGTACTGATCTTCGACAGCGACCGACTCACGGGTCCACAGCGGATCGATGCCAGCCTGCGCCAAGCCCGCTTACTGCTGGACCTGGATCGTCCCACTGAGGCCGAAGAGATCCTCGCTCAACTCGAATTCAGCGCAATACCCCATCATGAGACACAAGTTCGGCGACTCCTGACAGCTCGCTCGCTCGCAGCGCTTGGCGATTCGGCTGGCGCCATCGCTGCCTACGCCGCCTATCTCGAAGCCGGGGGAAAAGCAGCCTCGTCCGTGCACCTACAGTCGGCCCGGCTCTGGGTCGAACTCAACGACACACCTGCCGCTATCACCGCTTACCGCGCGGTGATCGAGGATCCCGACGCGCCGAACTGGGATGTCGAAGCTTCATTACTCGAGATAGGGCTCCTCTATGAGTCCTTAGGAGAGTATTCGAAGGCTAAACACCATTATAGAGAGCTCCATTCTATCTCACCATGGCCTAATGACTCTGCTCTCGCTCTAAGACGAATCGCGGAAGTTCTGTGGATCGAAGGTGACGTCGCCGGTGCAACCGAAACCTGGATCGACCTCGTCCAGCAGCACCCTTCAAACGCACATGCCGCCGATGGTTATCGCAATGCCATAGCCCGCCAGATCGAATTCCCGCCTAACGCAGAGGGGCTGCTGCTCTATCGCCAGGTTGATCTGCGCGCTGCGCACAGCATCTTCAGTAGCTACCTGGAACGTGATCTGCCACCCGCTCAAGAAGGCTTCGCACGCTACTACCTCGCGGCGATCGACGAAGATCTCGGCAATGACAGCACCGCCATCGACAACTATCTGCTCTCCGCAACGCTCGACCCCGGGGGAGCCCTAGCGGACAACGCTCTCTGGTGGGCGTCCCTTCTGCTCGATCAGCACGGTTATGGGGAGATCGCGGCCTCCTACTACCAACAGCTCACCGAGCGCTACCCCCGCTCCGAGTTCGCAGCCCGAGCCGCCGTGCGCCCAGGTATCGCAGCCTATGAGCACGGCGACTGGACCCTTTCTCAGCAGCGCTTGCTGGCGGTCATTCCTGGCGCCTGGTCACCCGAAACCAAGCAGCGCGCCTGGCTCTGGCTCGGCAAGGCCCGTCAGGCGGCTGGTGACCTCGCGGGGGCCATGCTCGCGTACTCACAGGCACGAAACATCGACCCAACTAGCTACGTCGGCTTGCGTGCGGCGGGGGCCCAGAGCAACGCCATCCATGTCCCAGTTGCTACTGCCGATGTCGTCCAACCCACTGCCGCCGCTTCCGCTGCTTCGCGCGCCGTGACATGGCTTGAAGCCCATCTTGGCTCGGAGCCACGCGCAGCCTCCGCTCCGCAGCCCAACACCCCAATGTCCCTCGCCGACGAGCCGCTTTGGCAAGCCGCCGTCGATCTGCAGCTAGCAGGTTTCACCAACCAAGCGCGGGCCCGCTTCGCCGAGTTGACGGCTGCAGCCACCAACGACCCGTGGCGCCTCTACCGGCTGGCCGAACAGATGAACCAGATGGGACTGACTAGGCAGACGCTTGAGGCAGCCGAAGCACTTCTCGCCGTTCCCGCCATCAACGCGCTCGACGCACCGACACAAATCTTACGCTGGGCCTATCCGCTTGGCTGGTCCGACCTCGTTAACGAACAAGCCAGCCAGAGAAACATCGACCCGCTGCTGCTCCAAGCGTTGATCCGTCAGGAAAGCCACTTCGACCCAAACGCAGGCTCGGCAGCCGGCGCCCTGGGGCTGACTCAAGCCATTCCCCCCACAGCCGCCGACATAGCCGCCGCTCTGGATGACGACGAGTTTAAGGTTGAGCTCCTGTTCCGACCCGAACACTCAATCGCCTATGGCGCGTACTACCTGGGGAAACAGCTCGACTCTTTCGCCCAAGCAACTTGGATCGCCCTCGCGGCCTACAACGGAGGACCCGGCAACGCCGAGCGCTGGTCCGGGGGCAACTATGGGATTGACCCTGACCTCTTCTTTGAGCGCGTTGGTTACAGTGAAACTCGCGAATACCTTCGTCGGGTGCTTCAAAACTACGCCTGGTACCAGTTCATCTATCGCGACGCTCCCGAGCCAACTCTGCTCAACTTGAGCTAGGGCGGAGCGCGGATCGAAATAGCCGTGCCAATGCGCTTCAACCGAGGCCCACGATTGCCCCTTCCACATCGTCTCCTATACTAGGAGCACTTCTCCTCCCGCGGGACGGACGTACCCCATCCTAGGCTGCGAAGCCCTTTCCCAGTGCTGATCTCATGCCCAAAAGAACTTACCAACCCAAGCGAATCCCTCGGAAACGAGACCACGGCTTCCGTAAGCGCATGACCACCAAGGGAGGGCGCGCAGTCCTCAAACGGCGGCGCCTACGCGGCCGCCGGCGGCTCACGGTTGTTTAGATTGTGATAACGGGCGGAACAGCCGCCCTCTCATGCGCCGTGAACAACGGCTTAAACGACGCCAGGATTTCTCGTCCGTCTACCAAGACGGCGAGACGTATGCCCACGGACCGCTTGTCATTCGGGTACGAGGCTCATGCGAGAATAGCAACCAGAGCCAGGTTCGCTTCGGCTTCGCGGTGGGGCGGCGTGTCGGCAATGCTGTGCAGCGAAATCGAGTGAAGCGGAAACTGCGCGACGCAGCGCGACGTAGCGGGGTGGAAGGAAACGCGGACATCGTGGTGATTGCGAGAGCTTCGTCCCTCCACTCCTCCTACGGTGAACTTGAACATACCCTCTGGACGCTTCTCAGCAGGGCAGGTCTCCGAAGAACACCTATCAGCCAGAATGGGCCCTCGTGAAGCACATCGCGATCAATGCCATCCAAATCTATCAACTCCTGCTATCGCCGTCACTTGGCACCAGTTGCCGTTACGAGCCATCCTGCTCGGCCTACGGGGTTGCAGTGATCCAGCACCATGGGGTCTTGCGAGGTATCCCCATGACCGCCTGGCGCATTTTGCGCTGCAATCCCTTCAGCCAAGGCGGTTACGACCCAGCCCCCATTCGGCCCTCCGGAATCGTCACCAACGAAGAGGTCGGATCAGCTTCGTGACCCTCGCGCAGCAATCGAACAACCCTGTTTCACATGAAACATCCTGCACACCAGGATCGAGTCTGTTTCACGTGAAACAGACTCTCCGATCGCGCCGACCCCAACTGCGGCACCGTACGCCGCTTGTCCTACTAATCCTGTCATTACCCATCCTGGTCTCCTGTACCAGTGTCACAGGAACAACCGGTTGGGCACCGCCGGCTGAAGTCCCCGGACGAGACGGCGAAGTCATAGTCCGCAACAACGACGACCGCATAAGTATTATCAACATCGAATCGGCTACCGAAGAGTGGACCTTCCCAAACCAAGATGAACTCTTCCCCGGTTTGATCGACAAGATCAATTCCGACGCCTTTTATGCCCCACCCGTCTTTCTGCCCGGTAATGACGAGTTCCTCATCGGGAGCGAGGAGGACGGCATCATCTATGCCGTCCGCAGTGACAGCAGCAGCGCCCGCCTGATTTTCGACACTGGAGACCGCCTCATCGCTGGGATTGTGAGCGACGGCGTCAATATCTACGCAGCGACCGCCGAAAGAGGCATCTTCGCCATCAACATAAATTCGCCCGAAACAGCTTCCTGGTTCTACGACGGAATCGGCGGCGAGCTTTGGGGAACACCCGCCCTGACTTTAAGTCGAACCCATGGCCAGCTCCTGATCGTGCCCTCAATGAACGGAAGCATCTACGCACTTCGCACCGAAACCGCTAGTAGGACTGACCGGCTCGCCTGGCGCGTCAAGACCGGAGCCAGCATCGCCTCCAACGTCGTCACATCGGACGGCGTCGCCTACATCGGGTCCTTTGACAGAAATCTCTACGCCATCGACGTCGAAACAGGAAAAACGCTCTGGACCGCCACTGGCAACGGCTGGTTCTGGGGGAATCCCCGGATCGCGGGCAACACGATCTACATCGCTGACCTCAGCGGTCGCCTCCAGGCAATCGATCGATCGGACGGTAGCCCGATTTGGCTCTCCTCCTACGAGGCCGGGGAAAAGGTCCGTGCGCAACCCCTGTTGATTGACTCCGCCACGCTCCTGATCGTCGACAAAGGCGGCAACGTCCATGTCCTTGACCCGGCTACCGGCACCCTGCGCTGGACCACGACTACCCCTATCGATGACCAAGTCCTGGCCGACCCCGTGATTACCTCCGGCCGTGTACTCGTCAACAACGACGACGGTGATCTTTTCGAGATCCTACTGGACGACGAAACCGTCGCCCCTCTCTTCCCCCCGGCCGCCAGTGTGGCGGCCGTGATCGAAGAATAGGTCAGCATGATCGACTTCATCTGGAGCGACCTACTCGTCAATCCCATGACCAACGCGCTGGTCGTGCTTTCTAACGTATTTTTCGACAATTTCGGCCTCGGCATCATAGTCTTCACGATCTTCATTCGCGCGATCACGTACCCCCTCACGCTGCGACAATTGCGCTCCACTCGTGCTCTCCAAGAGATGCAGCCTCGCTTGCAGGAACTCCAGAAAAAGTACAAGGATCCTAAACGCCGCCAAGAAGAGATGATGAAGCTCTACCGTGAGGTGGGTTTCAATCCACTGGGATGCGCTGTCCCCTTCCTCGTCCAGATTCCTATCTGGATCGCACTCTTCCAGGTCATTCGCGGCACCGTTGGAACTTCGCCCGAGGCGCTCCTGAAGCTCTCCGAACGCCTCTACGGCTGGAGTTTCATCAACGAAGCCGTACCGCTCAACTCCCAATTCCTCTTCCTCGACCTAGGCAGCTCATCGATCCCGCTGGCACTGATGGTCGGCATCGCCACTTTCTATCAGCAGAAATTCTCCCCCCGGGCCCCATCGCGCGACGAACGCAGCGCCTCCATGGCCCGAACTATGCTCTGGATGATGCCACTCCTCTTCGGCTGGTTCACGCTCACCGTCCCCTCCGGACTTGGCCTGTACTGGCTGGTTACAAGCTTCTTCTCGATCCTCACAACTTACCTATACAACGGCCGGCCTCGGCTCTATCGACGCTGGTTCATCAACATGGACGCCCTCCCCATCATCCCGCGGGGTTCCGATACAACCAAAACACCAGCTGTCGTATCGGGCATAAATCCCACCTCCGGCGACAGCGGCGCCACTATTGCTTCCGACTCCGGCTTTCCCGATTCCACCCAATCCGAATCTCCCCGCCGTCGCCGACGACGTCGCCGGCGGTCCCAGAAGGGAGCCGGCCTAGAAGGGAACTCAAATGACACAAGCGAGACGAAGCGGCCTAGAAATTAGGGGCAAAACGGTT
>CAZZMQ010000079.1:0-906 GCA_964655365.1 uncultured Dehalococcoidia bacterium | reverse complement strand
GAAGACGCGGGGGCCGTGGTCGAGGACGAGGTTTCTCCGGTGAAGGTCCCGGCGATGGCGATAGCGCCTCCCCAGAATCTGACGCTCCCGAACGAGAGGATACGCAAGCCTCCGGCGGGCGAAGTCGGCCTCGGCACCGCGGCGGGCGCGGCCGGCGCGGGCGTGGCGCACACCGGAGCAACCAGGAACGCGGGACTAGGTCCGGCGCTCGCGATACGAACCAAAACCACCCCACCTATCCCATGCCTCCGATCCAGCTCGAGGCGTTCGACCTCTTAGCCGATCCTGAGTTTGAGCCGGAGGAAGACCCCCGTACTCTAGCCATCAACATCGTCACAGACCTGTTGCGCCTGATGGGTGTCCGCGCGAACGTCCAAGCGCGTGACCCAGAAACTGCGATGGATGGCCTCAATCACTCGGCCGCCGTCATCGACGTCAAATCTATCGATGCTGACGACGACCTCAGCCTACTCGTCGGCCCCAACGGCGAGCACCTGATCGCTCTACAGTACGTCACGAATGTCCTCCTCTCGCGCGCTCTGGATGGTGAGAACCCGATCACCGTCGATATCGACGGATACAAGCGGCAACGCGAGAACGAACTAAACGCCATCGCCCGCGAATCGGCCACCTCCGTTCGAGAAGGCAAGAATTCGATTGAGCTCGAGCCGATGACCGCTGCCGAGCGCCGCATAGTCCACCTCGCCCTATCCGATGAGGACGACCTAGAAACAAAGTCTGAGGGCGAAGGCGATGCGCGCCGTCTCGTGATTGTGTACCGTGGAGACGAGTGACGGGGTCGGCTCGGAGTAACTTGTGCCGATCTTGGCCATCGCCAACCAAAAAGGCGGCGTCGGCAAAACGACACCGGCGGTCAACCTCGCTGCGGCGCTCGCCCGTACTGGC
>CAZZMQ010000078.1:0-11407 GCA_964655365.1 uncultured Dehalococcoidia bacterium | reverse complement strand
ACGCCCGGATCGATGCCGTCCGTCTCTGATGGCTGCGCGGTCAGCATGAAGACCTCAGGTTGTCCTTGTTCCAAGATCGTGCCACTCCCGGTGGTTGCGAATGGCTCGATGGCGATCACCATGCCCTCCTGCAACCGTGCAGCCCCGCGATGTGCGACATTTGGGATCTGGGGCTTCGTGTGCACCAACCAGCGGCCCAGTCCGTGTCCGGTCAGGCTTCGGATCGGTTGGTAGCCGGCCTCTACTATGGTGCGCTCGATCGCCCCGCCTAGCTTGGGAATCAACGCTCCGGGCCCGGCCAGGTCGACTGCAGCATCGAGTGCGACCGATGAGGCGTCAATCAGGTCCTGCCAGCGACCGTCATCGGAGAGATCCTTCGTGGCGGCTGTGTCTGCCACGTACCCGTCGATATGTACTCCGACGTCGACTTTGACGCAGTCGCCCTTCGCATAGCACGTTTCATCGTTCGGGGGAGAGCAGTAGTGGGCCGCGATGGCGTTCCGGGAGGATTGGGCCGGGAAACGAGGTGCACCGCCACGTTCGCTGAGCTGCGCTTCTGTGCCTTCCAGGACATCGCGCATGCGGACGCCCGGTTCGATGCGGGCGTAGGCCCAGTCACGTGCCTCCGACGCGATCGTGCCGGCGCGACGGAAAGAGGCGAGCGCATGCTCGTTCATGAGTGCACCGTATTCGAGCCGCTGCCCGCGGTGCAAATTCCCAGATCTAGCCTTCTGGTTCAAGGTTGAGCGAGATGTCCAACACTGGTGCGGAGTGTGTCAGCGCCCCCAGCGAGATGAAATCAACACCGGTCTCAGCGACTGCCACGATCTCGTTCAGGGTGATGCCACCGCTGGCCTCACTCAGCGCTCCCCGTTCGCGCGCGATCGTGGCGGCCTGCTGCAACTCGGTGATCTCAAAGTTGTCGAGCAGTACCGCTCCGGCTCCGGCCTCGAGCGCTTCTAGCAATTCAGTCTGATTCATCACCTCGACCTCCACCGCGACACCGGGGCCTGCGCCTGCCAGGGCCGTTCGCACGGCGTCGCCGAGGCTGTGTTCGCGGGCGCGTTGCGCAGCGACATGGTTGTCTTTGATTAGAATCGCGCTGCTGAGGTTGAAGCGATGGTTGAGCCCGCCGCCGGCTCGGACGGCATAGCGTTCCGCGATTCGCAGCCCCGGCGTCGTCTTGCGCGTGGCTAGGATTCGGGCTTCAGTGTGCGCGATCTGGGCGACGGCGGCGGCAGTCATTGTCGCCACGCCGGAGAGGTGCTGGAGAAAGTTCAGTGCCACCCGCTCGCCTCGCAGAATGCCGTGCAGGGGTCCACTGATCCGTGCCAGGGTCGCCCCGGCCCTGACGACAGCACCGTCGCCGTAGGCGGGTTCCCAGCGCAGCACCGGTTCGACCTGCTCGAAGGTTACCTCTGCGAAGCCCAACCCACAGACCACCCCAGCCTGCTTGGCCGTCAGCATGGCGTGACCCGCTTGGTCAGGTGGGATGAGCGCGTTCGTCGTCAGGTCCTGGGAGGCACCGTCCTCCTCGAGGGCGGCCTGGACCAGGCCGCGTACGATACTGCGATCGGGTGGGGCCCCGCTGATCATCGCGCCGCCTCGAAGCTTTGGCTGCGTGCCCAGCTGCTTTGCGTGTCGGGAAAGTCAGCCCGAAAGTGTGCGCCGCGGCTCTCCTCCCGGCGCAAGGCGGCCTCGATGATCAGTCGACCGTAAAGCGTCATGTTTGTCAGCTCTCCTTTGGAGTCGTGGTTAGGGTTGTCGCGCAGGCCGTCGAGTATGCCACGCGCCGACCGCAGCCCTCCGCCATCGCGCACGATCCCGGCCGAGTCCCAGAGGAGCGTTTGCAACGCCTCTCGATCCGTGGGCGCGGCGTCCGCGGGCAATTCTAGTCGGACGGCATCGATTGCGAGGGTCCCAGCATCCGCCTCGACGGCGCGCTGCGCGAAGACGACCGTCTCCAGCAGCGAGTTGCTAGCGAGTCGGTTCGCTCCGTGCACCCCGGTGTTGGCCACCTCACCACAAGCGAGCAGTCCGGGTAGGGTCGTCCGTCCCCACAGGTCTGTCGCTACGCCGCCCATCATGTAATGGGCGGCGGGTGCGACGGGGATCGGCTCGCGCGTGATGTCGATTTCGTAGCGCAAGCAGTACTGGTGGATACCAGGGAAGCGGGCGGCGACGTGATCTGGATCGAGGTGGCTTACGTCGAGCCAGACATACGGACTCCCTGCTGCGTTCATTTCGTTGACGATGGCACGCGCAACGATGTCTCGAGCGGCCAGTTCGCCGCGCGTGTGGTAGCGGGGCATGAACCGTTGGCCCTCGCGGTTGCGCAAGATCGCTCCTTCGCCTCGTAGCGCTTCTGAGATCAGGAACGTCGGTACGCCGGGTAGGCGCAGTGCGGTGGGGTGGAACTGCACGAATTCCATATCGCGAACCGCCGCGCCCGCACGGAAGGCCAGCGCGACGCCGTCGCCGGTAGCGACCTCGGGGTTCGTCGTCAGAGTGTAGAGCTGTCCCGCCCCGCCGGTGGCGAGGATCGTGCGCGCCGCCAGCACGTCCAGCGTTGATCCGTCGGGGCGCCTGGTTCGCGCTCCGACGCAGCAGCCGTCTTCCACAAGCAAGGAGGTTGCCGCGTGCCGGTCCAGTACTTCGACACCTGCTTGCCGCACGCGATCGACCATCACCGTCTCGAGCGCGTCGCCCGTGCGAGCACCCCCTGCGTGGAGAATGCGCGGCTGTGAATGCGCGGCTTCGTTGCCGAGGGCGATCCCACCTTGTTGTGTGTCCCATGGAACGCCCAGTTCCGTAAGCCGTCGGATGCGGTCCGGAGCGTCGCGCACCATTACCTGGACTGCAGCCGGGACGCATAATCCAGCTCCAGCCTCGCGCGTGTCGGCGAAGTGTTGGGAGGCCGTGTCACCGGGCCCGACCGCCGCAGCGATGCCGCCCTGCGCATACTTAGTGTTTGACTCTTCGACCGGCCCTTTGGTGATCAGTGCGACGGAGCCAGCTCCTCCTGACGAGTGGGTAGCCAGCAGCGCGGCGTAGAGTCCGGCGATGCCGGAGCCGACGATTAGGAAGTCGTAGTCATGCATCACGGCAGGCGTATGTTCCGTGGGTTGGCTAGGTGATGGCCAGCATGCGCTCCAGCGCGATGGTCGCCCACTCGCGCGTCTCGTTCCCAACCTCAATGTGGTTGACGACCTTGCCCGCGACCAGGGACTCTGTCACCCAGGCCAGGTAGGCCGGATGGATGCGGTACATCGTGGCGCAGGGGCAGACCAGCGGGTCCAGGCAGAAAACGGTCTTGCCTTCGTCCTTGAGTTCCTCGTGCAGGCGGTGGACTAAGTTTATTTCTGTGCCCACAGCGTAGACGCCGGGCTCGCCGTTGCGGACGTAGTCGATGATGAAGCTGGTTGAACCGTCGGCGTCGGCGGCGTCAACGACAGGCTCTGGGCATTCTGGATGCACCACGACTTTGCAACCGGGGTAGTCGTGACGGGCTTGGTCGATCTGCTGCGTTTTGAAACGCACGTGGACCGAGCAGTGGCCCTGCCAAAGCAGGATGCGGGAGGCACGAACCCGCTCCGGGCTCAGCCCGCCTAGCGGTTTGCGCGGATTCCAGACCACCGTTTCCGTGCGCACGTCGATGCCGAGCTTCTTTGCCGTATTGCGACCTAGATGCTGATCGGGGAAGAAGAAGATGTATTTGCCGCGCTCGAAGGCCCATTCCAGTACGGCGGTTGCGTTAGACGAAGTGCAGACTGCTCCGCCATTGCGGCCAACGAACGCTTTCAAGGAGGCATCCGAGTTCATGTAGGTGATTGGGACGACGTCTTTGGCCGAGATAACCTCGGTCAGTTCATCCCATGAGCCGTAGACATCGTTTGGCTGAGCCATGTCGGCCATCGAACAGCCGGCTGCCAGATTGGGCAGCATGACGACTTGGTTCACTCCGGTCAGGATCTCGGCGCTTTCGGCCATAAAGTGCACTCCGCAGAAGAGGATGAACTGCGCCTCGGCGCGCTTTTGTGCCTCGCGCGCAAGTCCGAAGGAGTCTCCGCGGAAGTCTGCGAACTGGATCACGTCGTCGCGCTGATAGTGGTGGCCTAAGATTAGCAAGCGGGAGCCGAGAGCAGATCGGGCTCGCTCGATTCGCTCGAGCAACTCATCTGCGGACATTTGCAGATAGTGATCAGGGATGTCGGGCTGCCAGGTAGGCAGATGCGGCTCGTTGCCGAGCGGCAGCGTCACGATTCCCGGCTCGCAATCAACGTCCGGCAGGTTGGGTGGCAGCCGCTTTGTGTCGTAGTTGCTCGGGACGATCGTGAAGTTTGTCGTCACTACAACCTCAATTTCCCGCAGACCTACATGTGCTTCGAACAGCCTGACTTAGTGTCATGCCGACACTAAGTCTTTTAAACCATTTTGCCAAATTGAGAGAGTAAGTGTCAAGCTGACACTTACTCTCCTAGGGCCGAACACCCGGGGTGTCTGTTAGGGTGCGCGCCGCCACATCAGGCTTAACTCGGGTCCACCCGGTAGCTCGACGGATCCCTGCTGGTCGAATCCGTGAGCAGATAGCAGTGACCGCCAGTGATCGGACGTTCCCTCGGCGTAGACCGGAACGCCCAGATCGTTCGCCTGGGAAACGATTGCGCTAAGCAGTGTGTGGAGCGTTTCGGCTTCAGCCCTCTTGTTAGCGCCTAACCAACCGAGGTAGAGATGGGGAGCGCGGGGTCGGATGTAGTTTAGGAAGCCGCTCGTTTGACCGGCGCGCCAGAGGCCCCGTAGTCGCACGATGCGGATCGTCTGACGGATCGTGCCTATTGAGTCGCGCAAGCCCAGCCCTGTGCTCGCGCCAGGGGGCAGGCACAGTGCTGCGCCGTAATACCGACGCGCGGACTCTCTCAGGAGCCTCCGAACGGCGTCGTACCGCTTCGCATCGGGGCGTACTAGGGAATCAATAAGGGGGTCTTTGTCGAGCGTTTGCGCCAGTACTTCGACGATCGATTCCAGGTCATTCGGCGTCGCGAGGCGGGCTTCCACGGTTTAAGACTCGACCGGCTGGCGCGCGGCGAAGCGGTAGAGTCGCGCTGGACGGTGGCGCCCCGCGGTCGAAGTTCGCTTCGTTTCGATCAGCAGGTCCGAGGCCAGCATCCGTCGCCGGAAGTTTCGCTTGTCCAGCCGTCGGCCGAGGATGCTTTGGTAAACCTGCTGCAATTCCGTCAGGGTGAAGAACTCGGGTAGCAGACTGTAGGCCGCGTTGGTGTACTGCAACTTGTTGATGATTCGGTTTCGTGCGACATCTAGTACGCGCTCATTGTGCAGGGCGAGAACCGGGAGGTCGCCAATTGTGAACCAGTCTGGCTGCCACTCGGGACGGTCTGCCAGTCGCACCCGCTTGTGGTCGACGAGTGCGAAATAGACGACTGCTACACTGCCGGCGGGTGTCTGGTCGTCGAGATCGCCGAACGTGTAGAGTTGCTCAAGGAAAACGTCCGTCGCGCCCGCCTCCTCGGCCAGTTTGCGTACGGCGGCGCTGTCCAGCGATTCGTCGAGTTCTAGCGCGCCGCCGGGAATGGCCCATTTGCCGTCGTCGGGCGGTGCGGACCGCTGTATTAACAGGACCCGGAATTCATCCGAGACGACTGTGAAAATGGCGACCAAGACTGCCACTGTCGGCGCAGGCTGGCTGGATAGAGGGTCCGCGGCCCGAGGCATTGCTTAGTTGTCCGGCAGCGACGCGGTATTGACGGAGGGGTTCCCGGCGAGTTCGCCGCGCAGCGACCACGGGTAGGTAGTGGTGATCCGTACATCGACGGCATCGCCTTTACGGTAAGCTCCGGCTGGCGTGTCGAGGTGGACCAACTTCGCGCCGCGAGTGCGCCCGGTCAGGCGATCGACACCGGGTTCGCGGCCCGGCTTCTTGTCCTCGATTAGGATTGGCAGCGTCCGGCCCCAGAGCTCGTGATTAATTTCGAACGCGATCGACTTTTGCAGATCCTCGATCGCGTGCAGCCGCTCCATCTTCTCTGCCTGCGCTACGTCATCCGGCTGCTTGCGCTCGGCGAACGTCCCCGCGCGGGGGCTGTAGGCGGCAACATGCACCTTGTCGAAGCGCAATTCCTCGATCAGTCGATAGCTGTTCATGAATTGCTCCTGCGTCTCCCCCGGGAAGCCCACGATCAGGTCCGTGCTGATCGCCACCCCGGGCATGAGCGCCCGCACCTTTTCCACCCGCTCCACGAATTGCGCCACGCTGTAGCCGCGCTTCATCGCGGACAGAATTGTATCGTCGCCCGATTGCACTGGTAGCGAGAAGGACTCGCAGACTTTAGGAAGTTCCGCCATTCCTTCCAGGATGCGGTTGGTCATGTCGGGTGGGTATGACGTCAGCTGACGTATGCGAACGAGACCATCCAGGTCATGGATGGAGCGCATCAGGTCGGCGAGGTCAGCGTGGGTGGTTTCCGGTGCGATTGGCGGTTGATCTTTGCCGTAGGCTTCCACGGTCTGCCCTAGCAGGGTGATCTCGCGTACGCCACGCTCGAGGTGGGCTTGGACTTCGCGACGGATCTCGGCGATCGGGCGGCTGCGTTCGCGGCCGCGTCGCAGCGGAACGATGCAATACGTGCAGAACTTATTGCAGCCCTCCACAACGGGCACATAGGCGAAGGCGCCCGTCTCGTTCGGGAAGAGCGTGGGCCAGAACTCGCCGCCGGCGTCGTGACCATCGACTGGGTCATCGGGTAGGTCCAGCACCGAGATCACGTCGTCGAAGTGCTGCGGTTGTGCGAAGACATCGACGAAGGGAAAGCGGTCCCGCAGCTCGTCGCTGCGGGGGCCGACGGTGCAGCCGGTGACGGCGATCTTCAACTCAGGATTGAGGGTCTTGAGGTGCTGGAGCGCATTGAGCTTGTGCGCTGCCTTATCTTCTGCTTGCTGTCGCACAGCACAAGTGTTGAGCACGATGAAGTCGGCGTCATCGGGCCGGTCTGTTGGATCCCACCCCAGCCGATGGAGTCCGGCCGCAAGCTTGCCGCTGTCGGCCACGTTGACCTGACAGCCAACGGTCCAGATGTAGTAAGTATTCATCGCTGCTGGTTTTTCGCTAGGGCCTCGTTGAGGGGAGATATCCGGGTGGCGGAGGGTGAGGGATTCGAACCCTCGACCGAGTTTCCCCGGAACCCGCTTAGCAGGCGGGCGCACTAGGCCACTATGCGAACCCTCCGCGTAGCAGCCTAGCAACGACCCCCACCAAGGGTCGACAAAGCGGTCCTGCCCGTCAGGGGCGCTTCGCAGCTACGATCGTACGACGATGGAGGAGTCGATGATGCTCGGTCTCGGACAGTATGCAGCGGGTACACGGCCTGCAGAATGTCGGTCCGTCCTAGGTCGCTGGGCGTACCGTCGGTCCAACCTCCTGTTCGTCATGATCGTGGTTTTGCTGGTGGCGGCGTGTGGCGAAGGCATTGAGCGCACGGATGTTGGCCTCACGGCCAGCGATGGCTTTGTCTTTCCGGCCGAAGTTACCCGTACCGATGGCGCACGGCCCGGTGTCTGGGTCCTGCTAGGGCACCAGTTCACGGGCAACCGTCGCGATTGGGACGGCCTGCGCGACGACTTGGTCGAACGTGATCTGATTGTCATGACTTGGGATTTCCGCTGTCACGGTGAGGCACTTTGCGTAACGGAGACCAAGGGGGAGTCCGTCGAACAGATCTGGCGCGAGTGGATGGCATCGCTGGATTACGCCGTTGCCCAAGGTGCCACAACGATCTATGCCGCGGGTGCCAGCATGGGGGGAACGAGCCTGATCCAAGTCGCGGCAGAGCGCGATGAAATTGCCGCTGTCGCGATCATCTCCAGTCCCAATCGCTTCAAAGGGCTCGATGCTTTGGCTCGCTACAAGTTCGTGATGATCCCCAAGCTCTTCGTTGTGGGGCGGGCGGATAGCTTTGCCCCCGTCTTTTCGCGTCGCTATCACGATGAAGCGATGGGCCCGTCGCGTCTCCTGATGTTGGAGACTGAGCTCCATGGAACGACGCTGATTCAGGACGAGCACTGGGGCTTGATCGCTCGTGACCACATCGTTCGCTTCTTCGACGATCCGGCCATGATGGTCACACTACCGTCGATCGACCTCGGTCCGATCCCGGGTGGCCCTGGCGACGACAGTAGAGCGAGTGAGTGAGCCTAGCTGCAAGCGACCGCGTAGGTTCCGATGTGCATCGCTGCGGTACGGCAATGCATGCGCGCGAATGGATCTGTGATGGAGACATCAGCCCGCACCTTGATCGCCGCGCCAATCGAGGACGTCTATGAGTACGTTTCAAGCCTTGAGCGTGGCGCCTGGCCGCCTGGCACTTTGGAGTTGGAGTTGCTTGGCGGAGAGCCCGGCGTGGTGGGAACGATGTATCGACGGGTTTTGCGCGACGGGACCTATCGTCTCGCGCTCGTCGAGGCATTGCCTGAGCAACTTCTGACGTTCCGCTCCGAGTCAGCGGACTTTGGCCACGAGTCGACATATCACTACGAGTTCCAGGCTGATGACGACGATCTGACCTGGCTCGTCGTGGAAGTGGCTACGCCATCGCTCGGGCTCAGTCGCGTCTGGAGCCGTCTCGTCCCGTTCCTAGCACGGCGGCGGACTAGGTCCCATCTGGAAGGGCTGCGTCGGGCGGTCGAACGGAATGTTGCTGAGGACTAGGTCTCGTAGGTGGCGGGATCCGGGGCTACGAGACGAGCTTCTTGTCGCGCATGGTGCGTAGCATCGTTGCCCCGATTCGCGCCGGACTACGACTGATTACTGCCCCGGCGTTCGAGAGCGCCTTGATCTTGGCCGCCGCGGTGCCGCTGGCGCCTTCAATGATCGCGCCCGCGTGCCCCATCCGACGTCCGGGAGGTGCGCTGGCACCGGCGACAAACGCCACTACCGGCTTTTTCATGTGGCGACTAATGTAAGCGGCCGACGCCTGCTCCGCCGTGCCACCGATCTCGCCGATTAGTACCACGGCGTCCGTGCCGCGGTCGTTATTGAACATTTCCAAGACCTCGACCTGGCTCGTGCCGATGACTGGGTCGCCTCCCACGCCGATACAGGTTGATTGGCCCAAACCTACACGGGTCAGTTGGTCAACTGCCTCATAGACCAGTGTGCCGGAGCGCGAAACGACACCGACGCGTCCCTGTTTGAACACTGCCGGCGGCATAATGCCGACGCGGGTTTTAGCGGCAGGTGTGATCACACCGGGGCAGTTGGGGCCGATCAGACGGCTTTTACCCTCCGCCAGCGCACTGCGCACCGTCACCATGTCATGGACGGGCACTCCCTCGGTGATGCAGATGATGAGCGGGATCTCGGCGTCGATGTTTTCCAGGATCGCGTCGGCCGCGCCCGGCGCTGGTACGAAGATAATCGAGCAGTTCGGCTTGCGACGTCGCACTGCTTCGGAAACGGTGTCGAAGACAGGGAAGTCGCGAAACTTGTTGCCACCCCGGAAAGAAGGATGCACACCTGCCACCACTGAGGTCCCATAGTTGAGCGAGCGCACGATCTGGTTCTGGCCTTCCGTACCTAGCCCCTGCACCATTACCCGTGTGCCCTTGTTGACCAGAATGCTCATCGTTTTTGTTTTCCGTTTGTCGTGTGCCGGTGAGTCGTAGATTGTGTTGTGTGGCGGGGGGGGCTAGTTCCCTGCAGCTGCTGCAACGGCCTTACGTGCGGCTTGGCCGAGGTCGTCGGCCGTAATGAATTCCATGCCGGACGCGTCTAGCAGAGCCAGGCCTTCTTTCAGGTTGGAGCCGTTGAGTCGCAGGACGACCGGTTGTTTTAGGCGGAGCTGCTTGACGCCTAGGATCACGCCCTCGGCGATGATGTCGACGCGAGCCATGCCGCCGAAGATGTTGACCAGGATCGCTTCGACGTCCTTGTCCATGTTGATGATGCGCAGCGCCTCGACGACTCGCTCGACCTGGTTGACGGTGCCGATGTCGAGGAAGTTCGCTGGCGAACCGCCCGACTGGACGATGGTGTCTAGCGTTGCCATCGCCAGGCCGGCGCCGTTGACCATGCAGCCGATGTTGCCGTCCAGCTTGATATAGGAGCCGATTCCGGATTCCTCCGCGACGATGTCCATCGCGTCCTCTTCCGACTTGTCGCGTAGCGCTTGGTAGGGCTGACGGAAGTCGGCAGTATCGTCGAATGTGACCTTGGCGTCGGCTGCGATTACGCGGTTCTGTGCTGTGATCACGAAGGGGTTGATCTCGGTCATCGTCGCGTCGGACTCAGCGAAGGCAGTATAGAGACCCGAGAACAGGGCTCCCGCCTGCAGGATCGTGGCGCGCGGCATCTTTAGCACCTGCTTGGCGAAGGCGCGCGCCTTGTAGGGCGGCAGCCCTTGTTCGGGGTCGATCGGCAATCGCGCGCTCGCCTTGGGGTTCTTGGCCGCTACTTCTTCGATCGCCTGGCCGCCCTCGGACGACACAATCAGCACTGGTTGCCCCAACGCTCCGTCTATCAGGACCGCAGCGTAATATTCGTCGGCGATGGCCAGTTGCTCCTCGATCAGAAGCCGCTGCACCTTCTTACCTTCCGGACCGGTCTGATGCGTGACCAGATAGTTGCCCAGGATTTTGCGCGCCTCGTCCGCTGCCCGCTGCGGACTGTTGGCCAGCCGTACACCGCCCACGCGCGCCCCCCTTACTGCCCCTTCATTCTTGCGCGGGTTGGATTCGATCCGCCGGTACATCGCGGCCGTCTTGGCCGCGTGGTTGACGAGGCGGCCTTTGCCGCGGCCGCCGGCGTGGATCTGCGCCTTGACGACGACCTTTCCGCCCAGCGCTGTCGCCGACGCTTTCACGTCGCTGATCCTGGTAACCATGCTGCCGCGTGGAACCGGTACCCCGTACCTGGCGAGCAGTTCCTTCGCCTGATATTCGTGAATCTTCATCGCCGCATCCGCTCCAGAGCTCAGCTTGTGCACCGTGAGGTTCAACCCGAATCCGGTTATCCGGCTGGCCCAAGCGAATGTATCCGTGCCGCCGGGGAGCGGCAAGGCAACTGGCGGTTGTCGGTGGCCCGGGATCGACGGTCTGGTGTTGGGTTAAGCTTCGAGAATGCGGCCGCTCGTTGATCTGGGTCGGGGTGGGACTGAGGATCAGGCATGACAGGGATTTCGCGTCGTGCATTTATCCGTGCCGCGGCGCGCGGCTCCGTCGGTGTGACTGGGATCGCGCTGGTTGGATGCGGCGGCGGCGATGAGTCGAGAACTCCTGTCGTCGACTCAGTCGAACAGATCCAGGCTGAGCCGCGGACGGAATCCCAGGCTGTGACGGGCGTCCCAGCCGAGCAGACAGCCGAGCAGACAGCCGAGCAGACAGCCGAGCAGACAGCCGA
>CAZZMQ010000077.1:3388-11461 GCA_964655365.1 uncultured Dehalococcoidia bacterium | reverse complement strand
CCCAACGATAATTAACCCCGCCTGATAGAAGACCTCGCGTTTCAACCCCGCATCGGCGAACACCCCGGGAGCGACAGTCGCCGCCGCGCTGTAGCCGTACGCCGCGATCACGCCGAGCGTAATCAGCGTGTTCATGTCGGTGGAACCGTGACGCCCCACACGCCAGGCTGCCCGAAAGATTCCGCGGCCGCTGAACACCAACAGCGGCGACGACACGACAAGCAGGCTGATGAATAAGGCATCCTTGTCCCAGTTCAGATCAGCCCACCTATTAACCTGCATCGCGAGTACGATCCCCCTACCCATCACCAATGCCACCAATGCGCTGCACAACATCGTGCGCCGCTCAGCCGCCTTCAGATCCTCTTGCTCGCTGTCATCGATGCTCGACCCGTACACCTCGTATCCCGCTCGCTCGACCGCAGCAACCAAATCCACTTCGCTCGCGACCCTGGGGTCAAAATCGATACTGGCCCGCTCCGAAGCCAGATTGACGCTGACCGCCTGCACGCCGTCCACCCGCCCCACAACTTTCTCGATCCGCTGGACGCAGGCCGCGCAGAACATACCGTCGATCGGCAAGATCACGTGCTTCGACAGGCATGAAGACAGGTCTGAGCCCGTCACGGGGGAAAGACTCTGAACATCACTCACCGCTAAGCCTCTCGATCCGCTAGGCCTCGCTGGTGTCGAACTCAGCGTTAGCCAGAGCGATCACCAACTCGTCGGAGCTGACGCTACTGGGATCAAAGCTGATAGTGACATTCTTCGTCTCGTGATCACCCTCGTCGAGCTTGGCGCCCTTGCGCTCCACGATACGCTGGATACTTTCAATGCAACCCTCGCAATGGATCGCCGGGATGTGCAATGTCGCGGTTTCCGTAATCTCAATCCTCCCTTTCATTCCTATTCTTCCCGACCGGTTCCAGTTTCAGCGCCCGTTCGTGCAGCCCTCGCCCTATCACTGGGCAATGATACGCCGACCCAGAATCGGCCGATTCCGGGCGCGAATTCCCGGACGCTTCGATCGTCCGATCGAGCGCACCTCGTAACACAACGGCGTCCACAATCCTGGCATTAATAGCGTCGCGCTTGCGGACCAGTAGTGCGAGCACGTGATCGCAGTTGACGGCGTTGACAGAGCTGGCCTGCAGAATGTCGCTGATCTCTTCCAATGAGAGACTCAGCGCTTTGGCTTTCGCAACGCACTCGAGCCATGCAACATCTTTCTCTGAATAGTCGCGATAGCCTGACGGGCGGCGCGACGGCTCAGGCAACAGTCCGATGCTCTCGTAATAGCGGATCGCCCTGGTCCCGATCCCGGTCGCACCAGCTAGCTCGCCAATCTTCATCGCACACCTCGATGCCACCATAAACCTTCTAGTGCAGTGGAAGGGGCACACCGATACTGATGGTGCAGCGACCCGGCTACACTCGGACCGGAGGGCTGATTGAGGAGACAACGTGGCGCGGGTCCTGCTCTTAATTCCCACGGCGTCCTACCGTGCACCAGATTTCATGGACGCGGCCACCAGGCTCGGGTTGGAAGTTGTCATTGGCTCCAACCACGGACAACCCCTGGCCGAACTCTTCCCCGGTCGCACGCTGACGGCCGACTTCAACAATCTTGATTCGGGCGCCGCTGCCATCGTGCGCTTCGCCGATTCCTACCCGCTGGACGCAATTCTCGCCGTTGACGATGCCGGCACCGTCTTGGCTGCGGAAGCCTCGAGTCGGCTAGACCTACCACACAACCCCATCGAGGCGGTGCGCGCGACCCGCGACAAGCCGCTAATGCGACGCCTACTGGATAGAGCCGGCATCGCGTCCCCTAACTGGCGCGTCGTCCCACTCAACAACAACGCCGACCGCGAAGCCAGCAGGGTTGATTTTCCCTGTGTGATCAAACCCCTGGCCTTGTCCGCGAGCCGCGGAGTGATCCGTGCCAACAACCCAGACGAATTTGTTATCGCTGTCGACCGCCTGCGCGGAATCCTGCGCCAACCGGATGTCCAAAAGGAGTGCGGTGAGACCGCCGACAGCTACCTGATCGAAAGCTACTTACCGGGCGACGAGGTGTCACTCGAAGGTTTAGTTGAGGATGGCGTGCTGCACGTGCTCGCGCTCTTCGACAAGCCCGACCCGCTCACCGGCCCATTTTTCGAAGAGACCATCTATACCACTCCGTCACGTCTGCCACGCGAGAGACAGCGCTCTGTCATCGACACAGCCGAGGCAGCGACGCAGGCGCTCGGTATCGACAACGGTCCGGTTCACGTCGAACTGCGCCTTAACAACAACGGCATCTTTCCGATTGATATCGCAGCCCGCAGCATCGGAGGGCTATGCGGCCGCACCCTGAGCTTCGGTGTTGGTATGTCTTTAGAGGAGTTGATCTTGCGCCACGCTACCGGTGGCCCAATCGAATCGCTCGACCGCGCGGATCAGTCCGCTGGCGTGATGATGATCCCAATCCCCGCAGGCGGCACACTGCAGGCTGTCGACGGCCTCGAACGCGCACGCACCCTGCCCGGCATTGACAACATCACGATCGCGATCCCCATCGGGCATGAGATTGTGCCATTGCCAGAGGGCAGTGAATACCTCGGCTTCATTTTCGCTCGCGCCGGCGACCCAGCTGTCGTCGAGCAGACGTTACGGGCGGCACACGCCCAGCTACATTTCGAAATCAGCACGAGTGCGACTGCCTCCAGCGTAGCGGCTTCGGCGGCGCCCGCCGAAACGCTCGTGGACCCGGCATGAGCATTTCGATTCGTCCTCTATCATTCACGAATAAACGCGACGTCGCCGCTTTCGTCGATGTGCTCTGGACGGTGTACGACGACGACCCCGCTTGGATCCCGTTGCCCAAGGTGATGCTGAGACAGGCGGTCGACCCGAAGCACGTCCCCTTCCTCCGCTACGGTCAAGCTCAGCTCTTCCTCGCCGAACGTGACGGCAAGCCCGTCGGACGCATCTCCGCACAAGTCAACCCTCACCACGACGCCTACCACGACGAAAAAGCAGGTTTCTTCGGCTTTTTCGACTGTATCGACAACGGCGAAGCAAGCGCCGCATTGTTTAAGGCAGCTGAGACCTGGCTGCGTGAGCGCGATGTCGACTTCATACGCGGTCCAGTTTCGTTCACGATCAACGAGCAAGCCGGATGCCTCGTGGATGGCTTCGAGCAGCCGCCCACCGTGATGAATCCGCACGGCCGACCGCACTTCGGCTCCCTGATCGAGGCGAGCGGCTACCTCAAGGAAAAAGACCTTTGGGGCTGGTGGTATCCCGTCGAGGAAATGAGCAACCGTCTGCAGCACTGGCACGAGAAAATCACCTCGCTGCCGGACGTGCGGGTTCGCTCCTTCGACAAGAAACATCTGGAGCGTGACGTCAGGATCGCGCTCGACATCTTCAATGATTCCTGGCGCGACAACTGGGGCTTCGTCCCGGTCTCGGACGAGGAGGCGGAGCACTTCGCGGGCCAAATGAAGCTCGGTCCGCTGCTCCTCGCCGACCCTCGGATCACCGCCATCGTAGAGATCGGCGGGGAACCGGCAGCCATGATCGTAGCCATGCCCAATTTCCAGGAAGCGCTGGCCGGCCTCAACGGTCGGCTCTTCCCCTTCGGCTGGGCCAAGTTCTTCTGGCGTTTGAAACGCGGCCTGCGAACGGGTCGCGTCGTATTGCTGGGCATGCGACGGAAGTACATGCGCCGCCGCGATCTGGCCGGGATGAATGTCATGCTCCTAGCGGAGATTCACCAGCGTGGCCAAGCCACCGGATACAGCGGAGCCGAACTGGGTTGGATCCTAGAAGACAACGCCCTACTCAACTCATCACTTCAGCGAATTTCAGGCAACGTATACAAGGTCTACCGGCTCTATCGCAAAGAACTGAAGCAGATGCCACAAGGCGGCGCTTCTCCTGCCGGCCAACAACTCGCTGCGAGCGCTTCGTCTCCGCGCACAATCTCCCAGACAACGGCGTAGCGCCCACCCCCCACCGTTGGTATCCTGGAGACCGACCGATGGTCGGAAGTCATTCGCGGAGGCGTTCGAATGCGCGGTGTACTGCGGGCGATGTTACGAGGCACTCAAGTCGCCTTCCGCAAGCCGGTTACGGTGCACTACCCGGATGAACGCCGCGAACTGCCGGCCCGAGCGCGCACCTTTCCCTTCCTGATTTGGAATCACGACCTCAACGAAACCAACTGCACAGGCTGTGCCAAGTGCGCCAAGGCCTGCCCCGTCGACTGCATGACCGTGACGCTGCAGAAGAACCCCAACTTCGCGGCGGGCACGAGCAATCACAAGTCCTTGGTCGACGACTTCTACATCGATTTCGGACGATGCATGCGCTGCAACATCTGCGTCGAAGTCTGTCCCTTCGACGCCATCGCGATGCTCCCGCTCTGGGAGGGCCATGAGCAGTCCCGCTACGACCGTAATGAGCTGGTCATGGATTTGGACGACCTCCTCGCCCCGAGCCGCGCCGACCAGGAGCTGCCCTTCTGGATCCCCGAGACTGTGCTCTCCCAGACGGAGAAGGAACGCGAAAGTCGCGCCGCCTTCGCCGCACAGATCGCCGCCGGGCCCGCAGCGGAAGAAGCAGAATCCACCGCCATCAGCGGCGGCGACTAACCGACGACCTCGCTGTTCCCGCGCAATCTAGCAGCCAGTTTTCCGCCAGCACCGTCGGACCGTCTGCGGCAGGCGAACTTGCTAGACTGAAAGCGCCTTGTCGAGGGGAACCAACTGCTCCTCCGTCGGTTCCGCTCAACAGAACCAATCTTCCGTCAGCCCGGGCACAGAGCGACTAACGTGCCCAGGCCTGTTGGCGGACGGCTGCTCGACGCCTAACGTCTCCATTGCCATCGCACGGATTACATCGAACTGCTGGCCGCTGGAGAGAAAGCTATCCTCGTGATCGCAGGCCGCAGCGGCCTGTGACGTATACGCCGCCAACGCCCGTTGGAGCTCGTCCATCGTAGGGTCAGGATGTGCCCAGGTGTGCGTCAACCCGTCCGCATCGAAACCGGTCAGCGCTCCATCGACCTCGGCCTGGGCGATAAGCGGGCTGCCCGGAGGCAGAAGCAATCGTAAGGCGTATTGCACGGGTTGGACGTGGTCGACCAGACCTTGATCCGCGACGAAGGCGAGGATATTTAGAAAGTCTTGCGCTGCCGTCCAGGGCGTGAAGGGCAGCCACGTGGGCCGCAGCGCCACACCGTGACGGCGGGTATGGTCCATCACGGTCTCCAACTCCGCCCGCGTATGTCCCTTCTCCAGGCGTTCCAGCAGCACGTCGTCGACGGACTCAAAAGCGGACGTCAGGAAGGCCAGACCGAGATCCTTAAGCGGAGCCAGCAGGGCCTCATGCCGAATCAGGTGCTCCACCTTGATCGTAGCGTCGAAGCTGAGGTCCGGGTGTCGCGCGTGGAGCTCGGTCGCAATCTGCGCAGCGTGGTCCGCCGCGTTGAGGAAGTCCGGGTCGCCGAAGGTGATGTGCTGAGCTCCCAATGCCACGAGTTGATCGATGTCGGCCAGCACCACTTCCGGCTGAATCAGCCGCAGGCGGCCGCCATAGGTCGGCGTCAACGGGCAATGCGTACAGCGGTGCGCGCAGCCGCGGGTCGCCTCCACGTACCCGGCCAGCCGCAACTCTCCATCGCCCGGATCGAAGCGCGCGTACTCGTCGAGCATCGGTAGCCCGGTCCGGTCAGGCAGCAGATAATCCTGGCGTGGAAAGAGCGGCAAGGTACCGCTGCCGGCGAGCCGGTCGATGGTCTCGCCGGCCGCGACGGCATCCGCCAGATTTCCCAGTCCGATTTCGTACTCACCGCCGAAGACCGTGTCGACCAGTCCACTGCTCCTCAGCTGTTCGTCCAGCTCCGACGCGTAGAGCCCGTAGAACACGATCGGCACGTCAACGAGACGCCGCAGACGTCGGGCCAGCGCCATCGCCAGCCGCGCAGCAGTATGCATCGGGACGGAGATCGCGATCAACTCAACGTCGCGAAAGCGCTTCGGGTCTGGCTGCTGTACGGCTATATCGAGGCAACGCACATCGTGCCCGCGAGTGCGCAGGTACGCCGCCGGTGCCGCTAAACCGAGCGGTTGATGGCCTTGCTCATAGGTCGAGACGAGAAGAACGCGGGTCATCGACGCGCGCTGGCTATTTCTTCGACGGCTTGTAAAACGGGTTCGTACCGGCGTCGTGGTCCGTGGTGTCGACGACCTCTTCTAGCTCCGGAATCGCCTCCTTGAGCGCGACCTCCACCCCTTGTTTGAGCGTCACGTTGGCCATCCCGCCGCCGGCGCAACCGCCGCCCATCTCCACGTAGGCCTTGCCGTCCTGGTAATCGAGCAGCGTGATCGAGCCGCCGTGCGAGGCTCTGTTGAATCATGCCCGCCACGGGATCTGACCAGGCCGGATTCGGGTTCGTGAATTCCAGCCCGCTGACTCGCTCGCCCTTGAACTCGTAGTTGACGCCCACGCCATTCAGCTTGTCGAGGTTGTCGCCCTCCACATAAAGCCGGAAGTGTTCCAGATCCAGGACGGTGTCGCCCTCCGGCTCATAGCCAACTTCAACGACCGTCAGTACGTGCTCAAATGACGAAGCATTGCGACCGACAATCTTGAGACGCAAGCCCGAGACATCTTCAGGGTAATCCGCGATTACATCGCGGAGTTTTTGGATCGCGGATTCTGTGAAGTTGATCTGGACCTGAGAATCACTCATAAATTCATACTTCTGTTGGCCTAAGCCTCCCACCCGTCTCTTGGTAGCATACCTCGGTTATCCAGGAGCGGTCATCTGGGTCGCCTATTCCAACCTGGTGGCATCGGGGCGCACTGAAGGAGTCAGCACTATGGGCGTCGATCGAATCCTCGTCGAGAAAAACATCGCTATCCCCATGCGCGACGGTATCCTCACCTATGCCGATCTCTATCGCCCCGCCGACGGCGATGCCGTTCCAGGTATCGTCACCCGCACGCCCTATGACAAAGAAGTTTTCGGCGCGGCAACTCTCCCAATCATGCCTGCCGCCCTCAAGCTGGCCGAGCGCGACTACGCCGTCGTCGTCCAGGACACTCGTGGTCGATACTCCTCCGAAGGCTCGTTCGACCCCTTCCGCGACGAAGGGCCCGACGGTTACGACACGATTGAATGGATCGCCGCGCAAGACTGGTGCGATGGTGGCGTCGGTATCTACGGCCCTTCTTACTTGGGAGCGACCACCATGCTCGCCGCCCGTGAACAACCGCCGTCACTCAAGTGCGCTATCCCGATCATCACTGCGGACGACTACTACGACGGCTGGACTTACCAGGGCGGGGCCTATCAATTGGGATTCGCCACGCTCTGGGGTATGGGCCTGGCCGCCGCTCTCTACCTAGGCCGCGATCGCGGGCTGGAGCGCAAACATCTGCACGAGATAACCGAGACGCTCAACGATGCGCCCAACAGCCTTGAGGCGCGGCCACTGGAATCTATCGACGGTATCTCGCGCGGCGAGGTCGCTCCCTGGTGGCGCGATTGGATCACGCACGAATCTCGCGAGGATTACTGGGAAGCCTTGCGCCATTCGAGAGACTACAGCCGCTTCCAAATCCCGATGTTGCATGTGGGGGGTTGGTTCGACATCTTCGGTCTGGGTACAGTGCGCAACTTCCAGGGCATACAAGCTACCGGCAAGGCATCCCAACATCTCTTCATGGGCCCATGGGCACACTTCAGCTACGACCGCTACCTCGGCGATATGGAATTCGGGCCGATGGGTGCAGCAACCTTCGCCGGCATTATCGGGCTTTACAACCAGTTCTTTGATGCACATCTCAAAGGCTCGGCCGACGAGATCCCCGCGGTCTCGTACTTCCTCATGGGTGCGAACGAGTGGCGCATCGCGGAACATTGGCCTCCCCCCGAGGCGCAGCAATACGCTCTCTTTCTCCACAGCGGCGGCAGCGCCAATAGCGCCCGCGGGGACGGCGCGCTCGACAAGTCCGCGCCGCTCGGCTCCGAACCCGCCGCCCGCTACCTCTACGACCCCGCCCGCCCCGTTC
>CAZZMQ010000077.1:0-3378 GCA_964655365.1 uncultured Dehalococcoidia bacterium | reverse complement strand
CCAAACGCAGGTGGGCCTACCCGGCCCACGCGATCAGCAAACGATCGAATCCCGTGACGACGTCCTCTGCTACAGCACTGCAACTTTGGACGAACCCCTGATTGTTGCAGGCCCAGTCATCCTCAGCCTCTGGGCCGCAACCGACGCTGTCGACACGGATTTCACCGCCAAATTGGTCGATGTTCACGCTGACGGCAAAGCCGTGTCACTCTGCGACGGCATCATTCGCGCGCGCTACCGCGAGTCACTCAGTGAACCACGAGCGATCCTCCCTGGCGAACCCACGCGCTACTCGATCGAGCTGGCCAGCACCGCGCATCGCTTCGCGGCGGGCCACCGACTCCGGCTGGAAGTGTCGTCCTCGAACTTCCCTCGCTTCGCACCCAACCCCAACACTGGCGGGCCAATGGCGAGCGAGGCCGAGGCTCATCCGGCGGTTCAGCACGTCCTACACGACAGCGACCATCCCTCTGAACTCACAATCTGGGTCCTACCGGCTTAGTCGCCTTCACCAATACTCGTATACGATAAGGTCCCGGATAGATAGCTGTCTTGCTTGCGCTTGCCCGGAACGGACGTGTGCATGCTGCACCTTACGCGTGCCTACGCCGACGCTGAGCGTCAGGCCCATGTCGAGCAGTGTCCAAACGAACGCTCAGCCCCCGTTGCCGCTAAGCCCACCGCTGCCAGTGCCTGAAAACCCAACCAGAGGCATAGCGATCTAGCCGCATACCTCATCACTACAGTTGGCATCGACATGGAAATCGACCGAGGAGCTACAACTACTCAACGTCGCGAGGCGGAAGTCCATATCTCCGGGAGAGAGGTCAGTAGTCGCCTTTGTGCTGCTGCTATCGGTGCGATGCTCATATGGGTCGACAAGACCGAAGAGGAAAACAACAGGCGAGTCATCGTCCCCGGCGACAGCGAGATGAGTGTGCCCCTGCGGCATACCTGCGTCATCGCTGCTCAGCGCCGAATCCGATTGGGAATCCGTGCAGCTGGCGCTGCAATTACCGGACGCCAGTTTGGTGGGCGTGGAGCGGGGGACGGGAATTGAACCCGCGGCCACCTGCTTGGAAGGCAGGAGCTCTACCACTGAGCTACCCCCGCGCGGGGGCGGGACGGCAGGGAAAGATCTCCCGGTCGGCTCCGCCACAGAAGATCAGCACGAAGAGCGACCAGCCAGCAGCGATCGTCACACTCGTCACTAGTTCCCTGCCTCACGACCATACGCCAAAGATCTGTTTGAAGTATCAGTCGTGCTCGACCAAAATCCTCTCTCAGGCTTGGAGCCGTCTGCATGATTTCGGAACGAAGAGACTTCCAGGCTAGGGAGAGGGGCACAGAGGTGGCTATGGCACCGTGGTACCTCTTGATCGCAGTGCTCGCCGCCGGATCCTTGCTAGTCAGTGCGTGCGGTAGTGGCAACGGCGGCACAGACAACCCCACGTTGCCAACGCCCTTCACATCTCCCGTTCACCAAGACGACCGTGCCCCGATCGTTCCCAACGACTCGCAATCAGACCCAGACCCAGATCCTGCAACGGTCAACACTGTGCCCGCCCCACCCCTCAAAAACCCTGTCACGCTCGTACCTGCCTTTGGTGAACGATTCTTCGAACGTCCGATCGACCTCGTCAGCCTCGACGACGGCCGCATGCTGGTCGCCGACCAAGACGGCACCATATTGGCCGTTGCGGCCGACGGTTCAGCCACGGCGTTCCTGAACATCAGCGATCGGGTGAGCCTCTCCGGGAATGAGGAAGGGCTTCTCAGCATCGCACTGAATCCCTCCGACCCCGGTAGTATCTGGGTCTACTACTCCGTAGCGTCTCCACGCCGCAGCCGGCTCTCCCGTTTCACGATCGTGAATGGCACCGCCGATCCCGACTCCGAGTTCGTGATCCTTGAGACAGCTCAACCTTTTTCGAATCACAACGGAGGGTCCGTGCGTTTCGGTCCGGACGGGATGCTCTATCTCGGCCTGGGTGACGGCGGGGCCAGCGGGGATCCGCAAGGGAACGGACAGAACCTTTCAACTCTGCTGGGGTCCATCCTCCGCATTGATGTCCGCAACGGCAGCGAGGCCAGCCCCTATCTCGTCCCGACCGACAACCCTTTCGTCGGTCAAAACGGCGCGCACCCCGAAATCTGGGCGTATGGCGTCCGCAATCCCTGGCGCATGTCCTTCGATGCACTAAACGGCCGACTTTGGCTCGGAGATGTCGGTCAGAACCGTTTCGAGGAGATCGACATCGTCGATCGGGGCGCCAACCTTGGCTGGAATATCGTCGAAGGCGACGCCTGTTTCGTACGCGGTTGCAACCCAACCGAGTTCGCTGCGCCGACCGCCGTATATAGTCACGACTTCGGCTGCTCCGTCACGGGCGGCGTCATCGCCCGTCGTTCCGGTCTGCCCTACCTCGACGGGATGTACCTATACGGCGACTTCTGCTCCGGGCAGGTCTGGGCAATCGACGCCGACCTCCCCAACATACCCATCAAGCTCTTGCACTCACCACGCCCCATCGCTGCCTTTGCCGAAGACCTCGACGGAAACGTTTACATCCTCACTTTCGGCGGCGCGATTCTACAGTTCGTCGCTGGGGACTAGTGCCTCCCAGACGGACACGATTCGCTAAGCTGTGCCCGGTTGGCGACCCGCACTTTAACCGACACCGATCCGAACGGAGACCGCTGCATGGCTAACCCGCTCTATTACTCCTGCGACTCGCACGTCGTCGAAGGTCCCGAGGTCTTCGAGGGCCTCGTCGACAAGTTCGGCGAGCGGGCACCAAGAGTTGTCGCCAATCCTCCCGGACGGGACGGCAAATACCTGGTCTGGCCGAGCCAAGACCGGTCGCTCCCCATCGGCAGATTCGGTATTGCGGGCGCCAACCTGGACCTACCCGAAACGAAGGAACGGATCAAACAAGGTTGGGAGGGAATCACCCCCGGGGTCAAAGATCCGGTCGCTCGCCTCGCCGAACAGGCCCAAGACGGCATCATCGGCGAGGTCATGTACCCCTCGATCAACATGTTCACCTTCTCCGTCACCGACCGCGAGGTGGTACATGAGGTCTTCCGCCGCCATAACGACTGGATCGTCGACTATTGCGCGCACTCCCCCGAACGTCTGATCGGCGTGGGTTGCCTGCCGCTGCCCGACGTCGACGAGGCCATCAGCGAGATGGACCGCGTCGTCAAGCGTGGCGTGCGCGGCCTCGCCATCCCCTGCACCGCTCCACCCAATAAGCCTTACAGCGACCCCTCCTACGAAGCGTTCTGGGCCGCTGCCGAGGAGATCGGCATCCCACTCACGATGCATATCTTCTGTGGTGCAGAATGGGGCATGAGCCTGGCCGGCTATTGGAA
>CAZZMQ010000076.1:10206-11628 GCA_964655365.1 uncultured Dehalococcoidia bacterium | reverse complement strand
ACGGCCAGCCAGCGGGTGAAGCTGTCGGCAGCTGCTTTGCCGTTGGAGTATCCCAGAGCACGGGAAAGCGGTAACCCTCCGGCGATCGATGTAATGTTGACGATGGCCCCGGCCTTGTTCTCGGCAAACACCCGGCCGACCGCCTGCGACGGAATGATGGTGGTGATGTGGTTGAGGTCCATCGCCCTCCGTATGGCCGCTGGGGCGATATCGAAGAACTCGAGATCTGGAGTCGTGGTCGTGTTTTTGTCGCCACCGCCAGCGCCGTTGACGAGTAGATCGACGCTCGAGAACGCCTTGATCGTGTCCTCGAGCGCCTTGCCGACGCTGTCCTCGTCCGTGGCGTCGCAGGCGAATGCCGCCGCATCGCCCTGATCGGCGACGATCTGATCCGCTTTTGCCTTGCCGGCATCGGCGTTGAGGTCCCATATCGCGACCCGAGCGCCCTCTCGCGCCAGGCCAGTGGCAATCTCGCCACATATGGCTCCGCCCCCCGCGGTGACGACGGCGGTCTTGCCCTCGAACTGTGCACTCATGGAGAATTACCTGTCTGGTTGATGTGTCGGTCCGCTCCGAGCTCGAACGCTGAATTAAGGCCATCGTCGTCACCGCGGGCAACCCCCCGGGCGGGGGATTCATGCCGGGTTCAGCGTGAAGCCGAAGGTGGAGCCGCGTCCGAGCTCGCTGTCGAGGAACACCTGCTGGCTGTGGACCTCGATGATGTGGCGGACGATCGCCAGACCGAGACCGGTGCCGCCCATTTCCCGGGAACGGCTGGTGTCGACGCGATAGAAGCGCTCGAAGACGCGATCGATCGAATCCGATGGAATGCCGATTCCCGAATCAGTGACCTCGATCAGGATGACGTCGGGGGACGCCGGAGCCTCGTCGAGTGCCGATTCCACTCCGCGCGCGGGAAGAACCGTGCTCCAGTCTCGCGCGGCAATCTCTTCTGCTGCCTGCCCCCGATCGAGCGTCTTGGCTTGCACCAGAACCTGGCCACCGGCCGCCGTGTATTTGACCGCATTCTCGAGCAAGTTGATGAGGCCCTGCTCGATCAACTGCCGGTCCCCGACCGCTTGCAGTGACTCGTCGACGGCTGCATCGATCGTGATGCCCTTGTCCGCGGCGAGATGACCGACCGCGTCCGTCGCCGCTCTTGCCAGGTGAGTCAGCGAGATCGGCGCCTCATGCAGCGTCAGGCTGTCCGACTCCAGACGGGACAGATCGAGCAGGTCGCTGAGCAGATTGGACAGCCGATCGGCGTGATTGCCGATAACGCCAACAAAACGGCCGGCGGCCTCCTGGTCCTGGATGGCCCCGTCGGCGAGGGTCTCGGCGCAGCCCTTGATAGCTGTCAGCGGTGTCCTCAATTCGTGCGACACATTGGCCACGAAATCGCTGCGCATCCGTTCGAGCTTG
>CAZZMQ010000076.1:0-10196 GCA_964655365.1 uncultured Dehalococcoidia bacterium | reverse complement strand
GACTTAATTGCAGCGAAGTCCGGTTCTCGTTACGTGAAAAACCGTCACCGTGCCCTGCCGCGTGCCCTCGCGCGCTATCGGCGCGACCTGGACATCCAGGTCGCGTTCGGGGGCGCCGCTTATGTTTATCTCCAGCGTCATCGGTTCCCCCGAATCCAACGTCGAGGCGATGGCGGCGTGTACCTTGTCGTTGCGGACGATTTCGGACGGATTGCGCCCTCCCTTCCAGTCCTCTACAGAAAACATGTAAAGCAGGGCCTTGTTGGCGAGCACCGTCTGCCCGGCGAGATCGGTGACCAGAATACCTTCACTAACACTGTTTAGGATCGCCTCCAACCGGGCTTTCTCGGTACTGAGCTGCCCTACGCGTTGCTGAATCTTCGCGCGCATCTCCTTCATCACGCGAGACAGCTCCCGCAGCTCTCTGGCCGTGGCGACAGGCATCTCCTCCATCCCCACCTCGACCGGCCCGTCGGCTGTCGCCATCGCTCGCGCTGAGGCGGTTAGTTGCTCGATCGGCCGCGAGGCGAACCGGGACGCAGCGTAGACGAGGACGAGGGTCATGGCGATGCCGATCAGGGATGCCACCCAAAGGGCGCTGTGGATGTGCCCCTCGATCTGCTCGACCTCGTTCAACGGCATGGCCAGGCGTACTACCGCGCGCCCATCGCCGATCTCCCGCGCCGCCCGGGCGACATAAAGCATGTGCCGGTCCAGCGTCGCGCTGTAGCGTAGGCTCTGCCCGAGGCCATTGGCTTTCGCTTCGACTACTTCAGGGCGATCGGCGTGGTTCTCCAACCCGGACAGATCCTGTACGGCCACCTCCGAATCACCGAGAACGACGCCCTTGCCGTCGATGACCGTCGCCCGCAGTCCCAGCCCCATCCCGATGCGGTCCACCAGCGCATCGACGGACGAGACGTCCAGTGACCCACCCTCCTCACGCCACAGCTCGTGGGCGATCCGGGTCTCGCGCGTCAGCTGCTCACTCAGATGATCGACGAGGAAGTCTTCGAGCGCGTCAGACAGGTAGATTTGTACGCACGCCAACACGACGATACCCATTACGACGTAGGTCGCCATCAGTCTCCAGTGCAGTCGCATCGCGTGCCTCCAGTGTCCCGACGCTAGTCTTTTCTGAAGCGGTAGCCGACACCGCGCACGGTCTCTAAGAGGTTGCCGTGCTCTCCCAGTTTCTGGCGCAGGCGCCTTACATGGGTGTCGACGGTTCGGGCGTAACCGCTGTATTCATATTGCCACACGTTCTGCAACAGGGTCTCGCGACTCTGCACCCGACCACGGCGTTCGACCAGGGCGGACAAAAGCTTGAACTCCGTCGTCGTCAGCTCCAGCGGCACTCCCGCCATCGAGGCGCGAAACTCCGACTGGTCGATTTCGATGGGGCCGGCTCTCAGAACCACCTTCTCTTGACTGTTGCGCGCGCGCGCGCTGTCGTCGGAGCGCCTCAGGATCGCCTTGATGCGCAGCACCAGCTCTCGCGGCGAGAACGGCTTGACCACGTAGTCGTCAGCTCCCAACTCCAGTCCGACGATGCGGTCGACCTCTTCCGTCTTGGCGGTGAGCATGACGACGGGAATGTGCTTGGTCGCCTCCCGCTGTTTGACCGTCCGGCATACCTCGAGACCGTCCATGCCCGGAAGCATCAGATCCAGAACGATCAGGTCCGGCCGCAGATCTTCGACCTGAAACACCGCCGCTTCGCCATTGTCGAGCGCGACGATTTCGAAACCCGCGTTCTTCAGGTTGTAGCTGACAACCTCGAGTATGTCGGGCTCGTCCTCGACGACGAGAATTCGCTCGCGCACCCGCTCGCCCCCCCTTGTCGTGGCTCTCCTCGTCCCACCAGTCTTCTTTCTGGTGGCGGACGATCCTGCCCTCTACCAAGTAGGCGGCGTTCTCCGCGATGTTGGAAGCGTGGTCGCCGATGCGCTCCAGATGGCGCGATACCAGGATCAGGTAGATGGCGCGATCTACCGTGTCTGGCTCGGTCAACACCTTCAGGTACGTCAACAGCTCCCGGAAGACCTGGTCGCGCAACAGATCGACTTCATCATCGCGCCGGCACACATCCCTGGCCTGCTCGACGTTGCGCTGTACGAAGGCAGCCAGCGCATCCTTGACCATGCGCTGCACCAGCTCGCCCATGCGCGGAATGTCTATCAGCGGCTTCAACAGGGGCATCGTGTTCAGATGCTGCGCGCACTGAGCGATGTTGACGGCCTGATCGTTGATGCGCTCCAGGTCGTAGTTGATCTTCATCATCGTGGCCAGCATGCGCAGATCAGTCGCCACCGGTTGGTGCGTTGCCATCAGGTCCAGGATACGTTCCTCCATCTCTACTTCCCAAGCGTCGATTCGCTTGTTGCTGGCTATCACATCTGTCGCCAGTTCACTATCCTTTTTGACCAGCGCCGCGATAGCCTGGGCGATGGACTCCTCGACGGCGGCCCCCATGTTGAGGAACTCGCCCTTGAGCTCAGTCAGCATCTGATCGAGGTGGCTTTCCATCCAATTCCTCCTCGTTGTCGTGACGGCCGCCAACATCATCCGAATCGTCCGGTCACATAGTCTTCGGTCTGTTTCAGATTCGGGTTGGTAAAAACCTGGCTGGTCCGGTCCATCTCGACGAGTCTGCCCAGGTAGAAGAAGGCGGTGTAGTCGGACACCCTCGACGCCTGCTGCATGTTGTGGGTGACGATGATGATGGTGTAGTCTTTCTTCAGCTCCGCGATCGTCTCTTCGACGCGGGCGGTGGCGATCGGGTCCAGCGCCGAGCACGGCTCGTCCATCAAGATGACAGAGGGCTCTACCGCCAGCGCCCGAGCGATGCACAAGCGTTGCTGTTGCCCTCCAGATAGATCCAGCGCGGTGTCTTCCAGGCGATCCTTGACCTCGTCCCACAAAGCCGCAGACCGCAGACTGCGTTCGATCGCCTCATCCAGGACAGCGCGGTTGCGTTCGCCGGCTATGCGCAGGCCGTAGGCGACGTTCTCGTAGATCGATTTGGGAAAGGGGTTGGACTTCTGGAACACCATGCCCACCTGGCGCCGCAGCTCGATCACGTCGTATTCGGGGGCGTAGATATCCCGCCCATCCAGCTTCACCGTGCCCTCGATCCGCACCCCGTCTATCAGGTCATTGAGCCGGTCGATGCACCGCAGCAGGGTGGATTTGCCGCACCCGGAGGGACCGATCAACGCGGTCACCTGGGTCGGCGGGATATCCAGGTCGATGTCGAACAATGCTGGGCTGTCGCCGTAGAACAGGGACAGGCCGTTGACCTCGACCAGGGCATCGTCAATCGTGATCCGGTGCCTCTCGGGAATGATATCGTCTGTTGCAGTTTCAGACATCTCGGTGTGAGCGCTTTCGCGTGAGGCCGTGACGGATTCCGTACGGCGTTGTTCTGCTAGAACGTAGAGTAGGCATACCGTTTTCGCAGTCGGTTGCGAACCACGATGGCTGTCAGATTCAAGACCAGAACCACGGCCAGCAGCAGCAGCGTTGTCGCGTAGACCATGGGGCGAGCCGCCTCGACGTTGGGCGATTGAAACCCGACGTCGTAGATGTGAAACCCGAGGTGCATGAACTTCCGTTCCATGTGCAGGAACGGCCACAGGGCATCGACGGCCAGATCGGGGGCCAGCTTGACGACCCCCGTTATCATCAACGGCGCGACCTCACCGGCTCCGCGAGCCGTGGCCAGGATCACCCCGGTGAGAATACCCGGCAGCGCGCTCGGCAGCACCACCCGCCAGATCATCTGCAGTTTGGTCGAACCCAGCGCCAGCGATCCGTCGCGTACCTGGGAAGGCACTGCGGACAAAGCCTCCTCGGTGGCGACGATGACGACGGGGAGGGTCAGCAGGGCCAGGGTCAGGGACGCCCACAGAATCCCCCCGGTCCCGAACATTGGAGTCGGAAGTGAATCCTGGTAAAACAGCTGGTCGATGGTACCCCCGAGCCCGTACACGAAGAAGCCGAGGCCAAACATGCCGAAGACAATGGACGGGACGCCCGCCAGGTTGTTGACGGCGATGCGCACAGTGCGGACGAGCAAGCCCTGCCGCGCGTATTCTCTCAGGTAAAGGGCGGCCAGCACGCCGAACGGAACGGCGGCCAGCGTCATCAGCATGACCATCATCACGGTGCCGAACAGCGCCGGAAAGATGCCTCCCTCGGTGTTCGATTCGCGCGGGGTGCCACTGAGAA
Source organism: uncultured Dehalococcoidia bacterium (assembly GCA_964655365.1). Taxonomy (GTDB): domain Bacteria; phylum Chloroflexota; class Dehalococcoidia; order Bin125; family Bin125; genus JAPUIR01. The sequence continues at coordinate 5,963 of CAZZMQ010000076.1, read as the reverse complement.
ACTCCCATGCCTTGGCGCCGTAGAGGATGGATTTCTCCAGCGTCGTCATGCCGTTGGGTCGGTAGATACGAACGATATCGTTGACGTTGACCCGGACCTCCTGACTGCTGCCCTCAACGGCTACCGCCAGTTCGTGACGTTCGGCCCCGTGTCGCAGCGCCGTCAGCTGTTGGGCGATCTGCTCGTACTCCGCCCACAGTGTCCGGCGATGGACGTCGATCTGTGCCAGTTCATTACTCGTACCCTGGCTCTTCAACGTCCGCTCGCGCAGTCGCAAGCTCTCCAGCTCATCATCCACGACCCTCAGGGGTCCGTGCTCCAGCTCGCTCATGCGCTCGCGCGCTTCTTCTGCCGCCGTCATCGCTTCTGCCAGCAGCACGGATATCTCTCCGCTCTCTCGTGCAGCCAGTTCGCCGTCGCCGTAGATGCCCGTGACGGTTCCGTACAGATTGCCCCACTCCGCCCGTTCGATGGTGACGGCATCGGCGGGATAGCTGCGCGCGGTGATCTGCGACTCCGGTATCCAGCGGAAATCCAGTCCGTAGACATCACGGTTGCCGACCTTCAACTGCACGCGATGATCCTCTTCGCCCTCAGCGATGACCTGGCGGTTGACAAGCTCGCCCAGGGCATGCTCACCACCACTCAGTTCCACGCGCACCAAGTCACGCGCCCAGAAGAACCCGAGACCGTTGAAAAGAACGACGCCGACGAGTCCGGCGATCATGAGCAGACACAGCACCAGGGCGCTGCCGGCCAGCCAGACGAAGGGGTCTCCCGAGCGGATGAAAGCTGTCATACTCTCTTGTACTTCTCGCGCAGACGATGGCGCACAACCTCGGCGACCGTGTTGACGACGAACGTCACACCGAACAGCAGCAGGCCGCTGAGGAAGAGGACGCGGTAGAGGGTGCCTTCGTGCGGTGCTTCGGGCAGTTCCACCGCGATATTGGCCGAAATCGTGCGCATGCCGTTGAAGATGTTCCACTCCATGATCGGGGTGTTCCCCGTCGCCATGAGCACGATCATGGTCTCTCCGATCGCTCTCCCGAAACCGATCATGGAAGCCGAGAACACACCGGGGACGGCCATCGGCAGAACCACCTTGATCGCCGTCTGCCAGCGATTCGCCCCCAGGGCCAAGGAGCCCGCGCGCAGGCTCTGAGGCACGCTGGAGAGAGCGTCCTCGCAGATCGTGAAGATCAACGGGATCACGGCGAAGCCCATTGCGAAGCCGATGATGACGCAGTTGCGCTGATCGTACGACAGATCGGTCTCAGCGTTGAGCCAGTGCTGGAAGCTGCCGCTGAAGAGAAGAGTTTCTGCCTGCGGACCCAGCGCGACGGCGCCTGCCGATGCCGCGCCGACGACGACGATGAGGAAGCTGATTTCTGTCCAGCGCGGCAATTGATTGCACACGGCCCGGGGCAGGTTCCTCCACGCCCACGCCGCGGCGAGGACCACCACGGGGATAGCCACGAGACAGCAGGCGACACCGACGATGTGGTGCTCCAACAGCGGAGCCAGCCACAGCCCGGCGAGAAATCCAAGGATTACGCTGGGCAGCGATGCCATGATCTCGACCGTCGGCTTGACGCGGTTGCGGACCTCGGCACTGGCGAATTCGGCTGTGTAGATGGCGGCCAGGATGGCCAGCGGCAACGCGAACAGCATCGCATAGAGCGTTCCTTTTACCGTGCCAAACACGAGTGGAATCAGACTCAGCTTGGGTTCGAACTCATCGGTGCCGCCGGTGGACTGCCAGACGTGTTCGGGCTCTTCGTAGCCTTCGTACCAAATCTCCCCGAACAGCGTCTCGAACGTGATCTCGGGGTGGGGATTGTCCAGGTGGAAGCGGCGCAGTTGACTGTCTTCGGATAACACCAGAATGCCATTGGACTTGGGCGCCAGTGCGACGTCCCGCACGGCCATCATCTGCGCCGTGGAGACCGTCAGGAAAGTCTGAGCTGAGGTTGCGTGGTGCAGGGCCACGCGGCCGTCGGTGGCGCCGGTCAGAAACTGCTTGTCCCGTGTCGAAGTGGAGATACTGGAGACCGGGCCGCCATGGGACTGGAAACGGTGAATCCGCCTGAAGGCCGGGTTCGCGTCGGCTTCGGTTTCACGTACCCTGAACCAGGCATGCAGCCCACCACCCGCATCCCCGACGATGAGCGATTGATTGCCCAGCAGCAGCTCTATGGCGGTGACCGCGTGCTGCGACGCGGCCGTCCACAAGCGGGATAGCGTCGGTGGCCCTTCGTCGATCTCGGGCAGGTTCCAGCACCACACCTCTCCATCGGCGGTGCCGATGAACAGTTGGGCGGCGGCGGCATCAATGGCGACGGCGGTCGGAGAGCCGGCAAGGTGCTCAGTCAGCTCGAATGCCTGTTGTTCCGTCTCGCCGGGACCGAACAGCCCTTGCTCTGTTTGGCGTACCGCCGCCCAGACTCGGCCTGACTGGGTCAGCACGCCAAGGGCGCCACGCTCGTCTTCGTTTTTCCGGTATGCGAGTGCGCTGATGGCCTCACCGGTGCCGATGCGCTCGGTGATTTCCAGATCGAGCTCGGGCTCAATCACACGGGTGTCGCCCTCGAACCGCGGTGTGAACGCGAAGGATCCCGTCCATGTGCGACCATCATCACTGCCCAGCGCCAGGCCTCCGTCCGGAGCGAGGTAAGAAGCGGTCAGACTGGCTGTGGAGACATCCAGACCTTCGGGAACGACCCGCTGCAAAAGGCTGTCCTGGTCCAGCAGGCTGATGAACTCAATCGCGTCCGAGCGCACGACCAGAGCCACTTCCTGGTAGGGATCGACGGAAACGGCCAGGGGATTCGACGCCCGCCCCGAGCCGGCCGTCGTCAGATCGAGCTCCTGCTCGAGTAGGACTTCGGGATCGGTGAACAGTGGGATGGTTTCGCGGGCGATGAATACGAAGATGCCGAGGACGGCGGCGATGATGCCGACGCCTCCGCCGGCGATCAGATAGCGGCCGATGCCGTCGAATATGCGGGCTCTGCGCCCGATACCTTTGGTCCGTGGCAGTCGACTGGAGACCGCAACACCCTCCTTCATAGAGGTTTTCCCCAGTCCGGTTGCCGGAGCGCCGATGGACCCGTTCGTCACAACCTGTTCATTGCCTCAGCTTGGCCAGCTCTTCGTCGACGACGGAGGCGGGCACTGGCATGTAGCCGTCTTTGATGACGACTTCCTGTCCCCCTCTCGAGAACACGTAGCGGCAGAATTCCGCGATCATCGGATCCAAGGGCTTGTTCGGCGCTTTGTTGATGTACAGATAGAGAAAGCGCCCGAGGGGATACTTCCCCGCCAGCACATTGTCGAGACTGGCATCGCTGAAGGCATCACCTTCTTTCTTGGCCAGGGGCACGATGCGCACGCCCGACGTGCGGTAGCCGATACCGCTGTAGCCAATGCCGAATCGATCCTCCGTCACCCCCTGGACGACAGATGCAGACCCCGGCTGCTCCTTTACCTCGTCCTTGTAATCACCCTTGAACAGAGCCTTCTTCTTGAAGAACCCGTAGGTACCGGAGGCCGAGTTGCGCCCGTAGAGGCTGATCTGCCCGACCGACCAGTCTCCGGTGAGTCCGAGGTCACCCCACCTCGTGATATCGCTCGTCAGCTTGCCACGTCGCGTCTTGGAAAAAATGGCGTCCACCTGTGGAAGCGTCAGACCCTGTACCGGATTGTCCTTGTTGACGAACACGGCGAGCGCGTCGAGCGCTGTCCGCAGGGGAGTGGGTTTGTACCCGAACGCCTCTTCGAACTTGTCGATCTCCGTCGACTTCATCGCTCGCGACATCGGTCCGAATTGAGCCGTGCCCTCGATCAGGGCGGGCGGCGCGGTACTGGAGCCCTTGCCTTCGATCTGGATCTTCACGTTCGGATAATTCTTGCGAAACCCCTCCAACCACAACGCCATCAGGTTGTTCATCGTATCAGACCCGATGCTGCTGGCACTCCCCGAGATACCGCTGGTCCTCTCATAGGGTCGGATGGCATCATCCACTTCGACGGCAGCAGCCGTCGAAACCCACAGACCGATGAGGATTGCGACGATCGACTTCGTGTGCCTTATCAACTCCATCAAACACTCCTTTCGTTGTCACCAAGAAGTGTGCGCACACCGTGTTACGTCACCATCGCGACAATGTTACAGATGTGTTGCAAAGAGGGTGGAAACTCTGACTAACAACCCAACCGGATGAGGCCGCCTGGGCTCTTGGTTGCGGTTTAGCTCCCTACCGCAGAACTCTCACATCGCCGTTGCGCTGGGTAAAACCGTCTCCATCGAACCGGTTCAGCAACGCCAGGGCGTAGCGTCGGTTGCTGCCGATGAGATCGCGGAAACCGGATACCGTGATCTCGGAATGCTGCTGCAGATGCCGCTTCAAGCTCTCGCGTACTTCGTCGATCTTGGTCGTATGCATTACCAGGGTGCCCTCGAGGAAGGTTACTTCTCCGAGGCCTTCCAGCGCCCTCAGAATAGCTTCGACGCTTGCCGCTTCGGCACCTGCTTGCTGGGCGAGCTCCTTCACATCGGGAACCTGATCGAGCGTAGCCTTCAGCAGGATAGCTTCGATCTGCTGCTTGAGCTCCTCTTCCGCCCCCGAGAACTGGATGCGGTGACCGGCGGCCCGCACCAACGAACCTTCGATGGCGATGCGCCCCTCCTCCATCTGCGACTCCAGCACCCGCTGGAACAGCGATGGGGGCACGTAACGACCCAGTTGCCGACGCAGATCCTCGCGATTGACACCCTTGGCCAGGGGGCTCCGTTCGTGGAAGGCGGACAACGCATCCGCGATGCCGGAAGTGATCTGCTCCCAGCGATCCGCGTGCACGAGACTGTCTTCCTGATCGACGACGAATCGCAGGGCGCGGCCGTCGCCGACCAGCTCTACGGCGAGCTTCTGCACCTGCTCCTGAGTCAGCCCCATGTCGCTGCCGAGCTTCAACAAGCTGGCGAAGCCGCTGCTGGTCCCGGCAAGCTTGGCTTCCACGACCTCGGTGCCATCCCCGGACTCGATCGCCTTCAAGCGCTCCACCAGACCGCGTTCGGTGCGCCGATGCTTGCTCGGATGAGCTTCCAGAATGGTGCCACCGCCGATCGTCAGTGGTGGCGAGTAGCGCCGGATCACGTAGCGATCACCCCAGGCGGCCGCTACCGGAGACTCCAACCGCAGCTGCACCAGTCCATCCTCGCCCGGTTGTAGTCGATCCTGCTCGAGCAAAACGACCCGAGCCATGACCTCGCAGGTCCCCAGGTGCAGGCGCACCCGCGTCCGGTGTTCGAGCTCCTTTGGACAGGAGGAAACCAGGCGCAGACGGGCGTCCAGCATGGAGCTGGGTGCCAGCGATCCCGGTTCGGCCAAGACATCGCCGCGCTGAATCGGTAAACGCTCCTGACCGACGACGTTAACGGCGGCGCGATCGCCGGCATTGACCGCATCTACCTCTTCGCCATGGCGCTGCACGCTTCGGGTACGAACCTCCTTGCCGGCGGGCAGCACCTCCACCTCGTCCCCCTTTGACAGGTTGCCCGACAACACGGTCCCCGTGCACACCAGGCCAAACCCCTTGGCCGAGAACGCACGGTCGACGCTGAGCCGGAAGGGGCCCTCGGAACGCTTCTCCTGAGTTTCGGCGATGGCCTCCTCCAGTCTGTCCTTTAGCTCGTCGATCCCGTGCAGCGTCGTCGCCGAGACGCGGACGATTGGAGCGTCCTGCAGGAACGTCCCCGACACCAGCTCCCCGATGTCTTCCTCTACCAGATCCAACCAGTCCTCTTCTGCCAGGTCGACTTTATTTAGGGCGATGATGCCGCGCTCGACGCCCAACAGCTCCAGCACGTCGAGATGTTCCCGCGACTGCGGCATGACACCGTCATCGGCGGCGATGACGAGGAGAGCGACGTCGATGGTGCTGACACCGGCCACCATCGT
>CAZZMQ010000075.1:0-12032 GCA_964655365.1 uncultured Dehalococcoidia bacterium | reverse complement strand
ATCGAGATCCTGACCGCATAACGGCGGTTCATCTTCGCGCCTGCTGGGCGTAATCTACGCCCGCCGACGGGACCGCTCGAGATCATTCGAGTCGATCACGATCGTGACCGGCCCATCGTTGACTAGCTCCACCAGCATGTGTTCGCCAAAGCGCCCCCCAGCAACACGAACTCCGGCGGTGCGCAACTGATCGGCGAAACGCTGCACCAACGGCGCGGCCAACTCGGGGTGCGCTGCCCTGGTGAAGCCGGGGCGGCGACCCTTGCGAAGATCGGCGATCAAGGTGAATTGGCTGACCACGAGGACGGCACCGGCCACATCAGCTAGGGCCAGATTGAATTTCCCCTCAACGTCATCGAAGACCCGCAACCCCATCACCTTGGCAGCGACAAGGTCCACTTGAGCCTCACCATCGTCCTGGTCGATCCCAACGAGCGCAACGAAACCTGCGTCGATTTCCCCGAGGATCTCACCCTCGACGCTGACTGCGGCCCGGAGGACACGCTGCAGAACAACACGCATAGCGGCACGATAGCGCAGAGTTGATGGGCGAATTCGAATCGGCGGAGATTAGTCGGATGAGGCGCTGGCAGGCTTCTTGTTGGAGCCGTTACTGGCGTCTGTTGGCCCGGCAGAGGCACCGGCAGAGCTGCCATCGGAAGAGGTCCTTCCGTCGCTTGAGCCTCCGTCGCTTGAGCCTTCGTCGCTTGAATCAGGCGACTGCGAGCCGCCACCCTCTTCCTCTTCGCGACGAGCCTTGAAAGACGAACTCTTGTTATCGGAAGAATAGAAACCCTTGCCCTTGAAGACAATTGCCGGTGCCTTGGGGATCCGGATCGCCTTCGAACGACATTCCGGGCAACGCTTTTGCGGTTTCGCGTCCCAACCTTCGACTAGGTCGTAGGAATGGCCGCACTTTGTGCATTCGTAGTTATACCGAGGCAACGCTTCCGCTCCCGCGTTTGAGGCCCGCATACGTCAAAGGCCAAAAGTTGAGCGCATACCGTATTGCAAACAATTGGGAGCCGCCAGCCCCGGCGCAAGCGGCATCCGCATGACGCGCACACTACATCAGCGGTCTAATCAAGACCGGGAAAACTGGTAGCAGCGAAGCGCGCTCGTATAATTCGTCACAACAGCCTCGGTCAGCACGGCCGGACGATAGTCGTGCATCGATCTGACCACCGTCGCTGAATCTGCGCATCCCCGCGATCGTCCCGCCCCGGATGCGACCCAGGAGATTCGATGGCTGAAGAGATCACGATGCGTGGCCTGCTGGAAGCCGGCTGCCACTTTGGACACCAGACTCGGCGATGGAACCCGAAGATGAAGCCGTTCATCTTCGGCGCGCGCAACGGCATCCACATCCTCGACTTAGGACAGACCCTACCGCGACTCAACGCGGCAACGGCCTTCGTGCGAGAGACAGTGACCGAGGGAAACGACGTGCTCTTCGTGGGCACGAAGAAACAAGCCCGCAACATCGTGGAGGATCACGCCAAAGAAGCGAATATGCCATACGTGATCAATCGCTGGCTGGGGGGCACACTAACCAACTTCCAGACAATCCGTCGCCGGGTGGATTACATGCTGCAACTCGAGCGGCAAGATCTCAGCGGTGAGTTGGAAGTCTTGACCAAGCGCGAAGGGTTAAAGCGACGTCAGGAGGCGATCCGCCTGCGCAAATACCTCGACGGGCTGCGAGACCTGAACCGGCTGCCTGGCGCCGTCTTCGTGATTGACGTGCCACGCGAGAAGATTGCCGTGGCAGAGTGCAAGCGACTCGGCATCCCCCTAATAGCCGTCTGCGATTCGAACTGCGACCCAGGCGGCATCGAATACCCGATCCCCTCGAACGACGATGCGATCCGCGCGATCACTCTAATCACCAGTGCCATAACCGAAGCAGCGACCAGCGGGGCACTCGAGCAAGAGACCTCCGCTGCTGATGAGGCATCGGAGATCGCAGGAAATGGCGACGAAGCCTAGTAGCCGCTGAGTTTTGCGCGCCTCTGCGTGACCGGCCATCCGCTCTCACATGACTCAAAGAAGAGGAAGTTCCATGCCCGTTTCCGTCGATGACATCAAGGCGCTGCGCGAAAAGACCGGAGCCGGCGTGATGGATTGTCGCAACGCACTGGATGAGGCGAACGGCGAGCTGAACACAGCAATCGAACTGCTACGCGAAAAGGGGCTCTCAAAAGCCAAAAACCGCTCCGGCCGCGAGATAGGGCAAGGCCTAGTGGAATCCTACATCCACGGGGGTCGGATCGGAGTGCTAGTAGAGGTCAACTGTGAGACGGACTTCGTAGCACGCACGGACGTCTTCAAGGAACTGGCGCACGATATCGCGATGCAGATCGCGTCGATGGACCCAGCGGGCGTCACGACCGACGACCTACCCGACGAGCTAGCGGGCGAGCCCAGAGATCTGGCACTGCTTACCCAACCATTCATCAAGGATCCAAGCAAAACCATTCAGGACCTCGTCAACGAAGCCGTCAACGCGACCGGTGAACGGATCGAGATCCGCCGCTTCACACGCTACGCAGTCAGCGAGTAGCATCGAAACGTGGCGAACGCCGAAAAACCTACCCGAGTCCTAATCAAGCTGAGCGGAGAGGCCTTGCTGGGCAGCCTCGATTTCGGGATCGATCCGGAGACGATCCAGCGAATTGCCCAGCAGTTGAGGCGTATCCACGACCGAAACGTCGAAATGGGGATCGTCGTCGGCGGAGGGAACCTCTTCCGTGGGCGCAGCGCGGCCGAGTCCGGCATGGATCGCGCGACAGCCGACCATGCTGGCATGCTAGCAACGGTAATCAACGGGCTCACCCTGCAAGACGCGCTGGAGCGAGCTGGGCTTGAGGTGCGCACGCTCTCGGCGCTCAATGTGGACGAGGTCGCAGAGCCCTACATCCGGCGGCGGGCGTTACGACATCTGGAAAAGGGCCGCGTCGTCCTCTTCGTAGGCGGCACCGGGAATCCGTACGTAACCACCGACACCGCTGCGGCCTTGCGTGGGGTGGAGATGAAAGCCCAACAACTGTTTATGGCCAAATCCGGTACGGATGCCGTCTACACCGCGGACCCACAGCTGGATGCCAACGCGCGCCGCTATGTTTCGATCTCCTACCGCGACGCGATTGGACGCAACCTCGGACACGTGATGGATACGGCCGCGCTGTCCCTCTGCGAGGAGAATGGCCTCCCAATCATGGTCTTTGATATCAGCCCCCCGAACGCTATCGTTCAAGCTGTAGTCGATGGCTCGGTCGGAACCGTGGTAGGGGCCATCGAGACACGGCTAAGCGACGAGACGCCCTCGGCGTCCTAGCGGAGCTCCCGGAGGTGCCGGTGGCAGACTCCGAATTCGTAGAACTTTCTCTCGACGATGCGCGTGCGCGCATGGGCAAGTCGATCGAGGCGTTCAAGCGCGATCTCGCTGGCATCCGTACCGGACGCGCACACCCGTCGCTCGTCGAGCGCATGCGGATTGATTACTACGGCGAAGAGATGGACCTAATCCAGCTGAGCACGATCTCCGCCCCCGAAGCGCGCCTGATCGTGATCCAGCCATGGGACAAGAATGCTTTCGACCCAATCTCGAAGGCGATCCAACAGTCCGAGCTAGGCATCAATCCACAAAGTGACGGCATCGTAATCCGGCTGGCCATTCCCGAGTTGACCGAGGAACGTCGGCGCCAGTTAGTGCGTCAGGTTGGACAGAAAAGTGAGGAGGCCCGTGTTGCGATCCGCAATGTGCGGCGCGACTGCCAGGACGAATTGCGCTCCCTACTGAAGTCTAAGGATATCTCCGAAGATGAGGAGCACCGGGCACACGATGAACTAGAGAAAATAACGCATGTGTTCGTTGAACAAGTAGACGGCGTCGGCGGCGAAAAGGAACAGGAACTCCTGGAGGTCTAGCGTGGTCGTTTCTCGACGTCCGGCCGGCGCCAGCTCAGCGAGTGCAACGCCCACTCTGGACCTCGATCCGGCACGAACGCCCGGGCATGTCGCCGTGATCATGGACGGCAACGGTCGCTGGGCACTGGAACGAGGCCTTTCCCGCAGCGAGGGACACGCTGCGGGTACCGAAAACATTCGCCACGTGATAGAACACTGCGGCCGCCGCGGGATCGGCACGCTGACCCTCTTTGCTTTCTCGACCGAGAACTGGAAGCGTCCCCGCGTCGAAGTGCGCGGCTTGATGCGCCTACTCTCACGCACGATCGAGCGCGAGATCCGACCCCTACACGAAGCCGGCGTACGTCTGCGTTACCTGGGCAGATTGGGCGTACTGGAGCCGGCCGTTCGCCGTCAGGTGCAACATGCCGTCGATCTGACAGCCAAAAACGACAAGATGACAGTCTGCGTAGCCTTCAACTACGGAGGCCGAGCAGACATCGTCGATGCGGTGCGTGAGCTCGTCGCACGGAACATCGCGGCCGAAGATGTGACTGAGGATCGCATAGCCGAGCATCTCTGCACCACAGATCTGCCGGATCCAGACCTGATCATCCGCACCGGTGGTGAGCAGCGATTGTCAAACTTCCTAATCTGGCAGGCGGCATACGCCGAGTACCACTTCACAGACACTTACTGGCCCGACTTCGGGGAACACGACATCGACCTAGCGCTAGCCAACTACGCGGCCCGTGACCGCCGCTACGGCGGGCTCTCAACCGCCAGCAATGACTAGATGCAACTCTATGTTTCATAGTGAGCTGGTCCTCCGATTGATCACTGCCTTAGTCACGCTGCCGTTGCTGGTTGGCGTAATCCTGACCGGCAGCGATCTGACTGCGGCGATCCTGGCGCTGGCGTTCAGCGTCGCCTACATGGAGTTCATGAGCGCTGCCCACGTGCGCTTGCGCAACCCTTTGATTTGGGTCGGAGTGGCCGGCATCGGCGCGCTGTCCGGTGCCGCTGCCAGCACGGGCATCCCCCTGGCGTGGCCGTTAACCGCAACCGTGATCGCCCTCCTAGCGACGCCAGTCGTGGAAGAGTTGGTGCGACGCGAGCGGCGCAATAAGCCAGATTCTGCGCCAAATATTACCGAGATCTGGCGAGCGACGGGGCTTGCCATCATCGGGCTCCTCTACATCGGCTGGCTTGGTACCTTCGCAATCCTGCTGCGCAACATGCCAGCGGGGGCCGAATGGCTCTTGCTAGCCATCTTCGCCGTGATCCTGACGGACACGGGTGCTTTCGCAACCGGCAAGCTGCTCGGTCGTCACAAACTCGCACCGCGTATCAGTCCCAGCAAGACGGTGGAAGGCGCACTGGGCGGTTGGGCCGCGGGATTCACAGCCGTGATACTGCTACGATTCTTGCCAGGCATCGAAGTCGACTATTGGCGCATTGTGCTCCTGGCGCTGATCTTGCCGCCGCTCGCGCAACTAGGCGATCTAGCAGCATCGATGGTCAAACGCTCGCTAGACGTGAAAGACTTCTCGCGGCTTTTGCCAGGACACGGCGGGCTGCTTGATCGCTTCGACTCACTGTTGTTCGGCATCCCGACCGTATACTTGTTCTTACGATGGCTCATCCTGTAATCCGCTTCACGCTGCTTGGAAGCACCGGCAGCGTGGGGACCCAAACGCTTGACGTGGTCCGCTCTATGCCCGGGCGCTTCGAGCTGCTCGGCCTGGCAGCAGGCCGGAATACCGATCTACTGGCATCCCAGGCACGAGAATTTCGGCCACGGCAGATCTGGAGCAGTTTGGCCGAGGATCCCGAACAGGAGACGATCGTGCGGGCGATCGCGACCGAAGTAGGCGCAGAGATTCTGCCCATGGATGGGATGGCCGAAGACCCGGAAATGGACGTCTTGGTCGTCGCTACAGCTGGTCGCGCAGGGCTCGAACCGACTCTAATCGCCTTGGAGCAGGGCACAGACGTCGCCCTGGCCAACAAAGAAGTGGTGGTGATGGCAGGCCATCTCCTGCGAGCCGCCGCGGATCGCAGCCACGCGCGCCTACGGCCCGTGGATTCTGAGCACAGCGCCATTTGGCAATGCCTCTGGGGTGAAGAAGGCAACGAGATCCGTCGCATCATCCTGACCGCGTCGGGGGGCGCGCTGCGGGACCTGCCCCAGAGTTCTCTGCGGCAAGTTTCACCCGCCCAGGCTTTGAACCACCCCACCTGGGACATGGGGCAGAAGATCACGATCGACAGTGCATCACTAATGAACAAGGGCATGGAAACGATCGAAGCGCGTTGGCTCTTCGATGTGCCCTACGACCGAGTCGAGGTCTTACAACATGCTGAGTCGATCGTGCACTCCCTGGTGGAGATGGGTGATGGATCGGTCAAGGCACAGCTCGGCAACCCAGACATGCGCCTGCCGATCCAATGTGCCCTCTGCTACCCCGCGCGGCTCCGGCCAACGGTGGAGCCACTGGACTTGGCTAAACTCGGTGCTCTGCACTTCCAGACACCAGATTACGACCGCTACCCCTGTCTCAAGCTGGCCAAAGAAGCCGGAGCGGCCGCCGGGACTTATCCCACGGTAATGGCCGCCGCGGACGAGATCGCTGTTGAAGCATTCTTGCAAGAACGAATTGCCTTCACCGACATTCCCATCATCGTGGAGCAGGTGATGCACAACCATGATTCAACGTCTCATCCGGAGCTGGTCGCTATCGACGCCGCCGACATCTGGGCACGCGAGGCCGCCGTCGCCGCTCTTGACGCGTTACTGAGGGCGAACAAGTAATGGTCCTGATCAACGCAGTCCTGCCATTCTTCGGCATCCTGCTCGGGCTAGTAATCCTGCATGAGTTGGGACACTTCGTCGTCGCGAAGCTGGCAGGCGTACGAGTGGAAGAATTCGGCATCGGCATGCCACCACGTGCCTGGGGGATCCGTTTCGGCGAGACTCTGTATTCGATCAATTGGCTGCCACTAGGTGGCTTCGTTCGGCTAACCGGCGAAGAAAGCGCCAACGTACTGGTGGAAGCGGTCAACGACGACAGCCTGGCACATCGGGCAGGGATACAACCTCGTGACGTGGTGGTCTCCGTCAACGATGAGCCGGTCCACAATGCCGAGCAGTTCGCCGCCCATCTACGACATGCACTACACGACGGCTCGATTCGACTGGTCGTTCAGCGCGAAGAACACAGCGAAAGCAGGCATGGCTCCGAGCTGACCGAGTACGACGTTTCGCTGCCTGTAGCACCCCTAGGCGGCGATCCCTCCGGTCCGTCCGCCCCCGCGAAGCCAAACGAACCAGCCGAATCCATCGAAGCCACGATCGGACGCATTGCCGGCGTTCAGGTCGTCCCGGACCATCGCTCGCTCGGTACCAAAGCACGGCCGGTGCGAATCGCTGTGATGGCAGCGGGCGCTACCGTCAATGCGATCCTGCCGATCTTCCTCTTTGCCTTGGCCGCACTGATTCCGCAGAATCAGCCAGCCGGACCGGCCATGATCACTTCGATCGTTAGCGGCGGGCCTGCTCAGCAGGCGGGCCTGTTACCCGGTGATCGGATCATTGAGATCAATGGAACGACAATCACCAACACCAACGACGTCAGTCGAGAGATCAATCTCGCACTCGGCTCAAACATCGAATTCGTTGTGAAGCGGTTGGTCGGCGATGTAGTCACATCGCAAACGACCACACCAACCGACTACCAGCGCATCAGCACCGTCGTTCACGCTCGGCTGGCGCCGCAACCACACCGCCACGTGAGTCACCCTGGCGAAACTGTCTTAGATGTGGCCGATGCGTTGGCAGTCAACGTTACGGTCGTGCAGGACACAGTTTTCGGCTTCGGTCTCGACTTACCCGAGGGGATCACGCTGACATTCGACGACGGCAAGACCTACATCACTCAGAAGGACGATACAGTCCTCGGCCTAAGCGGCGAGTTGCTGCGTCGACAGCAGCAGATCATCTCTGCATCCGGCCTGGATTTCCACAACCTCGAACCGGGCACAGTGGTCGAGATCCCGCAAGGTCCCACAGGGATCCGCATAACCAACGGTAGCTCCAACTTGGAGCGTTCCGGTGAGGGCGTCTTCGCAGCGGTCGGCAGCGGCTGGGAACGCACCGTCGACACACTATATCTGCTGCGCAACCGTATCCGTTCTTGGATCGCGGGCGGTGAAGGGCTTGAGTTCAGTGGACCGATCGGCATCGCCCGCACCACGGGGGAAGTCGTGGAACAGGCGGGCTGGCTGCGCCTGATCGAGCTGGCAGCACTGTTGAGCATCAACCTGGCAATCATCAACATCCTGCCGCTGCCCATGCTCGACGGTGGCCGGATCATGTTCGTGCTACTCGAGATCGTGCGGAGAGGGAAACGCATCTCCCCGGAAAAAGAGGGGCTGGTTCACATGACCGGCTTCGCTTTGCTAATCACATTCGTGATCGTGGTCTCCTACTTCGACATTATCAAGGCGATCTCAGGGGAGAGCACACTTCGCTAATCAGGTAATTAGGCCTGACCGTTGGCAGCAAAAAACTCTACGCGCGCTTGCGCTCGGCGATGATCGCGTCCAGTTCCTGACCGAGGCGCGGCAAAACTTCGTCGTAGCCGAAGTGGCCCAGTGTCTCCTCACCGCGCTTGAGGTTCACGGCTGTTGGACCGCACCACAAACCAAGATCAGCGTCGTCCGTTTCGCCAGGGCCGTTCACCCGACAGCCCATCACCGCAATCGTGACGTCTTCTTGGCTGGCGTACTCCGTTAGCACGCGAACCTCCTGTGCTAGCTCAACGAACCGATTGTTCTCAACGCGGGAGCACGACGGGCAGGAAATGATGTTCAGCCCGTCATCGAAGGCCGGAGGCACCGAGCGAAAACGGCCAGCATCAATGTCGCGCAAGATCTCTCGGGCGACTTCGATCTCCTGCCCTTTGTCATCGAAGGGCACCGTAAGCGAAACACGCACGGTGTCGCCGATACCCATAGCGATGAGTTGTTCGAAAGCGATCCGCGTCTTGATCACTCCTTCGGGTGGCATGCCAGCCTCGGTTACGCCCAGGTGCAGTGGGACATCGGGACGCTGGTCAGCAAAGAGTCGGTTGACCGCGACAACCTTCTGCCAGTCGGAGTCCTTGAGCGAAACGACGTAGCGCTCGAAACCGAGACCGTCCAATATCTCGCAGTGTTCCACCGCGCTAGCGACGATCGCACGTTCCTGGTCGCCGTCGTACCGCTCCAGCATGCGCGGATCAACGGAACCACAGTTGACGCCTACCCGCAGTGCGCAGTCATGGGCCTCAGCCGCCCGAACGATGAGAGTCACCTTCTGCTCAATTGACTTGTGCTTCTCGTGGTGATGGAGATGCCCGGGGTTGTAGCGCATCTTGTCGACGTAGGGAGCAACGATCTCGGCCAGCCGGTAGTTCTCTTGTAGGTCGACCGAGAGCGGAACTTCAGTCCGAGCACGAATCTCCGCTAACGCTTCAACATCCTTCCTGGAGTCCACCGCGATGCGCACGAGATCAGCACCCGCGGCCTGTAGCAATTGCACTTGACGTAGCGTCGCTTCAATATCCTGGGTCTTCGTCGCAGCCATTGATTGGACCGCGATCGGGGCGTCTCCGCCGATCAGAATCTGACCGACCGAGATGGAGCGGGTTAGATTTCGTGCAATAGCCATGCGCGGCGATCTCCGTCTGCGCAGTTTCGCACGTCACCGGAACAGCCCGCCATGCGGGCGTGTTAAAGTCGAACAGTGTCCGACCCCCAAACAACCACAGAATCAATCGCGACCGTCCCGAACGACCCAGACCGGCCACGCCAGTTCCAGGGCAAAGCAGTGGCGGCAGCGATTTTCGTAGCGCTGAGCAGGTCAGTCTACGAAGAAAAAAGCGAGTACGGAATCGAGGGATGCAACTATCTCCGACGCCATCGCGATTGCGTCAGCAGCCACCACCCGCACTCGGACACTCAGAATCCGAACCAGCCACGATCCGAGATCGGCTTGCATGAATTCCGTCTGGCCCATCCTGACACCAATGGCGAGTGCACAACGCGGCAATACGTACATACTGAGCAACACCACCACGAACGTGAGGCCAACATCGGGGACAAGATCACCTCTATCAACGACAGCCCGCAACGCGCGTCGACCTTTGAACGCTAGGCAGGCTGATGCTGTTCAACACGATCTTCCTAACTGCGTTCTTTCTAACTTGGGCACTCTTGGGCAGCCTCATCTGGCTGGTCTGGTCCATCCGTCGAGACACAGTCGGGGCGATCTGGGCCTTCCCCTTTGGACTCCTCGGCGGCATCGGCGGCGGTGTCATACTGCCCCTCCTAGATGTCAATGATGGACTCGGCATTGGGCTGAGCAT
This sequence comes from uncultured Dehalococcoidia bacterium, assembly GCA_964655365.1. Lineage (GTDB taxonomy): Bacteria > Chloroflexota > Dehalococcoidia > Bin125 > Bin125 > JAPUIR01. Next base: position 1,713 of record CAZZMQ010000075.1, on the reverse strand, counting down.
GGTCGGGGCACTGGTCGGGGCCACATTGCTAACAAGGGCTGCCTACCGTGTCTGGGACGACTACGGCTTGGGTGCCCGCTTCGCCAAACTGGCCCAGCCCGCCTTCGCTTGGCAGAACACACAACTCGCCGCAATGCAGGGCTCTAGACCGGCTAGCGACGAGGACGGGGCCACGATAGATTCGAAGCTGGTCGATGCGGATGATTACCAGCCGCCAGCCAAGGAGTCCTGATGACCCAGCGCATGAGCACCCTCTTCGGCCGCACTCTTCGTGAAGCACCAGCCGAATCCGAAACCGCCAACCACCAGCTCGCACTGCGCGCCGGGCTAATCACGCAGCTCTCGGCCGGCGTCTACTCATACATGCCCGCAGCCTGGCGCAGCCTGCGCAAGATCGAACAGATCATCCGAGAGGAAATGGACTCGGTGGGAGCCCAAGAGCTCCGTATGCCCGCGATCCAGCCGCTGGAGCTGTGGCAGGAAACTGGACGCGACAAAGCGTACGGGCCGGTGCTGTTTCGCTTGCTGGACCGTCGCGAACGAGAGCACGTCCTTGCGCCGACCCATGAGGAGACAGTGACCGACCTCTTTCGCAAGACGGTACAGTCTTATCGTCAACTGCCCCAGCGTGTCTACCAGATCCAAACCAAATTTCGTGACGAAGCACGTGCCCGCGGTGGTCTGATCCGGGTGCGCGAGTTCATCATGAAAGACGCGTACTCCTTCGACCTCGACGATGATGAGTTCGAGCTTTCTTACAACGCGATATCGGAAGCCTATGAGCGCATTTTTGCTCGCTGTGGCGTGCCGGTGATCCCCGTGCAGGCCGACTCGGGCGCGATTGGCGGCAAACGTTCGCAGGAGTTCATCTTCCTCTCAGAGATTGGCGAGGACACGATTATCCGCTGCCGCTCCTGTAGCTATGCCGCCAATCAGGAGCGCGCCGAGTTCAAGCGTGGCGAGGTACGGCCGGAGAACACGAAGGTACTGGAAGAAGTGTCGACGCCGGGTACGACGACGATCGCAGAACTGGCCACTCTGCTCGGTATTCCCGCGTCCAAGACGGCTAAATCCGCCTTCTTCATGGCCGACCAGGAGCCGGTTTTCGCCGTCATCCGCGGTGACTTAGAAGTGAACGAGCTGAAGCTGCAGAATTGTGTCGGCGCTCGAGAACTACGTGCGATGACCGAAGAGGAAGTCGACGAGCTCGGGTGGGTCGCCGGCTACGCATCACCAGTAGGACTGGCGCAAGGCGAGCGCACAATCCACGTGATCGCTGACATCTCGATCCCGGACGCCCCCAACCTCGTGGCGGGCGCGAACAAACCCGATACACACCTGCGCAACGTCAATTACAGCCGCGACTGGGCTGCCGACACCGTGACCGACATCGGTCTGGCCCGCCAGAACGATCCGTGCGCTAATATCTGCACCGGCGTGCTTGACATGGAGCGCGGGATCGAATTGGGACACGTCTTCCACCTCGGGACAGTCTACAGCGCCCCGATGGACGCTTCCTTCACGGACACTGAGGGTGAACGGCGCCACGCGGTGATGGGTTCATACGGGATCGGACTGGGTCGCATCCTGGCGTCGGCGCTAGAGTCTAATCACGATGACAATGGGATTATCTGGCCTCCTAGTATCGCGCCTTATGACGTCCATATCGTGGCGATTGGGATGGACAAGGACAAGAAAGTCGGTCAAGCCCTG
>CAZZMQ010000074.1:8432-12192 GCA_964655365.1 uncultured Dehalococcoidia bacterium | reverse complement strand
TTCTCGACGGGGCGGAAATGGGCGACCAGCAGCGCCGGTGACTCCATCACTCGCGAGGGCAGAATGAAAAGGGAATCGAGTGCATCCATCATTTGCACAAAGACCAAGCCGAAGCCCTCGGGGCTGATAGCGGCCAGGCGTCGCGGGATCGCTTGTGTCACCCCGATAAGGAGAAAGCCAACGCCGCCCGTTCCGACGACGGATTCCCAATGGAAGCCGGTCTCCGCGACCATGATGTAGCACCCGGCCGAGAGCCCCGTCGCGACGGCCAGGGTTCGGCCGACGGCGAACGATCCCTGAGTGCGCTCGCGGTTCTGCACGATCCAGTTGAGCCGTTGCGCTTTTTGATTGTCGGAGTCATGCGAGAGGAGCAGCCGTGCCCGTGAGCGACTTAGGCTGATCACCCCCGCTTCTGCAATCGTCTCGACGACGAGCAGGGTCAATGCCGCGATCAGGAAGCCTAGGGCGACTATCGAACCCGTCATCATGAGTTGGTCTGCCGCCCTGAGCGGGGACGCACCGCGCGGGCCGGTGCGCCTACTACGTTCGCCCCGGCTGGCACATCTTTCGTGACGACAGCACCCGCCCCGGTGGATGCGCCATCACCGATCACTAGCGGTGCGATCAGCAGCGAATCGCTGCCGATGAATACATCCTCGCCTATAACGCTTCGCTGCTTGCTCGTGCCATCGAAATTGCATGTAATCGCCCCCGCGCCGATGTTGCTCCGTGCGCCTACCTCGGCGTCGCCGACGTAGGAGAAGTGGCCCATCTGTACGCTCTCGTGCAGCCGGGCCTGCTTGATCTCGGCGTGGGTTCCAATATGAACGTGGTTCTCAAGCACGGTGCCCTCCCGCAGTGTGCTGTAGGCTCCGACATCGACGCCGTCCGCTAGCTGTGCGCCGGTTAGTTGGCAGTTCAGCAGTTCGCAGCGGTCACCGATCTGACTGTCGCTGATGATGGCGTTTGGGCCGATCACACATTCCGTCCCCACGATCGTGCGTCCGCGCAGGTGACTACCTGGCTCGATCACGCTGTCAGCACCGATACGTACATCGGCGCCGATGTACGTATTACTCGGATCCACAATCGTGACGCCCTGATCCAGCCAATGGCCGCTGATTCGTTGTCGCAGTACGACTTCCCCTCTCGCCAGGTCTCGCTTGGTCTCGATGTTCAGAGCGCCATCGGGCAGAGGCAGTGCAACTGGCCGCACGTCAAGCGACTCAGCAACCGCCCGTGCGAGGATGTTGGTCAGATAGAGCTCACCATTTGAGGCTGGTTTGATCGACTCTAGCGTTGACCAGAGCCAAGCAGCGGGGATTCGATATATGCCCACGTTTATCTCACGGATGTCCACTTGATCCGGTGTCGCTTCTTGTTCTTCCACAATTGCGCAGAAGCGGCCCTCCGCGTCGCGGCTGATTCGCCCGTAGCCTGTTGGGTCTGCGACCACGGCTGTGGCCAGAACCACATCACCCTCCGCGACGGCGATGGCTCGGATCTGGTGTGCCTCTACTAGTCCCAGGTCGCCGTTGATGACAAGGACTGTGCTCGTTTGCACTGCCGTCGCTGCTTGCAAGACGGCGTGCCCTGTGCCCAACGGTCGGTCCTGGTGAACGTAGTCGAGCGCCAGTTTGTTCGAGATAGCGGATTCGGCAGCCGCGCGCACTGCTCGGGTCTGCGGACTAGTCACGAGTACAGCTTGTTGTAAACCCGCTTCGTCCACGGCAGCCATAACGTGCCCGAGCATCGGCCGACCGGCCAGCGGCTGTAGAACCTTTGGAAGGCGTGAGCGCATGCGCGTGCCATCCCCGGCCGCGAGCACTACTGCTGTCACGTCTGATAGACGCGCTGCGAACATGTCGCGCGCAGGCGAACCGGTCGAAGGTGCTGTATGGCGACTCGGCGGTTCGTCGGGAGGATCGGAGTCTAAATGGTCCAAGGTTGCTTTTCGGGGAGCGGTGAAATGGGATCACCATCTTACTGTATGCGACTAGTAAATGGATTGCCCTTCCACCTGTCAACTGGAAATTTGGGCTGTCAAACGGGTTTCCTCTGCATGCAGACACGCGCGCCCCACTCCGGATCCCGCAGCGTTATCTGTGCATCAAGCGAAATGGGCGTGCACGGGAGCCGTTCCTATACTGAGCACAGGCTAGTGCCGTCGTTGAGTCGATGCATCGGCGAACGTCGCTGAATCGATCGCTCTGGCCGTCGAACCGCATTAGCCAATACTGGGGACTCCTTATGGAAGCCAGTCAGATCCGACGCGCCTTCACGGACTTCTTCGTGAGTAAGCAGCATCAGGCCGTTGCGAGTACATCTCTCGTTGCACCGGGTGACCCCACCCTGCTCTTTACGACGGCGGGGATGGTCCAATTTAAGCCATATTTCTTGAGCCAGTCGGAGCCGCCACACACGCGTCTGACTACGATTCAGAAGTGCTTTCGCACGACCGATCTTGAGGAAGTAGGCGACGCCACTCACCTGACTATGTTCGAAATGCTGGGCAATTTTTCGTTCGGAGACTATTTCAAGCGTGAGGCCATCACCTGGTCCTGGGAGTTTATGACCGAGGTTCTGGGCGTGCCTGCCGACCGTCTCGCTATCACGGTCTTCACCGAAGACAACGAGGCCTACGACATTTGGCATGACGAGGTTGGGATCCCCGCTGACCGGATCTATCGCTACGGTGAAGATCAAGGCAATTACTGGTACGCCGGCGACGAGGGCCCCTGCGGCCCCTGCTCTGAGTTGCACTATGACGTACGGCCGAATCTGGACAAACCGAACGAAGGTCCCGCCGACAACGATGAGCGTTGGCTCGAGGTCTGGAACCTCGTCTTCATGCAGTTCCAGCGGAACAAGGACGGTAGCAAGACGCCGCTACCTAACGCCAATATTGATACCGGCGCCGGGCTTGAGCGCGTGGCGATGATGCTGCAAGACACGCAGAATCTTTACGAGACCGACCTCTTCTCGCCGCTGCTGGACTTCATCGGTCACCGCTGTGATAGAGACTACGCCAGCGCTTCTGAACCCGATCAGCGTGCTTTGCGCGTGATCACCGAACACGCCCGGGCAATGACATTCCTTGTCTCTGACGGGGTTATTCCCAGCAATGAAGGTCGTGGCTACGTCCTGAGGCGGCTGATCCGTCGTGCCCTTTACATGGCACAGACTCTGGGCATCGAAGAGCCGTTGCTCGTCGATCTGGCGGTTGAGGTGCGCAAGCATATGGGTGAGGCCTACCCGGAGACGATAGATCAATCAGCTCTGACCGATACGATTCTGTCTCAGGAAGAGGAGCGCTTTCGGCGAACACTCGATACCGGCCACGGTCTGCTCGAAAGACTGATCGTTCCGCGATTGGCGGGAGGCGATGAGGCCATCGAACGAGCCGAAGTCAGCGGCGCACGTGCGCTGGCCGAGACGATTGACGGCATCTTGGCCAACCTCCCTGCTGATGCCTCCGCCGCTATCCCCGGCGAAGTCGGCTTCATCCTCTACGACACCTACGGCTTTCCGCCGGAATTGACCGCCGAGGTGGCGCAGAGCCACGGTTTCGGCTTCGATCGCGACGGGTTCGACGCCGCAATGGAGGCGCAACGTGAACGTGGACGCGCCTCCTCCGAGTTCAAAGTCGGTTCGGAGGCGGCGATCTACACGGATATCGGCGGCCGCTCCGACTTTTCCGGCTATGACGCCACCGCCGATACGGGCGCAGTGGTCGCGCTCGTGGCAGGTGAGAGCAGCG
>CAZZMQ010000074.1:0-8422 GCA_964655365.1 uncultured Dehalococcoidia bacterium | reverse complement strand
GAGGTGCAAGTCGTGCTCGACCGCACCCCGTTTTACGCTGAGGCCGGAGGTCAGCAGGGCGACGCCGGAACGCTAACTACGGCGGACGGCGAGATCGCCGTACGCGACACCCAGGCGCGCGGCGACTTGATCGCCCATATCGGCGAAGTCGTCTCCGGGCAGATCAGCGTTGGCGACAAGGTGCAGGCCGCCGTCGACCTCAATCGACGCTACGGTCTGATGCGCAATCACAGCGCGACACACCTGCTGCACGCGGCGCTGCGCCGGGTCCTGGGCGATCACGTGCGGCAGGCGGGTTCGCTCGTCGCGCCGGACCGCTTCCGCTTCGACTACACCCAGCCCGAGCCTCCTAGCTCCGACCAACTCGCCGCGGCTGAGGCACTCGTCAACGCCCGCATCCGCGATGACATCCCGATCGCGACCAACGAGATGGGCTATCAGGACGCGATCGAGTACGGAGCCACGGCCATCTTCGGCGAGAAATACACAACTGATGTGCGTGTCGTCGAGATCTGCGACACGGACCCACATGTCCATGATTGCTTTAGCAAGGAGCTTTGTGGCGGCACCCACGCTCCTGCGACGGGCTTCATCGGCGGCTTCAAAATCGTCGCAGAAAGCAGCATCGGCGCCGGTCTACGCCGGATCGAAGCGCTAACCGCCTCCGCCGCCGATGCCTGGCAACGCCAACGACTGGACGCGCTTGAAGCGGTGGCCGGCCAACTTCGCAGCACCGTGCTCGACGCTCCCGCCCGCGTCGCGGCATTGCAGGCGGAACTGGATGATGTGCGCGAGCGTCTCGCCCAAATCGAACGCCAGGCCAGCGCCAGCTCAGCCGTCGGCTTGGCCAAGCAAGTACAACAGGTCGCCGGAGTTAGCGTGGTTGCGGGACGGATTGACGTCGCTTCCGCCGATGCCCTGCGCGAGGCGGGCGATGAAGTACAACGCCACCTCGGCAGCGGCGTCGTTGTACTGGGCACAGTGGCCAAGGATCGCCCTGTCTTTGTTGCCATGGTTAGCGATGACCTGATCGAAGGTGGTCTCCACGCCGGCAATCTGATCCGCGATATCGCCAAGCTGGCCGGAGGCGGCGGTGGTGGCAAACCGCACATGGCCCAGGCCGGCGGCAAGGACGCCGAGAAGCTCGACGAGGCCTTGAGCGCCGTCCCCGCTATCGTGGAAGCGCAGCGGGCCGGCTAGAGGGGGCCGTCTTGGTCCAGTCACACCCCCCGTGTGAGCGTGCCCCGGGACGAGTTCTGGGTCTCGATCCCGGTCAGCGTTGGATCGGCGTCGCCGTCTCCGACGATGATCGCCGTCTCGCTCTGCCCCTTTGCACGATCGACCGCCGTCAGGAAGCGGACGACGGAGCCGCGTTGATAGCTGATCGGCTTGGTGTGGAGGGCGCGACGCTCGCCGTCATCGGTGTGCCGCTGCGCTCCGACGGCGCAGACGACGAGCAGTCGCTCGCCTTCCGAGCGCTCGGTAGCGCGCTGGCGCAGAGACTCCGTCTCCCCACTGAGTTCGTCAGCGAACGCTTCAGCAACCCGATGGGTGCGCTGACGCCGCCCGCTCCGACCAAGGCGCGTGGGCAGCGTCGTCGTGCTCGTCGGACCGGCCAAGGCGTCGCGCAACATAAGAAGCAACGCTTGGAGCAGCATGCGCTCGCGGCGGCCAACATTCTCCAGCGCTGGCTTGACGCGCGGGCGTCCACCTCCGTCTCGTCTGGGCGGCAGAACGACTGATGCGCCTGTCGTCCCTGATCAGCTCCGTAGCTGCCATGTTGCTCGTGGTTTTGGCGAGCTGGCTCGCGCTCGACGTTCCCGGCGCCGCCACTGACGTGGATCTCACCGACGCCGCTGGCCAGCGGCCCTCCCCGGTTCCCGCCACGATCACCGTCCACCCCGGCGACAGCGCCCGCGCGATCGGCGATAAGTTGACGGCGGCGGGCGTGATCGACTCGCCGCGCCGTTTCGAGACCCTGGTCGCGCTGTTTGGCTACGAAGCCAACCTCGCGGCCGGTGAGTACGACTTCGAAGCTGGCCTGACCACTACCGAGATTATCGAGCGAATTCGTGCCGGGATCATCGCGCCGCTTGTCATCACCATCCCCGAGGGCCTGCGGATCGAGGAGATCGCGGAGCGCCTCGCTTACGAGGGGATCCTGCCGGCAGTCGACTTTTTGATTGCTACACGCACTCCCGCCAACTGGGAAGGTACGCTCGCTGCTACTCGCCCTCCAGGGACCTCCGTGGAGGGCTACCTCTTCCCCAGCACCTATCGATTCTCGGCGCGCGCCACCGGTGACGCAGTCGTGCGCGCTATGCTGGAACGGTTCGACGACCAGATGACGGCCGAGATCGAGACTGCAATCCGGACCTCCGATCGCACTCTGCACGATGTCCTTACGGTGGCATCGATCGTTGAACGGGAAGCCGTTCTTGCCAGCGAGCGCGCCATGATTGCGTCCGTCTTCTGGAACCGTGTGCGGGACGTGATGCCGTTGCAGGCCGACCCGACCGTGCAATACGCCATCGCGGCGGAGCCGTCCAACGTTCTCGCGTTTGGCTACTGGAAACCGGTCCTTGAGTTTGCTGATCTAACCTACGCGTCGCCCTTCAACACCTACACTGTGATTGGACTCCCCCCCACGCCGATTGCCGCACCCGGCTTGGCCTCCATCCTGGCGACGGCCAGTCCGGCCACCACGGACTTTCTCTACTTCGTCAGCCGCGGCGACGGCTCGCATGTCTTCGCCGAAACATTCGACGAACATCTCGAAAATGTGGTTCGATTCCGGGCGGAGGAATAGCGAAATGCCCGCACGCGTCGGCCTGATCGGTCATCCCGTTGTCCATAGCATCTCGCCGCGCTTCCAGCAGGCAGCCTTTGATGCGATTGGCTTCGACGCCCGCTACGTAGCGTGGGATCTGGAGCCCGACGATCTCGACGCGTTCGTCGACGGTCTCCGCCAAGAGGGCACTCTGGGTGCGAACGTCACCATCCCGTACAAGGAGGCCGCCGCGCGCTCCATGGACCGGCTACACCAGACGGCCCGTTTCGTTGGGGCAATCAACACGATCGTGCGTGCTGAAGACGCGACATTGGAGGGCTATAACACTGACGTCAGCGGCTTCCAGCGCACACTGGAGGCGGAGGGTTTCGATCCTGAGGGCAAGCAGGCCGTGATTTGGGGTGCGGGCGGGGCCGCCCGCGCCGTCGCTTGGGGCTTGATCTGGCGACAAATCGGCGGCCTCACGATCTGTAACCGCACCGCCGTGCGGGCCGGCCGCCTGCGCCACGACCTCTCGTCGGCCGCGATCGACGTGACGCTTCGTGCCCACGGCATCGACGACCCCGCGGCCGCGGCGACGCTGGCGCACGCCGACCTCGTCGTCAACTGCACCCCGGTCGGTTTGCGCGGTGCAGGCAGCGAGGACCACGAGCCTTTCGATGTCACTCTCCTGCCCGCGCATGCCACTGTCGTCGATCTGATCGCAAACCCCGTCGAGACGGCGCTCTTGCGGTCCGCGAAGCGGCGTGGGCTGGGGGCGATTGGGGGATTGCCAATGTTGGTCTATCAAGGTGCGGCCTCGTTCGAGCTCTGGACCCGGCAAGAAGCCCCGATCGATATGATGTTCGCGGCGGCTGGGGCCGCCATGACGAGCTAATCAGATTCATTTAGCAGAGAGGGCGCTTGCGGTCCGGGGTCCTCGATTCGACGCATTGCGCCGAGCGATCGTACCTCGCGGCTGCAACCAAATATGAATGAAGGCGTGGCGATTGCGTTCGCCGTCATCTTTGTCTTGATCGGCCTAATCGGCTTGGTGCTGTTTAAGGAAGCGCGTACGCATCGCTTCTGGCGACAGCTCGTGGCCGAGAACAACATCGAAGCGATTCACGGCATCATGCAAGGGGAGATTGAGCGCTGGCGCACCCAGCGTCCACCCAAGGGCATTAGCGCCGCAGTTTGGGCCGGCGTGCAGGGCATGGAATTGATCACGGCCAACGCAAAATATGTGCATCTCACGACCAGCGCGGAGCCTGAGTTTCGCCTCGTCGATGGGAAGCCGTCGCAGATCGCGACGTCGTTTGACACGGCCTGTGCCACGGCCTCGCAGCTACTCGAGATGGTCTTTTACGACGTACCCAACTTTCGCCCCGGAGTGACCCGTGTGGATGTCTACACTGCCTTTCGCGATGTGTCAGGCGTCGCTGTGCCGACGCCGATCCTTTCAGTCACCGCCGAGCGCGAGGATGCGATGTACGTTGACTGGGACGAAGGGCCGCGCGTCGTGATTGACGATTTCGAGGCGATCTACCTCCTCGGTGAGACCGGCGAAGCACAGGCCATTACGTTGCCTGATGAGGATCCTGCATTCGCGAATTTCGCCCCACGTCGTTCGAAAGACCAGTCGAGGTCTCCCGTGGATCTCCAACAGAACTGACAATCGAATCTGCCAGTGACCTCTCCAGCGACAACTAAAGTGTGTCAGCGACGTGGGTAATCATTTAAAGTCGAGTACATGGGCAATTTGCGTTGGTTCACCGCAGGCGAATCACACGGGCCGGGCCTGACGGTCATCGTTGAGGGCGTCCCTGCCGGACTAGATCTCAGTGAGGCCCAGATTCGCGAACAGCTTGCCCGTCGTCAGCGCGGCTACGGGCGCGGCGGGCGCATGAAGATCGAAACCGATTATGCGGAGTTGCGCGGTGGCGTGCGCCATGGGCGCACGCTCGGAAGCCCGATCGCAATGTGGATCGAGAACCGAGACCACCTTACCGGCGACGGCCCCGACAAGCGGCCCTGGATCGAGACGATGAATCGCGAGCCCGTCGACGTCGACGTGACCCGCGTCACCCGCCTGCGGCCCGGCCACGCCGACCTTGCCGCATCGCTCAAATACGGCTACCGCGACGCCCGTGACTCGTTGGAGCGCGCTAGCGCCCGCGAAAGCGCTGCCCGCGTCGCGGCCGGAGCCGTCGCGCGACGGCTCTGCGACGAGCTCGGCGCCCGCTTCCACAGCCACGTGGTCCGCATTGGCGAAGTGGCGCACGACCCGCAAGACGTCGACTGGGAAGCGGTCGAGCTGTCGCCGCTGCGCTGTGCCGACCCCGCTATCGGTCAGCGCAGGGTCGCCGCGATCGACGCCGCCAAACAGGACGGCGACACGCTTGGTGGCGTCGTTGAGGCGCGGGTCAGCGGCATGCCATACGGGCTTGGCTCGCACGTGCACTGGGATCGCAAGCTCAGCGGACGTATCGCCCAGGCGTTGATCAGCATGAATGCCTTCAAGGGTGTGGAGATCGGCGCCGGATTTCGCGGCGCCGAGAAGCGCGGCTCGGACGTACACGACGTCGTTTTGCCGCGCGACGAGTGGGGCGAGCACGCCTGGCGTCACCGTAGCAACCACGCCGGGGGGATCGAGGGCGGGATCAGTAACGGCGAGGACCTCGTCGTGCGCGTTGCCGTCAAGCCGATCGCGACGCTCGCACACCCCCTGCCCTCCGCCGACCTCGACAGTGGGGCGCTGGTTGAGGCTCACTACGAGCGCTCCGATGTCTGCGTCGTTCCCGCTGCCGGTGTCATCGTCGAAGCGATGCTGGCGCTGGTCTTGGCCGACGCCATGCTGGAGAAGTTTGGCGGCGACCGGCTCAGCGAGACGCGACGCAATCTCGAGTCGTTTCTCGCCACATTGCTTCCGCGTAACGAACTCCCGTCCGACTGATGGCCCAGCGAATGACATGCAATGACTGAGCTTGACCTACCCGACGTCCAGCGCATCGTCCTAATCGGCTTCATGGCGAGCGGCAAGTCCGCCGTCGCGACAGCTCTGGCCGACCGACTTGGCTGGCGCGCGATCGACATTGATGGCCTGATCGAGTCCGACAGCGGCCGCAATATTCCCGATCTCTTCGCCGATGAAGGGGAACCCGCCTTCCGTGCGCGCGAGCGCGCGGCCGTGAACCAGGCCGCCGCCGAATCGCAGGTCGTCGTTGCCACTGGCGGTGGCGTCTGGCTCGACGCCGACAACCGCGCGGCTCTCTGCGACGAAGGCTTTATTGTTGGCCTTGAAGCACGCCCCGACACGATCCTGGCTCGACACTTGGCGACCGAGCTGGGCCGGCCCGATGCGCGACCCTTGCTGGCCGGAGGCGCCCCGATCAAGCGTATCCAGCAACTCAAGGCGCAGCGACAACCCTTCTATGCACTCGTCGATGCCACAGTCCACACAGACGAAACTCCTGTCGACGTTGTCGTCGACAGGATTCTGGACACCGTGCGTCGCGACGGCGCCCGCGTGGTGGCCTCTCGGGCTCGCCGCCGTGCCTTCGCCGACGGTCCTGGCGTTGAATTGACTACGTCAATCGACTATGGCCCGGGAGTTGCGGCCACGGTTGCGACGGCTGGCGGCGGTTATCCCGTCTACTGCGACTGGGGCTTGCTTGGTCGCATGCCCGAAATCCTCGAACGAGTTGGCGTCACCGGCCGCGCTTTCATTGTGACCGACGCGGCCGTCGCCGACCTCTACGCTCAACCGATAGCGTTGGCCTTGGAAGAGGCTGGTCGCGACGTCATAGTCATACCAATCGCCGGTGGCGAGCAAAATAAGAATTTAGCCGCGCTGGAAGCACTCTACGCTGAATTCGCGACACAGCATGCTGAACGACGAGATGCCGTGGTAGCTGTTGGGGGCGGCGTGGTTACGGATCTGGTGGGAACTGTCGCCGCGACTTATCTGCGCGGCATGGCGCTCGTCCACGTACCCACGACGCTGTTGGGCATGGTTGACGCCGCCATCGGCGGCAAGGTGGCAGTTGATCTGCCGCAGGGCAAGAATCTTGTTGGTGCTTTCTATCAGCCACGTGCCGTCGTGGCCGATATCGCCACGCTCTCCACCCTGCCCCCCCGCGAACTGCGCGCCGGTTACGGTGAAGTGATCAAACATGCGTTCGTTCGGGACGCCGATATGCTTGACGAGCTAGAACGCGACGCCGAACTCCTGCTTAGCCTCAACGATCTCGACGCCGATCGTGAGCGAGTCGTCAGCCTGATTGGCCGCAACATGGCGATTAAAGCGGCCGTTGTTTCCGCCGACGACCGCTAAACAGCTCTACGCATGTTCCTCAATAACGGGCAAACGCTCGGACACGCGCTCGAGGCCGTCACCGGCTATGGCGAGTTGTTGCATGGTGAGGCTGTCGCGGTGGGTCTAGTGGGTGCGGCTCGGATCGGAGAGGCTGCGGGGCTGCTTGACACCGCCCTCGTCCAACGTCATGAAGTAATCCTTCGGCGTTTTGGTTTGCCTACGAGCATTGATCCTGCTTTCGGAATTCAGTCGGAGGCCGTGCTCTCCGCGATGCGGAGCGACAAGAAAGTATCGGCGGGAGCGGTGCGTTGGATTCTGCTCGAAGACGTGGGTAGCCCGGTTTTGCGCGACGACATCCCTTCCGAGACTGGGCGCGCTGTCGTCGAATCTCTGCTGGCTGACTGACCGTCATGCCAGTGCACGACCTCGACGCCGACTCGAGCGCTACGCTGCAGCGCTTGACCGCCCAGGTGCGCGGCCGTGTGCAGGGCGTCGGTTACCGCGACTTCTGTCGTCGCGCCGCTCGCACGATCGCTCGCGATCTAGGCACACAACTGACCGGCTATGTGCGCAATCTTCCGGATGGCAACGTTGAGGTCATAGTGGAGGGGTCACGCTCAGCCTGTGATCTTCTGCTGGAGCAGTTGCACGATGGGCCCGGTTTCGCGCAGATTCTCGACGTCCGCGTGAGTTGGTCGGCCCCTTCCGGGGAGTTCGACAGCTTCACGATCCGGTACTAATTCGAGCCGGGTGCCGCCCTTGTTTTGCGGGCTGCTCTACACAGCACATGCTCAAATGGTCCTTATTATTCGCTCGCCACGAAAGCCCAGGCTTCGCCACCATCAGATAGACGAAGATTACTAAGCCCCATTCTGCGCGAGCCCCGTAAACATTACTCGCGTAGACCCCGCCATTGCCATCAGCTCCGTGCTTACCTCCTTCTTCTCGTCAAGTATCCCCTGAGCGTGACGGCGGAGCTTGCGGTTGAATGGGATGATTATGCCGTCGTCTATAATCCGTGACAGGGCATAGAAGACATAGGCGAGAATTACTCACGAGTCGCCCCACGAGAAGCCTGCTTCGTTGACTAGCACGCTTTCGGATACGCTCCCGATTATTCCCCCTGGTATCCCAACGAACCGCGGCGCCCGTGCTTGTAAATCCAGAAGAGGCGTCATCGTGCGTAGGTTCGCCGTGCGGGTGGCCATGATCCCTGCCGCGGTACTCACGGCCGCTGCGGTCACCATCAAGAACGCCCCTGGATGTGAAGGAAGAGCAGTACCCCGGCATACGACATCGGATGCGTCCTGTCAAGGTCGCAGATCACCGCGCCT
>CAZZMQ010000073.1:0-12620 GCA_964655365.1 uncultured Dehalococcoidia bacterium | reverse complement strand
TTCACCGACGGCCCCCACCTCGGTGTGCCCGTCGAGCGCGGTATGACCCACGACGGCCTCGGTAAGTACCTCAGTGAGATCATTGACAAGGCCCCCGGCCAAACTTCCGACATTGTTGGAATCCTCAAGGAGCGCGAAGTCGACGTGGTGATCAACTACCTTCCCGTCGGCAGTGAGGAAGCCACCAAATGGTACGTCGAACAGGTGCTGGAAGCTGGCTGCGGCATGGTGAACTGCATCCCCGTCTTCATCGCGCGAGAAAACTACTGGGCAGACCGCTAACTCGTTTGTTCCAAGACCGTGGCGTCCAGATAGACCGCACCTACCAGCTCAACTTCGGCGGAAACACCGACTTCCTCAACATGTTGGAACGTGAGCGCCTCGAGTCGAAAAAGATCTCCAAGACCAACGCTGTCACTTCCCAGATCGACTACGAGGTCCGACCCGGGGACATCCATGTCGGCCCCAGCGACCACGTACCCTGGCTGCTGGACCGCAAGTGGTGCCACATCCGCATTGAGGGAACCACGTTCGGTAACGTGCCGCTGAACCTGGAGCTCAAGCTCGAAGTCTGGGACAGCCCCAACTCGGCTGGCGTGGTGATCGACGCGCTGCGCTGCGTGAAGCTCGGCCTCGATCGCGGCTTGAGCGGCCCTTTGCTCGGCCCTAGCGCCTACTTTATGAAGTCGCCACCCGAGCAGTGGACTGACAACCGGGCCCGCGATGAGGTTGAGGACTTCGCCCAGTCTTCCAGCGAATAGCTCGTGGCTCACAGGAACTTGCTTGGCCGCTTCTGCGCAATGGCACCTCCTGTCACACAATCACCGCGGAGAGCCAGGTGAACGGCATCCTCACGTCTGGAAAGAACAAGCGACACAACCGATCGCGCCGCATAAGCTTGAGCCGCTGGATCGTGTCTGGCACGCGGTCCGTAGGGAACTACCTTGCTGCTCCTCCTCGCCTGGCGAATGGCAGGCCCGCTCGCCGTGGCCCTGCCACGAAGCCTGGCCTATGCGATCAGCGGACTGCTGATGGGCCTGGTGTGGCATAGCTGGCCGCAGGGCCGACGCGCGATGCGGGCTAACCTGCGCGTCGTGCTGGCAAGCGATGACGCCGTCCGGATCGACTACTGGAGCCAACGCCAGCTGCGACGCTACGGCGAGTTCCTGGTCGACACCGCTCGCCTGCCTGCACTCCAAACCGATCTCGCGTCCGACCTCTTAATCAGCGAGCAATGGCCCAAACTCGATACCGTCATCCGTCCAATGCTCGGGGGATCCCAGGCAGAAACGCGACCGGTCATCTTCGCCCTGACCCATTTCGGCAACTGGGACGTCGCGGGCGCGGCTCTCGCGGACTGGTCGCGGCGGCACGGAACACCGCCGCTACACGTCCTGGTTGAGTCGCTCGGCAACGATGCCCTAGACACGATGATGCGGCACCAACGCGACCGGCTCGGCCTGGTCTCAATCCCGCTCAAAGGCGGCCCTCTGCGAGCGCTGCGAGCGCTGCGTAACGGCGCACCGCTCGCGATTCTGTTCGACCGCCCACTGGGGCCAAAACAGCCCGGTGTCGACGTGCGGCTTGGCGAAGCGCAGGCTCGCCTGCCAGACGGCTTGGCGCGCTTGGCTCTCGCCACCAATGCAAAAGTGATACCGTTCGGGAACGCACGCCTGCCCGGGCGCGACTTCCGTTTCCGCCCTCTCGTCGATTTCGACTTCGAATACGAGCAGACAGGCGACCGTGTGCTCGATGCGCAGCGCCTTATGCAGGATCTAGTGGACGCCCACGCCAGTTGGTTCCGCCACTACCCAGATCAGTGGTATCAGTTCCGCCTATTCTTCGTGGGGGCCACCACGACGACGGAGTCGGTCGAAGCAGAGACAGCGGGATGAGCACGCAATTGATCGGACTAGGGCTACGGATCGTCGAGTTGCTCAGCCGATTCTTGCCGGGGCCCCTCCTTTACACCGGGGCACGCTGGCTCGGCTGGCTGGCGATGCCCATTTTGGAAGGCCGCCGCCAAATCGTACGCAACAACCTGCAGCGGCTCCAGCCCAGGTGGGAGCCAAAAGCCCTCGATACCGCAATCAAGCGCGTCTTCCAAGAAAACGCAATGTACTACGTCGATGCCGCCCTGCTACCCCAATTACCCTCACAGAAAGTGCTCGACGAGCATCTCACGATCGAGCGGCTGGAACTGCTGGAGGCCGCCGTCGCGCGCGGTAACGGCGTCGTGTTAGCGGGAGTGCACCTCTCCAATCCGGAGCTTCCTTTTCGCGCCCTGACCGCATTACAGATCGACGGGCTGGCCTTGGTTGAACCGCTAACCAACAGCCAGCGAATGGAAGCGATGCGACGCCGGCGCGAGACGGCCGGACTACGCTTCGTCCCAGCTGACATGCATGGGATCAAGAAAGCCATCGAGCAACTCCGCGATGGCGGAGTCGTCGCCATTCTGATCGACCGCGACATCCAGAAGCAGGGCGTCTGCGTGCCTTTCATGCGCCGCCTAGCCCAGTTCCCAACCGGTGCGATCGACCTCGCCATGCGTACGGAGGCTACGCTGCTCTTCTCCTACGCCGTGCGGTTGGAGGATCAGCACTTCTCCGTACGGTTCCTGGAAACGCCGAAGCTACTTCGCTCGGACAACCGCGCCAACGACATACGCGCCAATACCGCCAGCCTCGTCGCGCTGATGGAACCAGTGCTGCAAGAGCACTGCACACAATGGCGCATGTTCGAGTCGCCATGGGCCGCTTGCCGTGACACCGTCTATCACGAGGGGGGCGCACCCCGTCCCCTGAGCGGCACACCGTGATCAGCCGCAACAACCGACTCGCCAGCGCCGACCTACAGATCCATAGCTCGCTCAGTGACGGCACCGCCTCGCCAGCGGAGATCGTGCGCTACGCGTCTGAGCAAACCGACCTAGACTTGATCGCAATCACGGACCATGATGACTTCCGCGGTGCCGCCGCCGCGCGCGAGGCTGCCGCCCGCAGCAACGCGCGGGTGAACGTGATCCCGGGCATCGAGCTGACGACACGTAGCGGTCACCTGCTAGCGCTCTGGGTCGACGGCCCGATCGCACCTTTTCAGTCGCTCGAACAGACGCTGGAGTCGATCCAACGTTCGGGCGGTCTAGCCGTCGTCCCGCACCCGTTGGGGTTACTGACGCTCAGTCTAGGCAGCCGCGCAATCGAGCGTGCCCAGCGCAACGAAGCCGGACGCGAGGTGCTGGTAGGGCTGGAACTGGCCAACCCCACGCCCGCGGCGCGCCAGCGCCGAGGTAGCGCACGTCGAGCCAACCGCACCTGGAGACTGGCCGAGACGGGTGGTAGCGACGCCCACTTTCTGGAGTTCATCGGCTCCGCACGCACGGTCTTCGCGAAGGAAGCTGCCGCCAACGCTGGTATGGCCCTGCGCACCGCCTTGCTTTCTCGCACGACGGTGGCCGAGGAACGACCGGCACCGTCCTTGCGTGAGATCGGAGCCCGCCGCCTGCTAACGCAGCAATGGCTCGGACTCTCGGCGACACCGCGGGTGGCAATCGCCGACCCGCTCTCAGCGCGCGCGCGACGTTGCTGGCAAGCGTTACGCTCCAGCGCCGACACACTACCGATACGTCGCCCATGAAGATCGCAATCATCACGCCGTACGACTTCTCGATGCCCGGGGGCGTCAATGCCTACGCTCAAACGGTGGCCGACTGGATGCGCAAGCATGGGAATGAGGTACGCACGATCGGGCCAGCCAGCAACGGAATCACCAGTAGCGAGGAACAGATCGTGGTTGGCGGGGTACGTCGCCTGTCGGTGGGCGGTACGCGAGTGGCGATCGGGCTGCGCCGGGGCATCATAGATGCGCTGGACGCTCACCTAACATCAGAACACTACGACGTAATCCATTTGCAGGAGCCTCTAATGCCACTTATCGGTCCGGGCACGCTCCGCGCTGAGGGGACACCAATCGTCGGCACGTTCCACAGCGCAGAGCGAATTGGGCGCTGGCTCTCGCGCGCCGCGGGATCAGCGCTCGCGGGGCTCGTGCCCAGTTTGGCGCCAGTGCGCTGGATCAATCGCCTCGCGCTCACAACGGCCGTCTCCACGGTCGCTCGTCAAAATGCGCTACCGTTCGCTCGCGAAGCGCAGATCGTACCCTGCCCGATCGATGTCTCCAAATTCGCCCGCCCAGCCGAGCGTCCCATGGCACTCCGGGAACCAGGTCCGCACGTGCTCTTCGTGGGCCGCGCCGAGAAGCGCAAGGGCTTGGCAAGCCTGTTGCTGGCAATGAAACAACTGGGTGCCAGCGAGCATGAGGCGCGCCTGCTGGTGGTGGGTCCATTAGACCGGCCGATGGAGGCGATGCGGCGTCGCGCATCGGAGCTAGATATCGCTGCCACGTTTTTGGGCACAATCCCGCCAGCGGAACTTCCATCCTATTACCAGCACGCCGACGTCTGTTGCTTCCCGGCCACGGGCGGGGAGGCGTTCGGCATCGTGCTAGGCGAGGCAATGGCTGCGGGCACACCGATTGTGGGCGCGGCGAATCCTGGGTACCGCGGCGTCGTCCGCAGCAACGATGAGGGAATCCTGGTTCCGCTCGTCGGGCGAGGCGAGGCGCAGTCGATGGCCCCCGGCCTGGCCGACGCGCTGGACTACGTTCTAGGCGACCGGGCGTTGGCTCAACGCTTAAGCCACGCAGGACGCCGTCGTGCGGCGGACTTCGACATCGAGACGGTGGGCCCCCGGCTACTAGACCTGTACGATCAAGCCCGGGGTGGCCGTCAAATTTAGATCGCTTAACCGCACCGGAGTACCGCGGCCTGTGAACCGACTCCAACTCCCGCATCAGTTGCCAGCCAGTATCTCTCAGCAGATCGGCGAGGGACTTGGCCGCTTAGGAATCTCACCAAACGTGCTGACGCTAGTGGGGCTGGCTGGCGCGGCAGGCGCGAGCGGACTGGCCGCCTACGGCCACTTCTGGCAAGCCGGTCTCACGATGCTCTGCGCCGGCGCTTTCGATCTGCTGGATGGCGCAGTGGCCCGAGCAACAGACCAAGACTCTATTTTCGGCGCAGTCCTCGACGCGGTCAGTGATCGGCTAGCCGAGGTCGCTATGCTGATTGGGCTGCTGGCCTGGTTCACGGCGCCGGAGCGTTTCGACCGTGAGGCAACAATCCTGATCGCGGTGACGATCAGCGGATCGCTACTGGTCTCGTACACGCGCTCCAAAGCCGGCGAATACGGAGTACGAATTCGTGACGGCTTCGGCACCCGCTTCGAGCGGGTCGTGATTCTGGCGATCGGACTATTCGCGGGTGAGGTCATCGCGGTGCTCTGGATCTTGGCCGTGCTGACCAATGCGACGGCACTGCAACGGTTGGGGTTGACCTGGTGGGTGTTGCGTGGCGCGGAGGTGAAATCAAACCAGAGCCGCGACGCAAACTAGCGAACGCTTCCCGGGAAGGCCCCGGCTCGATACCTTGCCCCTCGAGTATCCGCTGATTCAGGAGTTGTTGCCCGTGCCGCTACCCGACCAGGACAAAGCCTTCCTGACCGAGCAGTTCGCTTCGATGGAGAGTGCAGTCAAAATCGACTACTTCCACCAGTCGCCGTCGAGCGTGGAGATACCGGGTCGGAGCCCCTGCCTCAGCTGCGAGGCGACCAAGGAAGTCCTGGAGGAACTGGCAGGGCTATCGGATCAAATCAACCTGACGACGTACGAGCTCTCCGACGAAGAGGAAATGGCCAGTAAGCGCGGGATCGAGCAAGCTCCCGGCATCGTGGTGCGAGGCGAAAAGAACCGGCCGTTGCGCCTGACCGGCATGCCAGGCGGAGTTTTCCTGGCCGTAGTGATGCAAGCAATTGTGAGCATGGGCGGCCAGCCACTAGATCTTGGCGGTCAGCTCAAGAGTCAGCTCAAGAAACTCCGGGACACCACGGAAATTCGTGTGGTGGGAGCAATGATGGATCCGGCAACGGGCAATGCGGCCATTGCGGCGCTCGCGCTGGCATTAGTGTCGGACAAGGTCGATGTCTGGGTCTACAACCTGGACGAGTTCCCGATCTTGGGAGCCAATATGAACCTTACTCATGTGCCAGCCACTATCGTGGGTGGTCGCCACGGCTTCGCCGGGGTGACCACGGCACCGGAACTCGCTCGTTACCTCTACGACCTAGAAGCACACCCGGACACGGCGAACCTCAAACCACCAACAATCGAGTCAGGATCGGTACACCCCTGGATGCCACCGGGACAACAACAACCACCTCCGCCACCTGGCTCAGGGCCTCCGGGACCGAAACGGGGTCCCGGAAGCCCTCCTCCGTCAGGCGGCGCACCAGCGGGTATGCGGCGCACCGAGAGCGGTCTGATCATTCCAAATTCGTAGTCGGGCGAAGGCGATTCCGCAGGAAATGGGCGCAAAACGCTAATCGTCGCTCCGCTGCCAGCCTGTCCAGACATCTGTGCCATCACCACGCGATCGACGGGGCATGACACTAGGCAGTGAGCTGGGCGGTGCCTCCGTTGACGGAACAAGCGGAAGTTCGCCTGCGTCGGCGGCGAGAGTAGGAACGTCCTGCCAGGCGGTGCGACGCTCGCTCTCACGTAGCAACACCCACAGCAGCAGCAGGCCGATCAGCAGCGCGGCTCCACCAACGCCCGCAACGACACCTGCCCAGGGGACGTGGCCGCCGATTTCGAAGACAGGTCCAACACGCCGGGTGGCGAGACGGTCTTCGATCTCGGCGCGTCGCGCTTCGATCGTTTCGTTCGTACGGGCGGCGGGCGACTCAGCCGCATCATTCGCCTCAGCGGATTCGCCAATAGGCTGTTTCTTCGGACTGGCTTCGGCACCCTCATCCGTTTCCGTGGGCGTGCTGATCGGGTTAATCGGTTCGTCTTCGATCACCGTCGAGCGATCCTCGGCGAGAGCCAGTGCCTCTAATCCCACAAACACACGATAGGCATCGGTCAGGCGGTCGCGGTCCAAGCCGTAGACCTCTTGAAGAGCATCGTCAACTGTGCTGCCATGCTTGAAGACGCTGAACAGTTCGGCGAAGGATTCCTCACCAAAGGTCGTGATCAGGTAGGTAACAATGTCACCGGATTGGCCGTAGAAGATATCGACTCGGCCAGGCTCGTTGGTCGGTGAAGTCAGGCCGCGGATGCTAAAGAGCTGGTCTGTCTCGATGGCGAAGTTGAGCGCAGCGCCGCGGCGGGCCCGCCAGTCAATCTCAGAGTAGGTCGCAGTACCTTCGTCGAGCCAGGCGGGAATGCTGCCAATGCCACCCTCGCCGGCGACCATGGTCAAGATGTGCGTCAACTCGTGACGCACACCCCAGCTCGTAGGCTGGAACCTGTGGACCAACTCGGCCAGCACACGCGTCCCACCAGTAATGACTTCCTCTTCAAAGCCTTGACTTTCGATCTGCTCTACGCCGCTCGCATCGGCCGGGCTGGCCCACATGTAGACACGAGCCTGGAAGTCGAGTTGCACGCCCAAAAGAGCCGACATCGACTCGATTACTTCGGAGCCCTCGCGGTGCAGCCGCTCAGCCGTGCCGCGGTTGTCGCCGTAGTAGAAGAGAACCAGACGCTCGTTTTCGATCGGAACCCATTCGTAGCGAGGATCGTCGTATTGGAAAAGCTCATCATCGGTATCGACAGAGTCCCCGTTTGTATCAATCAGCCGCCAGTTCCACTCAAACGTGGATCCAGCGGGAATCCATGTGCCCACCCCGGCGGTGGGAATTCTGGCGCCGAGACGAGTCACCTCGCCGTGGGAGATTTCCGCCACTTGTCGGGTGATCGGTCCCTCCGGCAGAACTCGGTAAAAGAGAATGGCCTCGGAAAGTTGGCCGCCGTTTTCGACCAGGGCACTGAAACTGATGTCGGTCGGGAAGTTGATCCGCTGCGTTGTGCTAACAACAGCGGGGGCGCCCTGCGCGAGCAGCGGCGGAGCCTGCAAAGCGTGCCCAAGGGCAAACATCATCGAGGCCGCCAAGAGCGTTAGCAGAACAAGTCGGGTGCGGCGGCCCAATCTTCGTCTCACGGCTTCGATCGCTTCCCCACCCTGCCTACTATGTGGTCTCTTCAGCGCCGATCTGTGTTTTGAGATACGCCGTTAGAAGGGCGTCCAGATCTCCTTCGAGCACGCGTTCCGGGTCGGAGCTTTCATACTCCGTGCGCAGATCCTTAATCATCTTATAGGGGTGTAGGACGTAGGACCGAATCTGATTCCCCCACCCAGCTTCGATCCGCTCGCCGCGCAGCGCCGCGCGCTCATCTTCAATACGCTGCAACTCCAACTGCAGCAGGCGAGACTCGAGCACGCGCATCGCGCTTTCACGGTTTCGGCCCAGCGAGCGCTCGTTCTGGCAGGAAACAACGATGTTGGTGGGCCTGTGCGTAATGCGCACAGCGGTGGAGTTCTTCTGCACGTTCTGGCCCCCATGACCGGAGGCGCGAAAGACATCGATACGAAGATCATCCGGATTGATCTCCACCTCGGCCTCGTTGGCGACCTCCGGCATGATCTCGGCGAGGGCAAAGGAGGTATGGCGCGCATGCTGGCCGTCGAAGGGGGAGAGGCGAACGAGGCGATGCACGCCACGCTCGCCGCGCAGCCAGCCGTAAGCGTGAGGACCAGCAATCTCGATCGTGGAATTCTTGATCCCCGCCTCTTCCCCTTCGGTGCGATCGACGATCGTGGCCGTGAAGCCGCGTCGCTCAGCCCAGCGCAGATACATGCGCTCCAGCATCTCGGTCCAATCCTGCGAATCGACCCCCCCAGCACCAGCGAAGAGTTGCATGATCGCGGTGCGATCGTCGTACTGACCGGAGAAGGAGAGCTCAAACTCCATCTCATCAACGCTGGCGGTCAGGGTCCCGAGATCGGTGGCGATTTCGTCGGCAACGACGGTATCGTGCTCGGCGGCGGCAAGCTCGAGCAATTGGAGCGCTTCGGCGACGCGACGTTCGATGTCGCGCCAGAAGTCAACTGTGGTCTTGCGCGCAGCCAGGCGCTGCATATGAATACGCGCGCTGCCGGAGTCATCCCAGAAGTCGGGCGCAATCGATCGTTTCTCGAGCTCGGCGATCTCGCGCTCAGCGGCGGGAAAGTCAAAGACGCTCCAGTATGTCGCTGACACGGTGCTGGAGGTTTTCGAGGTCGGTACGGGTCGCATCCACGGGGTGATTCTCCTACCTCTATTGTACGGCGAGTTGCGAGCCTCGTACGTCCCCGCGCAATCAAAGCAACGGGGAGCGTGGGATTGCCGAATCTGAAGGTCTGGCTCAGACAATCTTGTCTCGTTCACGGTGGTGTAGGGGCCGGCTAGATGAACGGAGCCGTGGGCCGGGGGGAGCTATTGCTCTTCTCAGAGTCTCACCCAGCAACGGTGCGGATCAAACGAGCCGGGAGCGGGCCGCTCGCACAACGTTGGTCAGCAGCATGGCTCGGGTCATGAGGCCAACACCACCAGGCACCGGGGTGATAGCAGCGACCTTGGGCTGGACGGAGCCGAAGTCGACGTCGCCGACAATACGGTAGCCACGGTTGTGCTCTGGGTCATTAACACGGTTGATCCCGACGTCGACGACGACGGCACCTTGCCGCACCATCTCACCAGTGATCAGGCCGGGCACTCCGACGGCGGCAACCACGATGTCTCCGGCTCGAGTGTAACCGGCTAGATCGGGGGTGCCACTGTGACAAAGCGTGACAGTACTGTTAGCACCGGCCCGTTTCTGAACCAGCATGGTAGCCAGCGGCAGTCCAACGAGGCGGGATCTCCCAACGATCACAATGTGCTTGCCACCAGGATCATGGCCAGAGCGAACAAGGATCTGCTGCACTGCGTGCGGTGTGGCAGGCAAAAAGTTTGGCGTGCCCTGCATGATCAGACCGTGGTTGATGGGGTGCAGCCCATCAACATCCTTGGCACGTGAGATGGAGTGGATCAGACCGTCCCCGTCAATACCAGGCGGGACGGGAAGTTGGAGGAGGATGCCATCGACGACAGGGTCGGCGTTAAGCCTGTCGATCAAGCTGCGAACTTCGACATTAATACGGGCGAGAACCTCCGGGTCATCGATGTCGGCGTCGATGGAGATGCGATGGAGGTCGGCAAGGATGCCGATTTCCTCGCCGTCACGCAGCTTACCGTTGACGTAGGTCTCGGAAGCGGTGTCATCACTGGCGAGGATGATGGCAAGACGTGGCACAACCCCGCGCTCACCAAGCAACCGAACCTGCTTAGTCAGCTCAGTTTTAATGAGCGCAACCATCGCCTTGCAGTCAATCACGTTGGCGGGTTGGTCGAACATCAGTGGATCGTATGGGGGCCTGCATCCAGCGACAACAAGCACGGACACGGGAACGCTCATCCTGCTTGGGCGGCTGGTAGACTCGCGCGACTATGGGGCCTTATTTCAGCGGTGTGGATTTGATTGAGATTGCCCGCTTCCAGTCCGTGCTGGATCGGCATGGGGAGCGTTTCTTGCATCGCTGTTTCACAGAACGTGAAGTCGACTACTGTCGCGGGCGGACGCCGGAGCTGGCGGTCCGCTTCGCCGGCAAAGAGGCGACGATGAAAGCTCTGGGCACCGGGGTGCGGGGGATCTCATGGCGGGAGATCGAGATCCTGGCCAATGCACGCGGTAAGCCGATCGTCCTTCTACACGGCCGAGCGCGGAAACGGGCTAGATTGATCGGGTTAGAATCATTGGACATCTCATTAACTCATGAGCGGGAGATAGGCTGCGCTTTCGTGGTGGGAGGTGCTGGCACTTCTTGAGCGGCAGCATCAGCGTTTGAGGAATCCAAAGTCGAGGGCTTTGCGCGGGCTCATTTATTCAATTATCCCAGCTCTTAGAACAAAGTAAGAACGTTCAAGAGGCCGCTATCTCCCTTTTAGACCCCTAGCGAGGCGATCTGTCCGTGCACCCAAAGTCGACGGGAGGGCCGGCAAGCGGTACAAACGCGGGGCAGGCAGCACGCTGTCCCTGCGACGAAGAAACCGCGACGAACAGGAAACGTCATGAAGCTTGTTACCAGCGCGCAGATGCGGACACTCGAGGAGCGGGCCGTGGAGGCCGGGGTCGATCTCGATCAGCTTATGGAGAACGCCGGTCTGAACGTGGCGCAAGAGGTCTGGATGCAATTGGGTCACGTGGAGGATCGTCGGATCGTGGTGCTCGTTGGACCGGGTAACAATGGGGGCGACGGGCTAATAGCAGCTCGACATTTGGCCGAGTGGGGAGCTGCGGTGCGTTGCTATGCGCTGGTACCACGCGACGACGCACAATGGCAAGCCACGGTGGCGGCGGAAATCCCCTGCGGCAGTGTCGCCGACGACGACGGGTTCGAGGCACTCGATGCGGTGCTGGAGGGGGCGGAAGTCGTGATTGATGCGCTGCTCGGCACTGGCCAGCGTCGCCCAATCCAGGGGGATTTGGCCGAGATCCTAACCCGGCTCGGGGCGACGCGCAGACGAGCGGTTCCGCCGAAGCTGATCGCGGTCGACCTGCCGACGGGGCTCAACGCAGATAGCGGTCAGGCCGATCCGCTGACCGTTATGCCAAACGAGACGGTGACGTTCCAGTACCCCAAGGTAGGACTCTACACGCAGCCGGGATCAGCAATGGCGGGCGAGGTGCAAACGGTTGAGATCGGGATCCCTTCCGGGATCGACGAGGATATGCAGATCGAGCTACTCGAGCGTCGCGACGCGAAAAGACTGCTGCCCGATCGCGAGGCTGACACACATAAGGGATCGTTCGGGCGGGTATTGGTGGTAGCAGGATCGGTACAGTATCCGGGCGCGGCCGTGCTGGCGGCGTCGGCAGCGTATCGGGTGGGAGCAGGTCTGGTCGCGTTAGCGACGCCTCGCTCACTGATCCCTGCGCTGGTCTCAGCCATGCCGGAGGTGGTCTACGTGCCGCTGCCGGACAATGCCTCACCGGGCACGCCCGATCCGAGGTCCGTAGATGAACTGAAGTCGGTGCTGGGAAACTACGAGGCGGTGGTTGTGGGATGCGGCCTAGGGAAGGCGGAGGCGACGCAAGAGTTGATACGGGATCTGGTGGTATCCGCAGAGATGGCGGGCCGGTCAGGAATCGTGATCGACGCCGACGCGCTGAACGCACTGACGGACGCTCCACCCTTCAGGGAGGTGGCAACGCCGCTGGTGTTGACGCCACACCCAGGCGAGATGGCGCAGCTACTAGGGACGGACAGCCAGACGGTACAGGAAAACCGACTGAGGCTGACGCAGGACCACGCAGCGACGTGGGGAGTGACACTCGTACTGAAGGGCGCCAACACGATCGTGGCAGAGCCCGACGGCCGCGCGTCAGTCAGTGCAATCGCGAACGCAGCACTGGCTACGGCGGGCAGCGGGGATGTCCTGGCAGGCGCTATCGGCGGGCTGTTGGCACAGGGGATGTCAGCGTTCGACGCGTCGAGACTGGCAATCTATCTGCACGGCAACAGTGGAGAGCGGGCGGCGCGAGCGCGGGGGTCGGCGGGAACAACGGCAGGGGATGTGCTGGAACATTTAGCACTGGCTGGGCGATCGCTGGCAGGTGAGGATCCGGTGGGCGGGGAA
>CAZZMQ010000072.1:12756-13199 GCA_964655365.1 uncultured Dehalococcoidia bacterium | reverse complement strand
TTCAGGGAAGAGATTGCACCCTTACAGTTTGGTCCCGCTGCGCAAGCCACCTTCGACGAGATAGCACAGTTCACACTGCAACGGGACCGCTGATGTCAACGTCAAGATCCACCGCCGAATCTGTGGATGATGCACGGCTGCAAGCCTCCATCACCGCGGCACAGGGCTGGCTGCTGAACGACCAACACCGCGAAGGCTATTGGTGGGGCGAGCTGCAGTCGAACGCCTCGATTACGGCCGAGTACTTACTGCTCACACACCACCTCGGCATCGGCGACCCAAACCAGTGGGCTCGGATGGCAGAGTATCTGCGGCGGCAACAAACGGACACGGGCTACTGGGCGCAATACCTGGACGGCCCGGGCGAGATCAACACCAGTATCGAGGCCTACTTCGCGCACAAACAGGCCGGGGACGATCCAAACGCGACGCACATGATGCCT
>CAZZMQ010000072.1:4048-12746 GCA_964655365.1 uncultured Dehalococcoidia bacterium | reverse complement strand
TTCGACCAGTTCGACTGGGAGCAGCTTCCGGCGATGCCAGCCTGGCTCAACCTGCTGCCCAACTGGTTCCCAATCAACCTCTACGAGTTCGCGTCCTGGGCACGAGCGACCATCGTGGGAATCACGGTGATCTTCGCCTTGAGGCCGGTGGCAACGCTGCCGGCCGGATCCGGCGTGCAGGAACTCTGGGTTGATCCACGCCATCGGAGCGAGTTAGCGGTTTAGATGCCGTAGCGAATGCTGTCCTGGTCGGTGGCATTCTTCCAGGTCGACCGACTCCTGCGCCTCCTGGATCGTAATCACATGCGCCCCTTCCAGCGCCGCTCGCTGGCCGCAGCCGAGCGCTGGCTAATCGACCGGCAAGAGGCAGATGGATCCTGGGCAGGGATCCAGCCACCGTGGGTTTATGCCATTCTGGCGCTACGCGCCTTGGGCTACCCGCTCGACCACCCCGTCATGCAGAAGGCGATACACGGCTTTGAACGGTTCACCTGGACGGAGGACGGCATGGTCTGGACCGAGGCATGCCAGTCCCCAGTCTGGGACACAGGGCTGGCGGTTATTGCGCTGCTCGACTCCGGCTTGCCAGCCGACCATGTGTCCTTACACAAGGCTGGCGACTGGTTGCTACAAGAACAGGTCTTCGCGGGCGGCGATTGGCAAGTTAAGAACCCCGATGCGCCGCCTGGCGGCTGGGCTTTCGAGTTCGACAATGACGCCTATCCGGACGTGGACGATACCGCCGTCGTGATGATCGCCCTCGACGGCTTGCACCTGGCAGACGAGAAGGCTAAACGTCGCGCGATCGACGAAGGAACGACCTGGATGATGTCGATGCAGTCGGCCAACGGCGGCTGGGGTGCATTCGACGTCGATAACACAAAGACGTTCCTGACCCAGATCCCATTCGCCGACTTCGGCGAGTTGCTCGACCCTCCGACAAGCGACGTTACGGCACACGCACTGGAGTTTCTGGGGCGAATGGGCTACCGAGGCGAATATCCGCCGGCCGCGCGCGCGCTGCGTTTTCTCTACGACAAACAGGCCCCGGACGGTTCGTGGTGGGGGCGCTGGGGGGTGAATTACCTATATGGCCTGGGGGCAGTGTTGCCAGCATTGGCAGAGCTTGGCGAACCGATGTCGCAACCGGCAGTACGCAAGGCCGTCGGCTGGCTACGCGCCCACCAACAATCAAACGGAGGTTGGGGCGAAAGCAGTGACAGCTACGCCGACCCCTCTCTGCGAGGAGCGGGGCCGTCGACACCTTCCCAAACCGGATGGGCTCTGATGGCACTAATGGCGGCTGGCGAGACGCGCTCGCGTGAGGTGGCGCGTGGGATCCAATACCTCATCGCTCAGCAGGGAACGGACGGTACGTGGGATGAACCCCAGTTCACGGGAACCGGCTTCCCCAGTGACTTCATGATCAACTACCACCTCTACCGCCACTACTTCCCGCTAATGGCTCTGGGACGCTACGTGCACAACCTTCACGGTCCCTAAACGCACACGCCCGCCACGTTCCGACAATTCTTCGGGCGGGGGCCTAGAATCGTCTGAGCAAGCAGTCTCGGGCGGCAGCGCGATACGCGGGTAACGATGACAGTTCGAAACGACCCCCTTGTAACCACTGGGACGCCTCTCGACCTCGGAGAGGCGATGACCTGGTGCAAGCGCTACGCGAGGCAGCAGTATGAGAACTTCAGTGTCGTCACTCGTTTTCTACCCAAACCGCTGCACGGCCCAATGTACGTCGTCTACGCCTTCTGCCGTTATACCGATAATCTGGGCGACGAAGCAGAGGGGGACCGCCTAGCGTTGCTCGACGCCTGGGAAACGGAAATGCATCGTGCGTTTGAGGGCAGCGCCAAGTTTCCGATCGCTATTGCGCTAAGTCAGGTCGTGCGGGAATTTCCGCTCACGCCGGATCCTTTCGAACGCCTAATTGAAGCCAACCGCCGCGACCAGACACAGTCGCGTTACGAGACATTTCAGGAGGTTCTCGACTACTGCAACTACTCCGCTAACCCTGTTGGTGAGATGGTCCTGAGCCTGTTTGGCTATCACGACGAGTTTCGAATCGCGTTATCCAACGCAACCTGTACGGCATTGCAGCTGACAAACCACTGGCAAGACGTCGCGCGCGACTACGAGATGTACCTACCGCTGGAGGACCTACGAAGCTTCGGGGTTGATCAGCGGCAGATCCCAACGCGGGACGCCAACCCGGCCTTTCGACAGCTGATGCGCTTCGAGGTCGACCGTGCCGAGGCATTTTTCCGGCAGGGCGAGCCCTTGATCGAGCGCGTCGATCGCAGCCTACGCCTGGACTTACGCTTGTTCACGGCGGGTGGACGAGCCATCCTACGCGCTATCGAACATCAAGATTACGACATACTCTCACGACGTCCCACAACGTCCAGCCGCCAAAAATTCCGGATTCTGGCCCAAGCCCTCGTGCAACGCTACGCCTTAGGAATGTAGGCGATGCCCAAGCCGACCGATAGGGTAATCTCCGAAGCATACGAACTTGCCCAGGCTTTCACGAAACACCGTTCTTCGTCGTTCTACTACCCTTTCGCAGTCTTGCCGAGAGAGAAGCGCAACGCGATTTACTCGGTCTACAGCTTCGCCGGAACAGTCGATGACGCCGTCGACGAGGCCGGCACAGATGCGGAACGTCAGCAGCGGCTGGAAATCGCGAACAGTGTCCTGGACCGAGCCTACGCTGGTGAATCGCTCGACGGGACTGATTGGATCGCCACTGCCCTAGGCGACTCAGTGCACCGTTATTCGATCCCGCGTGAGCACTTTAATGAGCTGGTCGTCGGCATGTAT
The DNA here is from genome assembly GCA_964655365.1 of uncultured Dehalococcoidia bacterium. Taxonomy (GTDB): domain Bacteria; phylum Chloroflexota; class Dehalococcoidia; order Bin125; family Bin125; genus JAPUIR01. The sequence continues at coordinate 9,908 of CAZZMQ010000072.1, read as the reverse complement.
CAGGACCTAAGCCAAAACCGCTACACAACCTGGGACGAACTTGACGGCTACTGCTACCGGGCCGCGTCCGTGATCGGCCTGATCGCGATCGAGATCTTCGGCTACGATCGCTCGCAACAGGAACGCGCCAGAGAGTCGGCGATTGACATGGGCAAAGGCTTGCAAATCACTAACATCATGCGCGACGTGCAGGAAGACGCCCAACGGGACCGGATCTACCTGGCGCAGGAAGACCTCGATTCCTTCGGCGTAAGTGAGGATGACCTCAAAGCGAGCCGTACCAGCGAGAATTTCCGATCGCTGATGCGCACCTACAGCCAACGTGCGCGGGTGCTCTATGCGAGCGGCGAACGGCTAATCCCTTTATTGGACGGTGCCCGTAGTCGCGCCTGTTGCAACGGGCTAAACGGCGGCTACCGAACAATCCTCGATGCAATCGAGGATCGAAACTACGACGTATTCAACGGGCGAGTACGCCCCTCCAAAGCGGCCGCCCTGTGGTCATTAGGCCGACTCTGGTTGGCGGGCGCAAGGGCTGGCCTCTGGCCGAGCAGTGTGATGCGCCGGTGAGCAGCGACTCGCCGCCGATCGTCGTCGTCGGGGCGGGGTTAGCCGGGCTCTGCGCCGCAATCGACTTAGCAGAGGCTGGGCGACGCACCGTGCTTATAGAGCGTCGGCCGTTCGCGGGCGGCAAGGCGTACTCATTTCGCGACCCCCGTTCTGGCATGGAACTCGACAACGGCCAGCACATCTACCTGCGCTGCTGCACCGCCTATATCAGTCTGCTCCGCAAGCTCGGGCTACGATCGCAGATGCTCGAGCAGGAGCATCTGCGAGTCCCAGTACACAAACCGGAAAGCGGCATCACCTCGCCGATCGAGGCGACACCCAGCCTTCCGCCCCCGCTGCACCTTGCTGCGTCACTTCTGCGATATCGCCATCTGAACTGGCGTCAAAAAGTACGCTTAGGACACCCAATCTGGACCATGTTACGCATGGGCGACGAGGGTCGCCGCGAGCTGGATGACATATCCTTCGCAGATTGGCTGCGCGATCAGGGTCAAAGCGCTGAGACGGTCCGCTCATTCTGGGATCTGATCGTGCTGCCAACCTGCAACTCACGTTCTGAGGCCGTCAGCGCCCGCCAAGCAATCTTGGTCTTTCAACTCGGCCTACTGCGCGATTCCCGAGCAGCCGAGATTGGCATCGCGAAAGTGGGGCTGAGCACGGTCGCCGATCGGGCCATCGAATGCTTCCGGGTAGCTGGCGGTGAATTACGGTTCGGATCAACGCTGAGCTCGATGGATCACGACAACGAATGCGTGACCAGCCTAGCTTTGGCCAATGGCGAGCACATCGAAGCGAGTGGGGCAATCTTGGCAATCACTCCCCAACGCTTGAAGGCAGCACTGACCGACGCCTGGAAGCAACGCTTCAGCGCGCTCGATGAATTCGCCGTCTCGCCGATTGTCAACATCCATCTCGAGCTGGATCGGAGCGTCCTAGTCGAGTCGTTCGTCGCAGTCTTGGATGACGCACTGCAATACGTTTTCAACCGCAGCCTGATTACCGGACAGGACGGGCCGAGCCAATGGCTGACCTGCTCGCTAAGCGGGGCCTACGCCGCCGCTGAGCAGCCGCAGCGGCGGATCGTGGAAACCACATTGGCGGCGCTTAGGCGTGCATTTCCAAATGCCGAGGAGGCGAATCTTCTGCAGTGGCGTGTCGTGAAGGAGCTCGATGCCACATTCCTACCCCGTCCGGGCCTAGCGCCCTACCGGCTAGGCCCCACGACGTCGATCCGAAATCTCGTTCTCGCGGGAGCATGGACTGACACAGAATGGCCGGCCACGATGGAATCGGCCGTGCGTAGTGGTCAGGCCGCCGCCGCGGCCGTCTTACGACAGACCTAGACGTCACTCGATCAGCTCGACCGGAACTGGAACCGGCCTCGATCGGGAGACCACTGCGCCGGATCATCGCTGTATCTTGCCGGCGACCATGAGGTATCAGTCTAGGGTCACGTGTCCTTGATTCACGACGAAGCAGCCATGCTATGTCAAGACGGTTCCCGGCTAAAAAAGCCATACGGCGAGCGCGAATTCCGGCTGCCCCCGCACATCTCCAGCGTGTACGAAACCGATTCAGAGTTCGTCGCTGCCGTTCTACCGTTACCTCTGAAACCAACCGATCGCCCTATGGACATCGACAGCGTTTCTCATCGCGATCCTCCAACGCTCAAGAACCGTTCGGCTCAGCGGGACGCTGAGGGCGCTGCGAATATGAAGGTCGAGCGGGAAACCACCCGAGGCCCATGTCGACAGATAGTGCGGCGATCTTTAGCTGCGAGCTATATAGCGAGCCGCTTCCATTTCAAATTCGTGGCCGCACCTGACGGCAACGAATTCGACTCCGGCGCAGTCCTAGTGCACGTGCATCACTCGACGTCATACGCGGGTGGGTCACCACCTCGAAGGGGCAATCACGCGGCTCGAGTCTCGCATGATCCCGGCATTGACATTCCTTTCCGCAAACAACGCTGATCTGCCTATTCCGAGCGAGATGTCCGCGCCCACAAGGAGATCTTGGCGCGCTTCCCGAGCGAGTCGTTCCTGCCTTACATGCCAAGAAAGCTCGACGACTTGAAATTCCTTCGGCGGGAAATCGGAGCCATCCCAACATAAGTGCCGGCGGTCGCCTCGGAGAGTGGCTCAACGTCCTCGCAGCGGCCGTAGGCCACGCTCTTTGCGCAAAACGTTGCAATGAGCCAACAGTGACGGATCTGCCTGAATGAAACGTGACAGTGCCCCGGTACTAACGCCTGCCCGCTCCGCAGCTTCGCTCACTACACCATCAACGGCGACAAAGAGATCAAGAAAACGCTGGACTCCGCGCGGGTAGTCCGCGTGCCGCAGGCCTAGACGTCTCGTTTTCGGTGCGCCGAGCACAGCATAGAGTTGGGTGGGGGGCGTATATCGCTCGAGGTCAACCGGTAGCCGCACTTCGTGAGCGATAGCACTTCGCAGTCGGTGCAGTGCCTGCTGGCGGTTCTGCAGTTGGGAACGACGCTCTGAAGCCAATGCCGAGATGGTGGTGGGCTCGTGGGTCAGGCGCACCGCTGTATCGGTGCGGTTGCGATGTTGGCCGCCAGGACCCGAGACGCGAAACGTGTCGACGCGACACTGAGCGAGCAGCGCGTCGTCGTCGAGTGCGAGGTAATCGGTAGCGGAGTTCACCCAGGCATGATGACAGTCCAGAGCCGTCATCGGCGCTAGCCTAATCCTCGGAGTGGCTCGTATGTCCGATCGCCGATTGATGTCCAGTGGCAGCCCGTGCGCGTCGGCACCCGGTTTCTCACGCACCGTCCACTTCGACCACCGAATCTTCGGGACAGGGAGAAAGCCGATCGATCCGGATGGTCCAAACATGCCCGGGAGCATCACGGCGCAGGCACGGCGCGGCCTGGCGCTCATCGAAGGGGCGCTGATCGAAGCTCGTGCATTACTCTCCGAGACAGTGCCGAAGCGGATCTCAGTCACCGACTTCACAATCTGGGAAAAAGCCGACACGTCGCACACTAAGGTCTTTGGGAACAGGTGATTGGCGGCGACAACCATGGAAGTGCCAGCGCTGGTGGCACCCAGGCCGCTCGCGGAAATCGACTCGGATGCCGCGATTGGCAACGCTCACGACTGCAGGAGTCACGACTCGCTCAAGAGCGGAGGAAGGTGAGCTTTGGCACTGTTCATCCTGCTACACAGCCCGGTGACCGGCTTGCTGACCTGGGCCCATGTCGCGAACGAGCTCTGGAATCGCGGCATCGACGTCGTCGTACCCGGCCTGGTCAGCAATCCCAGCGTGAGGCAGTCCGGAACCACCTATTGGCAGCAACACGTCGAACAAGTAGCCGAGTCCGTCGCTCAGGTGCGGAGTGAAGGACCGGGCTCGGCCGATCCAGACGATGCTGTTGTGCTTGTGGGGCACTCCGAGGCGGGAGTCCTGCTGCCAGCGATCGGCGAGACCTTGGAGCGTCACATCGCAGCCTACATATTCTGCGATGCTGATCTGCCCAAAGACGGCTTGTCACGCTTCGACGGCTTGGCCGATGCTAACGATGTCGAGTCGTTCCGGCGGGCCGCTGACGACGAGATGCTGCCGCCCTTCCCAGAGGCGATACTGGAGCAAACCATCCCCGATCCCGTGGTGCGATCACAGTTTCGCGAGGATCTGCGCTCGACGCCTATCGAAATCTACGAGGAGTCGATCCCTGTGCCAGACGGATGGCCGAACGCTCCGGTCGCCTATCTGGGCTTCAGCAAGAGCCGTAGCTCGTATCCCGGCTCGATCAAGACCGCGATTGAGAGTGGCTGGCCCATCAGTGAACTCGAGGGGGCGCACTTCCACATGCTTGTAGACCCCAGCCGTGTGAGTCGGGCCCTCGTCGATCTCGCGGAGAAGTGCGGCGTCGAAGTCCGGCCGAAACCGCTCAGCGATACCCCCGGGGATGCACTAAAAGACTGACTAAGCGCACCAGCAGCTATCGTCACCTCGCAGGCGATAATCGAGACGATGGGAAGGGCGATGCCAGCAAACCCCCAAGCCAACGACCGTGAAGCGACGATCAACGGTCTGCGACTCCATTTTCGAGACTGGGGGGGCGAAGCGCCACTCTCCGCAATCGCTATGCACGGATTCGCGTTGAACGCCCACTCTTTCGACGAGGTGGCACCCGCACTCAACGAACAGCTGCGTATCTTCGCGTTGGACCAGCGCGGCCACGGCGACAGTGCCTGGGCGGCGGAACTCCGTGACTACACGCGCGACAACATGGTGGCCGACATCCGCAGTCTGATCGCGAAGCTCGCCCTGGAGCGTCCAATTCTGATCGGGCACTCGATGGGCGGAATCAACGCAATGACACTCGCGGGACGGTACCCCGATCTGGTGCGAGCGCTGATCCTGATCGATGTGGGTCCTGAAACCAGCGTTGATGGGGCGCAGGAGGTGCGCCAGTTCGTAGCCGGCCCCTACGCAATGGAGAGCCTGGACGCCTGGGTCGATCACACTCACAAGTACTATCCTCACCGCTCGACAGAGCGGATCCGAGCACGTCTGGCCGTCTCTCTACGCGAGACGAAAGACGGGCGGCTGGCGAAGCAGTTCGATGAGCGCTTCCGCAAAGCAAGCTTTCGTGGAATCACGCGAGCGGACGACGACATCTGGGATGTCGCCCGGGCCGTCTCATGCCCCACACTGCTGCTACACGGCGAGATGAGCCCGGTCTTGAAACGCGAGAATGCTGAGGCATTCGCCCAAGCGAATCAGCATGTTGAGCTCGTCACCATCGCGAAAGCGGGCCATTCGATCGCCGGTGATCAGCCAGAAGTTTTCGTCGCCGAGGTCAGCCGGTTCCTCGCATCACTCGGCGCCAACACCTAGCGCGCACGAATGCGAGACAGGGGGAACATCCCAAACTCTTCGTCCTCAGCCTTCGCAGCCTGGATGCACCTCTCGCCCGGTTGGATCATGGCGCTGATCGTTGTTTCGGGCGCGATCTCGTTCGGCATCGTGGCGATCGTCCTCAGCGACAACGTTCGCACCGCGAAAACAGGCTACTACGGAATCGTGGCCAACCTCGCCGCGGACGCCGCTGCAGACATCGCCCTGCTGGCTCCGGCCGACATCCTGGAATCCTGCCTGCTCGGCAAGGAGGAAAGCTGTATCCAACAAGCGCAGAATGCGCTAGCGGCAGCAGAACGCCTGAATCAGTTGGCAAACAGGATCGGCTCCAACACGCCCACTTTCGACGCAACAATCTGGCATTCAGCCTATCTGACGGCACTGGGCGATCTGCGCATCT
>CAZZMQ010000072.1:0-3973 GCA_964655365.1 uncultured Dehalococcoidia bacterium | reverse complement strand
ACTTCAACCTGCGCTTCGCCGACGTAGTGAGTCGCTAACGCAAACTCGCTTCAGCGAAACATGTCCATCTCAGCAGGACGGACCAACGTCGTATGGTCATGGGACTCATCCATCGGAACATTGAGCCCGCGTACGACCGCGACCGGAACACGATCGAGTTTGTTCATGACAGGTTCACTGGCCCCGGCAAGCTGATCGGCGAGGGCCATCACAGTCACTCGAAGTTCGTAACCCTCGGAATCGACCTGGCCTTCATAGGAGAGCAATGGATTCATACCACTGACGCCGATAGCGACGTTCGTCAGCCCATCGCGCCAGGGCCGACCGAAGGTATCGGTAACGATGATTGGCACGTCATGCTGACCAAGAGCCACCAAGCCCCGACGGATGCTGTGTGCGGAGGCCGAGGAATCGACGGGCAATAGCGCGACCGCATCACCGCCGCCGATGTTCGACGCATCAACACCAGCGTTAGCGCAGATCCAGCCATGATGCGTTTCCGCGATGATGATGCCGCGCTCCATCCGCACAATGCGTCGGCACTCGCGCAAAACGAGTTCAACAGCCCGGGCGTCCTTCTCCCATTGCTCAGCCCACTGAATCGCCATCGCACCCGGTTCAACGTCGGCTAGCGCGACGATGCGGTGCTCAGCCTTGCTAATGATCTTCTGCGTAATGCAAAGCACGTCGCCTGCCTCAAGCGGAGTCTCCTGCGCAAGCAATGCCGTATCAATCAGAGCAGCGATGTCGTCTCCCGGGACCACTTCGGGAATACCGCCGACAGCGAAAACCCGATATTCGGAAAAGGCTGACACAATTACCCCAACCCCACCATCTGCACGGAGGCATGGGATTTATACCGCTGGTTAATGCTCAGAATCAGGGCGGTCAGATCCTCGACGAATTTGGACATGGCAAGCGAACCAGCGTCGACGCCACGGAGCGCACTGAGTTCGCCGACCAAGTCCAAGACAACCCGTTTAGCTTCAGCATCGTCACCGGTGACCAGCACGTCGCCCTCCATCGGCTGGCTGAGGTCCTGCAGCCGCTTGGCGCTCAGGTTGTGGAACGCTCCCACCACAGTGGCAGCCGGCAGCAGAGCTTGAGCTTGTTCCGTCGCACTTCCCTCCGACACCGTCTCGACGCCCGGCCGGCCATCTCTGAAAACGAGCGGCACAACGACGTCAATTACGAGCTTGTCACCGATCGAGGGCGCAAGTTCGGCGCAGCTAGCGGCATGGGCCTCGAATGGCACACCGAGGATGATTAGGTCGGCTTCGACGCAGACGGTCGCATTGAGCGCGCCACTACATCCGGACTGGACTCCGGCCACACTGAGCGCCTCGCGCACCGTCGTTGCTGCCTGTTCGGCCCGATCAATGCGGCGCGAGCCAATGCGAATATCGTAGCCAGCCAGGCCCATACGCATGGCCAGACCGATTCCCTCAGGGCCAGTACCTCCGACGATACCAACTGTCTTCATCGCTCTCTCCCATGCCACCGTCTGCGCTCGCCGATGCTCGCGCCACCGTAAGCTGCGGCGTGGCAATAACGATAGATCAGAGGCGCGCTGCGGCGAAATATCCGGCGACGAATGGGTGTCGTTCGGATCTAACGCGCTACTCTGCCATGCCGTCTGATCGGACAGATATCGGCACCGGAGCCGGAGACCTGGAGTAGGCTCGGCAGAAGAGAGGCGACCGGCACCATGAGAGTCAACCGATGACCCTGAACAACAACATCGCGACTCAGGCTATCGCCGTGAAGGTCGGCTCGGTACGTTACGGCGACGATCAGACAGGACTGCTCGCAGTGGATCGCGTCTCGCTCGAGGTCAGCGTAGGCGAGTGGGTCTCGATCGTTGGGCCGAGCGGATGCGGGAAATCAACCCTGCTGCGCGCGATCGCCGGCTTGCAGACCCTAAGCGCGGGGCAAGTTGAAATCTTGGGCGGAACGGCTCAAGCTGCGCAAGCAGACAAACGGCTCGGCTTGGTCTTCCAGGAACCGGCACTACTGCCTTGGTGCGATGTGGCGGCAAATGTGCGCCTACCTCTCGTCGTGAATAAGTCCAACGATGAAAATGTCGACCGAACCGCGGAATTGCTCAACATGATGGGCCTGGAAGCCTTTAGCGATTACCGGCCGCATGAGTTGAGTGGTGGCATGCAACAGCGTGTATCCCTGGCCCGGGCGCTTGCCCACGACCCCGACTTGCTGCTGATGGATGAGCCACTGGCCGCGCTAGATGAGATCACGCGCGAGCAAATGCGCTACGAGCTATTGCGGATCTGGGATCAGGCAAGCATCGCACGGCCCAAGACTGTCCTCTTCGTCACACACTCCGTCGCTGAGGCAGTCGCGCTCTCGGATCGCGTACTCGTAATGAGTACACGACCCGGTGCAATCAAAGCCTCCATCAAGATCGACATACCGCGACCGCGCCACCCAGAGGAAGAGCGCGACGCGGTCTTCCTCGACTACCTCGATTCGATCCGCGAACTCCTGCGAGACGATACTAATCGGGCGGATAGGCCAAAGCGTGACTGAGCAGACTGACCCACGCTCCGCGGACCAACCCAGCCCGCCATTACGTCTGGAATGGGCGCAATGGGGACGAGCAACACTGCCTTACGTCATACCCCCACTGGTCGCATTGGTCCTAGTCGGGACGGTCTGGGAGCTGTACATCGAGATAAGCAACGAGAGCAAATTCATACTGCCCCGCGCCAGCGCGTCGTTCGATTCTCTCTTCAGTGACCCGGAACGCTACGCCGAGAACGGGCTATCGACGTTCTGGGTCTCGCTCGCCGGACTGGCATTGGGAAGCGGCGTAGCCTTCATCTTCGCAATCTTCATGGCGCACTCGCAGAACCTAGAACGCGCCTTGTTACCCGTAGCGATCATGGTCAAGGTCACGCCGATTGTGGCACTAGCGCCACTCTTCGTGATCTGGTTCGGCTTCGGCTGGCAGCCGAAGGTCGCGATCGCGGCACTGATCGCCTACTTTCCAGTCCTGATCAACACAATCGCCGGGCTACGCGATGTCGACCCACGGGCGTTGGACTTCCTGCGCTCCCTGCATGCATCGCCGTTGGAGATATTTCGGCTGTTGCGGGCACCGTCTGCGCTGCCGTTCCTGTTCGCAGCACTGAAGATCTCGGCCACACTATCGCTAATCGGGGCAGTCGTAGCAGAGTTCTTTTCGCCCCAGCAAAGCGGCCTGGGAGCAATCATCAACATAGAACAACGCAACGTACAATTGGACGAGGTTTTCGCGTCAATCTTCGCCTTGACGCTAATAGGCGTAATGATGAACACAACCATCGTGATCGTGGAACGTCTCACGTTGTCATGGCACCGTACGTCGATCACGACGAGACAGTAGCAAGCTAACAAGAGAACTAAAGCCGAGAAGCAGCAGAGCCGATCGAAGCAGACCGCGAGCGAGGCAGATCCATGACAAACGAGACCAGCGATCCTCCACCCACGCAGGTGCAAGCAGCACAGGTAAACATTGCGCACGACGACGACGACGACCCTACCAATGTGGAAGGGCGAATCCCGCACAAGATAGCGCGCCGCGAAATAGCGCGAGTAGTGATCAAGATCAGCTGCAGCCAAGATCTGCTTGTGATCGAGGGCGATGACGTCGATCTAGGCACAGACCTCAAAGTGCGATACCACCATCGCTTAGTCGCTGAGTTTCGACGCGAAGCCGTGGACGGCTGGTGGTTCAAGTCGTTCGTGCTCAATCAGACCGCACCCTACGGCGGTGAGGGCAACGCCACCGATGTCGGCGATCTGTCGGCAGGTGTGGCCGACTAGTCGAGCCGCCGTACATTGCCCGGATATTTGACTAGGAACCACATGCGCATATAGCGTCATACTAACCTCAGCACGCAACACACAGGCGGCGTCTAGCCCCTAGCTGCTCGTTCGCGAGGGCCAGCCTGGAATGGTCGGCCCTGCTCTG
>CAZZMQ010000071.1:0-13429 GCA_964655365.1 uncultured Dehalococcoidia bacterium | reverse complement strand
AGCTATCAACGAGCAGGGTGGCACGCGGATTCTGCTCAATGTAGGTGACGCGGCGCAGGCGAGAGGTGGTTTTCGGTTTCTCGTCGATGGCGATGAAAATATCGTCTTCGATCAGAACGAAAGTAACGGCAACGAGATGAGGCTCGCCGTTGGCGGAGGCGGTGGCGAGGCGGGCGACACGGGCAGACTCGACGAAGCGCCGGATCTGGGGAGCGATGAGCATGACCGCAGGATACCGGTCAGACAAGACCAGTGACGACCGTTAGCCATCGATGTGGCGGCAGGACGGACGGTGTCGACGAAATAGACGCTCTGCAGATTGAACATGTCGCGAGGTTGAGGAAGACCCCAGTCCGCGTACTGGGGAAGAAACCAACCTGATTGGCGACGACTATCCACGTCCACTCGATACCCGCGCAGTCGCGCGCATCCTCAAGCGTGAACCGACAGCGGAGGTGGAGAACCAGCACTTACGGCAAGCAAGAATGAGACGGCCATGAGCGCAACCGAGTGACGATGCGCGATCACAACTTCCGCATCGATCCGATAAGCACCGAGCTGGAGACGTCACCACGCGAGGGAACAGGGGTGATCCGTGAGATCATACCGGGCCACCCGCGCGGCCGATCCACGGCTACTCTCAGAGAAGGTGACGGGGAGAAGTTGTAGGTGGATGAGACTGAACGAACGCAAAGAGCAGCAAACTGGGCTATATACACTTCAGCATTCGAAGTGGCGTTCCGGCGAAACTGTCGGACCCGGGCTGCCCGCCATGCGGCGGCAGACCGGCCTCAGCCACCGCAATGGAAGGATCCGTGATGGTAGAACGCCAACGAATGGCGGAGACGGAGATCGCCGAACAGCTGTCGCGTCTGGACAGCTGGGAGGTCTCGGACGGAAAACTGCACCGCGAGTTCCAGTTTGAAAATTTCGTTGAAGCCTTCGGCTTCATGTCGCGGGCTGCACTCGTGGCAGAGAAGATGGATCATCATCCCGAGTGGTTCAACGTCTACAACCGCGTGGTGGTAGACCTGTCGACTCACGATGTGGACGGTATCAGCCTGAGCGACTTCGATCTGGCAGCAAGAATGGACGGCCTGACGGGATAGCCGGACTGGGCGCCGATTTCCTCGTGGCTATCCGGGCAAAGAGCGTCAGACAAGGAGAGAATAAGGTATGCCCTTCGTCGATCTGCGTGACCTGAAGGTGTACTACGAGTTGAAAGGGGAGGGTCCACGTCTGCTCTTCATCAGCGGCTCGAATGGCGATCTGCGTCGCACTCCGAACATCTTCGATACGCCCGTCGCGTCACAATTCGAGATCCTGACCTACGATCAGCGCGGCCTGGGTCAAACAACCGTGCCGGACGGGCCCTACACGATGCAGGACTATGCGGAAGACGCGAGGGGCTTGCTAGAGACTCTAGGCTGGGACTCGTGCCTGGTGATGGGCACATCGTTTGGCGGGATGGTGGGGCAGGAGTTCGCGGTAAGTTACCCAGCGCGGATCAAGCGACTGGTGCTGAACTGCACCTCGAGCGGGGGCAAGGGCGGTGGCTCATACCCACTGATCGACCTGGTTGACCTAGATCCGAAAGAGCGTTTCCTAAGAACGCTCGGGATCTCGGATCGGCGTCGAGACGCCGACTGGCAGGCAGCGAACCAAGAACGCGTGAACGAGCTGTTGCAGCAAGCGCTGACAGCGGCAGCCATACGGTCAGGGCCTCGCGCCGCGCTGGGCGCGCGGCTGCAGCTTGAGGCACGCGCGGGGTTGGACGTGTACGACCGATTGCCTGGGCTCTCAATGCCAGTCATGGTCTGCGGCGGGAAGTACGACGGAATCGCGCCGCCGACAAACATGCGGGCGCTCGCCTCGCAGATCCCCAACTCGAGGATGGAATTCTTCGAGGGCGGGCACCAATTCTACGCGCAGGATCGCGAAGCCTGGCCACAGATCATTCGCTTCCTCCAAGGCGAGCTGGATGCCGAAGCAGTGCCAACGAAGCGGGCCGCGGCGTCAGCAAGTTAGCGTCGGGGCTTTCCCTAAAGCCAAGCTCTGAGCTGGTCGCAGGTGATGTTGGCACCGCTAACGATGAGCACAACAGTTCGGCCCTTGAGCCGATTGCTCTGATTGACGGCAGCAGCGGTGGAGGCCGCACCCGCAGGCTCGGCGAGGACATGCGCACGCTCCAAGAGCAACTCAACAGCAGCCACGATCTCCTCGTCGTCAACGACGATGAAGTCATCCAGGCCGCGCTGCAGGATCCGGAAAGGCAACTCGAAGGGAACTCCGGTTGAAAGACCCTCAGCGACGGTGGTGTTGGGCCGTTCAATCAGCTGCGCCGCCCGCCAAGAGTCGTGCATGGCAGGGGCCTGGGCTGACTGTGTCGCCCAGATTTCAGCCTCGTGGTCGAGGCCATCGCGCACGCTAATCCAGCCGCAAACGCCGGAACCACCGCCCGCAGGGACGATGACGAGGTCCGTCTCGGGTTGCTGCGATTCCAACACCTCCAGGGCCGCAGTGCCGACGCCCGCAATCAAATCGAGCTCGTCGCTGCTGTGGATAAACCGACAGCCCTGTTCGGCAGCAACCTCTTCGGCACGCGAGCGTGCAGCGTCGAAGTCCTTACCGCCAAGCAGTGCTGTGGCACCGAGTCGCTCGACGGAGGCAACTTTGTCCGGATTGGCGTTCTGGGGCATACATATCTGTGCGTCGACGTTGAACAGGCTGGCGGCGTACGCGATCGACTGGGCATGGTTACCGGTGGAGGCGCTGACGACTCCGCGCGCGCGTTCGTCATCGCTCATCTCGATCAGCAGATGGATGCCGCCGCGCACTTTAAAAACCGAGATCGGCGTGGCAGTTTCAAGCTTGAGCGAAACGTGGGCGTCCAGCAGTTCAGAGAGGCCGGGGCTGTACACCAACGGAGTTGGTAGCGAGAGATAGGGTGCAATATTATCCGCCGCGTGTCGGACGTCGGCCAAGCTGATGGACCGGAAGGGCGCGTTCAGGTTGGCGTCGCTCATAGGCACCATTGTCATCCCAAGGCGCTCAGCACAACTATCCGTGGCGATACTTCAAGCGTTGCTGATCCTGAAGCGCCCCGATCATCTCGGCGCTGCGATCGTAGATGTCGGGCACCGGCCAACCGTTGATGCCAGCGTAGGTGTCAATCTGTGATCGATGGTGGATGTCGTGCTCCATCATCATCAACAGCAACCGCCAGCCAGAGAGCTGGCCACCCGGTGTATCGATCATATCGACCTTACGCGACATCCAATGGGGTGGCGCATCGCCAACTCGAGCAACAAAGTCGGCATAGGACTGCTCAAGAGCGGGGACCCACTTGTCGGAACTAGAGACATCCGGCGGATCCGGATTGATCCAGCCGTGGCCACAGAACGCACTCGCGAAATAAAGCCGCGAGCCAGCGATGTGTCCGATCAGAATGTTAATGCTCCAAGCGATCTCGCCCTCACCGCCAGTGGGTTTCCAGCCGTCCGCGGCGGGCGGCAACGCGGCGACATCACGCACAGATCGCTTATGGACAGAACGGAAGTAGCGCAAGAAATCATCGATGGTCTCGAACATTGCGGTCGCCCTCCAATTTTGCGGATATGTCGGCTTAGAGCAGCTTGGGGTGTTCTACCGACGCTTGAGCTTGTTCGACGAGCAACTCCGGGCCATCGTTTGTGACGGAGTTAGCGAGCCGTGAAACGCGGCTGACAGCAAGGTAGCCGTCCGGAGCGGGACGGAGCAGTTGCTTGAGCCGGTCGGCGTCGACTTCACCAAACATCCAGGCGTCGATGGCGTCCTGGTCCGGCAGGATGACCGGCATGCGATCGTGAATCGGCTGGCTAATGGTATTGCTGGCGGTCGTGATGATGGCAAACGTACGCTGGGCGCACTTATCGTACTTGCTCTTTTCTTGCTCGCTCGTGGAAACTTCGCTGTCGCAATCGGGCCACCACGACTCGTAAAGCCCGGCGAAGAGCATGAGGCCGCGCGCGGGGCGGTGAAACCAGTGCGGCTGCCGGTTGCCCCTGACGCCGGTCCACTCGTAGTAACCATCCGCCGGAATAACGCAGCGTCGGGCCATGAAGGCTTCGCGGAAGGCGGGGCGTGTATCGATGCTCTCGGCGCGCGCATTGATCTGTCTCGCCGCCTTCTTAGCGTCCTTGGCCCAGGAATTAACCAGACCCCACTTGGCGGGACGCAATTCGCGTTGCTCGGCTTTGACGCGCACGAGCCAGTGACCGTCCGTGGGGGCGATGTTGTAGCGGGCGCGGTACTGCTGCTGAAGAAACAAGTCAGCCTCGACGCCGAGAAGCTTGGCGAGGATTTCCTGGTTCTCGATACCGAGGGTGAAGCGGCCACACATAGCGGCAGTGTACGCCTCAGCCAGCCAAATCTAGACAAGGAACGCCTCGACTTCAGCACGGCTGGGCATCGATTCCTGAGCGCCAGCGCGGGTTGTGGAGAGGGCAGCGACTGCCTGGGCACGCTCGATCGACTGGCGAAGGTCGCGGCCGCCGGCGAGAACGGCCGCCAAGGCACCGTTAAACGCATCCCCGGCGGCAAGGGTGGAGATTGGGGAAACGCTGAAGGCAGGATAGTGTTGCGAGCTCTCAGCGTCGACGGCGACGATACCCGCGCCGCCAAGCGTAATCAGCACCGTGCCGACACCAGCCTCGACAAACCGTCGGCCAGCCAGCGCCGCCGAATGGGGTTCCGTCACCGACAGCCCCGTCCAGCGTTCGGCTTCCCCCTGGTTCGGCGTAAGGATATCGACACCGGCGAAGGCATCGATCGGCAAGTCGATCGCAGGGGCCGGGTCGAGGACAACAATGACATTGGCGCGGCGCGCGGCTTCGATGGCGCGCTGAGTCGTTGGCCAGGGTGTTTCGAGCTGGACCAACAACACGGCAGCGCCGGGTAGAGCATCCGCGAGGCGCGCCAACTCCAGCTCGCCAACGTTGCGGTTGGCACCATAAACGGCGGTTACGGTATTCTCGCCAGCGGCATCGACGTAGATTGCGGCGACGCCGGTCGTGGACTCTGGGTCAGTGGCAACGCGCGTGGCGTCAATGCCAGACTCGACGAGGCCATCGAGCATGGCGCGGCCCATCCAGTCGCCGCCAACCCGGCCGACCATGGCGACGCGATCGACACCATCCAACATCCGGGCGGCAGCCACGGCCTGATTGCCCGCCTTTCCCCCACGCGTCGTTTGGAAGGCATCCCCGGCGATCGTTTCACCCGCGACGGGGAGCCGCGATGCACGGAAGACGAAGTCGAAGTTGAGGCCACCGAGAACGAGAATGCGGCCGTCATTACTGGTCATGGAAGTGTGCTCCGCTGAGGCTGGAGCGGCAGCATATCAACGCGGAGCTTGCGGGGCGTGTGAGCGAGCGGGAGTATGTCGCTGTGCGGAAGGAGCTGGCCCATGGTATCAGTGCTGCTCGACAAACGTTCCGATGGCGTTGGGCTCATCACACTGAACCGACCGAACAGCCTGAACGCGATGGGCGAGGATATGGTGCCACGGCTGGCCGACGCCTTACGCGACTGTGCCAACGACGATGCAGTGCGCTGCATTGCGTTGACCGGAGCGGGGCGAGCATTTTGCGCGGGCGGGGATGTGAAGGGCATGGCATCGTTGAACGCAAGCAACGATGCCAGCCGACCGCCCAGTATCGACGATACGATCGAAAACTTGTGGCAGTCGGAGCTCGACTCTAGCCACCAGCTCTATTCGATCCCTAAGCCCACGGTGGCGCTGCTTAACGGTGTCGCGGCAGGCGGTGGGATGAGCCTCGCCCTCGCTTGCGACCTCCGCATCGCCTCCGAGACATCTCGTCTCGTAACGGCCTTTCGCAACGTGGGTCTGGGTGGTGACTACGGGATGAACTACTTGCTGCCCCGTTTCGTGGGGCCGGGCCGGGCGCGGGAGTTGCTGTTCCGGGGCGAAAATCTAAGCGTGGAGCGAGCGATGGAGCTGGGGATCGTGAATCAGGTGATTCCGAACGAGAACTTCGAACAAGAAGCTCTGCAGTACTGCGCGGAGTTGGCAGCCGGCCCAACGAAAGCGATCGGGCGGATGAAGCGCAACTTGATCTTCGCAGAAACGGCGTCGCTGGCCGACACGCTGCACCAAGAAGCACGCAATCTGACACTAGGGCGAATGGATGCGGATCACCGGGAAGCCGCCCAAGCGTTCGTCGAGAAGCGAACACCGAAGTTCGGCGGCTAAATACCCTACCGGCGAGGCTATCCTGCGCGGCGAATCGGAGGACATGACCGATGACGACTGTACTGGTCGATAAGCGAGACGATGGCGTAGCGCTACTCACACTGAACCGTCCCGACTCGCTGAACTCGTTGGGCGAGGACATGCTGCCGCGCCTAGCGTCGATTTTGGGAGAATGCGCGGACGATCCAGCAGTGCGCTGCATCGCAATCACGGGCGCCGGACGCGCCTTCTGTGCCGGTGGCGACGTGAAGCGAATGAATCAGCGTAGGGCCGACAACGAAACGGGGTCGAACCCAGTAGGGACCGTGGAAGCTGCCATACGCCAACTCTACGAAAGCCAGGTGCGTGTCTCGGAACAGTTACACACGATTCCCAAACCGACCGTCGCACTGGTCAATGGACACGCTGTCGGCGCGGGGCAAAGCATCGCATTGGCCTGTGACCTGCGGATCGCGTCAGAGCGGGCGCGCTTCGGGACAGCCTTTCGCAACGTCGGGCTAAGCGGCGATTACGGCGGCTCGTATTTCTTGCAGCGCCTAGTGGGGCCGGGAAAGGCGCGCGAGCTTTACTTCACGGCCCAGATTCTGGGTGCCGAGGAAGCCGAGGCGCTGGGCATGGTCAATCGTGTCGTGGTGCACGAAGAGTTGCTGAACGAGGGGCTGTTGCTCTGCGTGGAGCTAGCCACCGGACCGACATCGGCAATGGGGCGGATGAAGTCGAATCTGACTTTGGGTGAGACGGGCACGCTGGCAGACGTACTGCGCCAGGAGGCGCAGAACATGGTGATGAGCAGGTTCGACGCAGACCATCGCGAGGCAGTATCGGCGTTCATCGAAAAGCGGCCGCCCTCGTTCGGAGGCAGGAAACCACGGCGGAGCGGCGTCCAATAGCCAAGGGAGAGGCAGCATGGAAACCGGGAACTTCAAAGGCTTCGCGATCCAGGTGCAGGACCCGGGCATCGCGATCGTCGAGTTCAACACGCCAGAGCGGCTAAACGGGCTAAATCAGGCGGTCAAGCGCGACTTGATCGAATCCCTGACGCAAGCGCAGATGGACGACGGGATACGTGTGATCCTATTCACGGGACAAGGGCGAGCCTTCTGTGCGGGAGACGATATCAGCGGTCGCACGGCGGACTTTGGTGAAACCAAGCCGCTCGTGCCGGACATCCCTCACGGCCACAACCACGCGATAGGCACCTACGACGGGCTGCGCTGGCTCTCGCAGGCAGTCAATACCACGATTCGCGCGATCGACAAGATCAGCATTGCGGCGCTCAACGGCGTCGCAGTGCAAACAGGCCTCTCATTAGCGCTGTCGTGCGACTTCCGGATTGCGTCGGAAGCGGCAAGGTTGATGTCGGGGACCTTGCGTTTCGGGCTGCTGCCGGACGAGGGCGGCCAGTACCTGCTGGTGCAGCACATGGGCGTAGCCAAGACAATGGATTTCCTGATGCTGAATCGCATGATAGAGGCAGACGAGGCTCTGGAGCTCGGGCTAGTGCACGAGGTAGTGCCGGCCGACCAGCTGATGGACCGAAGCCTAGCCTTGGCGACGGAGTTAGCGAACGGTCCGCAGATGGCAATGCGATTCCTCAAGCGCTCGATCTACAACGCACACGAGATGAGCTGGGAGCAGTCGCTGGACGAGATCGCCGCCAAGACGGCGGTGACCGATCATCTGTCCGACGCACGAGAAGGCGCATCATCGTTCCGCGACAAGCGTCGGGCAAAGTTCAATCAGGACTCGCCAGCCCGCACAGAGTAAGTTGCGCCGTTACTTCTCGGGCATGAGGATGAGAACAGGCGGAAGGCGACCTTTCGTCCACTCCAAGTACTTGTCGTAGCCAGCGTAGAGGTACAGGGCTTGTGCCCAAATCTCGGCCCGCTCGTCGGCGTCAACAACGCGGGAGCGAGCCCGCCACTTACGACGGCCAATCTGGACGATGCACACGGGGTCGGCGTTGAGGTTATGGAACCACGCAGGGTGATCGGGACGACCAAAGTGGCTGCCGATCACAGCGACTTCGTCGTCGCCACGATCGACGTAGAGCAGGGTGACCGTGCGCTGGCGCTCGCTTTTGGCACCCGTCGTCGTCAGCAGAAGAACGGGGTAGCCCCAGCCAAGCGAGACATGACCCGACGTCAGCCGCAGCAATGGAGAGTCGACGAAGTGCAGCGTTTTGCTAAGCAACCAGGCGACCGACTTACGCGTGACCAGAAGTTCCACTGCACCGGCCAACGGAGATCTGCGCAGTTCGACACCGGTCACTGTTGGCGCTCCTTCTGATCTGTCCGGCTACGCATCGTGTCGGAACGCCTGAAATTCGCGATCCTCGCGTTTGCCGCGATATACCGTGAGATCGATCGCACGCCAGACTTCGGGGATGAGACGGAAGAGCAAGCGCGGCTCCGTCTGCATGTTGGTAAAGAAGACATCCACCGCGTCCCCATGGGCCGGGTCACCGCGACCGATATACTTCTCCGCCAGCCGCCGTGAATTGGGCCAGATATCGAAGTCGGGCAAAACCAGCGTCTCACAGCTTCCGTCAACCTCGACGTGTCGCGCGACGGGATCATTGGTCTCGATGCAGAGGGAAGCGCGCGGGTCGTGCATGAGCTGTTTACACCAAACACGAGTGGTGGTTCCGCTGATCCAGAAGCTGCCCAGCATCGCGTCGTGGTGAGATTCAGGGACCGTCTCGCCGTCGTAAAGCCACCAGACAGGGATAGTGTAGGGTCGGCCATCGCGACGCAGGCTGGCGAGTACACCGGTCGTGGGCTGCTGCAAGAAGTCGGCGAGGACGTCGCTGGACATGCGGGACATAGGTCGGCTCCTTCTTTGCCAACCGCTCCGAAGAGATCGTCACCTCAGACGGTGGGGGGGACTTAGCCTTGGGCATGGCGCCGTTGATGGCAGCTTCAATGATGAACGGAACCGTCGTTTGAGATCGTGCACTCAATCCCATGTTGCCGCTTGCTCCGCTTCTGGCCGCGGCCGTTGTCTGAGGCCAAACTCTCGCGCAAGCAGTTCGTACGAGCGAAGGCGGGCGACGAAGTCGAAGGTGATCGTGAGGACGATAAACTCGTCGACGGCGTAGATCTTGGCCAACTCTTCCAACCGGTCGCGAACCTTGCCCGGCGTACCGTGAACCGAACGCGTCCTCAGGTACTCGATATAGTCCTCCTCCTGGGAGGAGAGTTCAAAGTCGCGCGCTTCTTGTGGCGAGATGATGCCGCCACTTTGGCCGCGGTTGCTGCGGATGCGGCTAATCCAGCGTGTCCAGGAGAGTTCCTCCGCCTCTTCGTCGCTGTCGGCGCAGGTGATGGAGACCCCTAGAGAGGCGGTCGGCCGCTCCCACATTGGCGACGGCTTAAATTGGTCCCGGTACGCGCGCACAATGTCTTCGCCACCGTCTGGGCTAATGAAGTGGGCGAAGGAAAAGGCCCAACCCATTGCCGCGGCATACGCGCCGCCCATGGTGGAAGAACCGAGCAGCCAAAGCTCCGGCATCGATGAAACGGGGGCGCGGTGGTCTGCCTGTAGGTTGTCGGGGGTTTCCGAGCCCCGGCGCGGCGGGCCGGCCTTGATACCGTGGAAGGGGTGGGCCTCAGGAAGGTCGTCCGCGAGGTAGCCATAGATGTCGCCGAGCTGTTCGGGGAAGTGCTCGAGACCGAGCGACCCGGGCCCATGGGCAAGGGCGCGCGCGGTCCGGCCATCGGAGCCGGGGGCCCGGCCGATCCCGAGGTCGATCCGGCCAGGAAAGAGCGTCTCCAGTAATCGGAACTGTTCGGCGACCTTAAGCGAGGAGTAATGCGGTAGCATGACACCGCCGGATCCGACCCGGATCTGCTTGGTACGCATAGCGACCTGGGGAATCAGGACCTCAGGCGCAGTGCAGGCGAGTGAGCCCGTGTTGTGGTGCTCTGCGTACCAAATGCGCGAGAAGCCCAAGCCGTCAACGGCCCCAGCTAGCTCGAAGCACTCGGCCAGCGCCTGCTCGGCATTGCCGCCTTGGCGGATCGGGACCTGGTCGAGGACGCCCAACTTCACGCCGTCGTACCTCCTCTAATCGAAACTTGGCTCGCGTCAGCGTACGGTATCGGACACGTTCGACGGGCCCGAAACAGACACACAACACAGCTATAGAAGACGGCGACTACACTGTTCGCTTGCAACGAACGGTATCGATTCTTCCCGGCCGCTCGTGAAGCCAATTCGGCTGCGGAGGTGTATCAATGACGACCAGCGAAACCACCCCAGACGTCTCCGGCCTGGCCGCGGAGCTCTGGGGGGAACGCGATGCCAGCGTCCTGGTCAGCGACCGTGTCCAGCGACTGACGGCCGGGACAATTACCGACTGGGGTCTGTCGGGCAAACGACCAGATCCCAAGGTAGCGCCGATCTCGATGGCCGGGGGGATTCCTGACGCCGCAACACAGCCGCGGGACGGTCTAATTCACGCGATGGAAAGGGCACTCGACACTCCGGACGACGCGCCGCTGGTCTACGGCGGGCCATACGGTTTCGAGCCGTTGCGCACACTGATTGGGCAGTTCTTCTCCCGTGACCACCCCACGACACCGAACTCCGACTCGTTCGTGCTCACTAACGGCGCGGCAGGGGCGATCGACCTTGTCTGCGCGGCTCTGCTCGACCCGGGCGATGTCGTGATCACCGAGCTGCCGACGTTCTCGGGATCGCTGCGCACGATGCGCGGCCACCAAGCGGAGATCGTCGGCGTGCGCATGGACGACGACGGGCTGTTAGTGGACGAGGTGGAAGCGAACATCCTGCGCCTGCACGCCGAGGGGCGTCGGATCAAGCTGATCTACACGATTCCCACCTTCCACAACCCCACCGGAATCACGATGACGATGGAGCGACGTCAGCAGTTAGTAGAGCTAGCGGCACGCCACTCAATCTTCATCCTCGAGGACACCGCTTACAACGAGCTTTACTTCGGTGCCGAGATGGTGCCCAGCGTTTCAGCGGTGGCGGACGGCCACGGTGTGATCATGGCTGGCACGTTCTCCAAGGTGATCGCGACCGGGCTGCGGGTGGGCTGGGTACAGGCGCAACCGTCGCTGATCGAGGCAATGATGCCGGCCCGCTTCGACATGGGAAATAGTCCGCTGCTACATCGCACCCTCTACCAGTACATGGTAACTGGGGAGTTCGAGAAACACGTCTCTATGATGCGCGGGATCTATCGCGACAAGATGGAAACCCTAGTAGGCCGGCTTCGCGATGTCTGCGAGCCATATGCAACCTTCAAACAGCCCGCTGG
Source organism: uncultured Dehalococcoidia bacterium (assembly GCA_964655365.1). Classification (GTDB taxonomy): domain Bacteria; phylum Chloroflexota; class Dehalococcoidia; order Bin125; family Bin125; genus JAPUIR01. Next base: position 1,886 of record CAZZMQ010000071.1, on the reverse strand, counting down.
CGGCTTCTTCCTCTGGCTTAAGCTAGCCCAGGGGCTGCAATCCATTGACGTGCAGAGCAAAGGCGTCGAAGAGGGCGCCATCTTTCCGATCGGGCCGATGTTTTACCCGGATCGAGATCCCGGTCCCGACGGTGAGAGCATCCGCTTGGCATACTCATGGACGACGTTCGACGATCTGCTTCAAGGGGCGGACCGGATTTCTCGCGCCTGTGCTGGCGTCGCGGAAAGCTAAGTTTCGACCAGCCGTAGCGGGCTTGATCGGAGCGCCAACAAAGCTGGCCTTTCGCGCGCGTTCGAAACCCCGAAGATCGGGCTAATCGACCTGGAGGACGAGTTGGTGAACTTCCGCCATGAGTTGGCGCGATTTCGATAGCAACACAGCCGCGTGAAGGAAGCGGTTGAGTTCCGTCCCGAACTAACGCGTACGGGTTAGCGGTGCATCTGCTCAGCGATCTCCGGTGTGATCTCGACGCCAGCATCATTGAAGGCACGCTCCATCGCCTTAGGCGTCGTGCCGAAGATCGAGTTCTTGTTGCCAGCGACCCACCGCTGCGAGTCCTCGATCGCGGCGAGCTGGCCCTGAAACTTGGGCATGACGTAGCGAGCAAAGAGTTCAAATGACTTGTGGATCTTGTCGCGCGGGGCCCACTCATGGGCCAATCCCAAGAGTCCGCCGAAGCCTCCTGTCAGATCCTGCAACCGCTCTATCGCCTCAATGGCATCATCGGGCGTTCCAACGATGGCGCCGCCAGCTTCGACCTGGAGCGCGATGTCCTCACTCTGCTCGGCGACGGGCCGCCCAAGCGTTTGCTCGAAATACTCCTGGTTGAAGATACGCGCTCCCTGGCGGCACTCCTCAAAGGCTTGGTCGCGATCCTCGGCGAGGTAGAAAGGCTGCACCAGCTTCCACTCGGAACGCTTGATCTCTCGGTCAGCCTCGTCCGCCGCCTCCACGGCCATAGCCCACTGGTCCTTGAGTTCCACCAGTCCGCTCGGCTGCGAGGCGCCGAGACTGAGCACGCCGCAGCCGTACTTCCCAGCCGCGGTCATGCCAGCCGGCGAGAAGACGCTAGCCACGGCGATATGCATGCGGGGATTGCTGTAAGGACGCAGATGCAACCTAGCTTCGTTCATCTCGAACCAGTCGGTTTTGCGAGTGATGGGCTCGTTCATATCCATCAGGGCGATGATCGCCTCCAGACTCTCGTCCATCATGCGGCGCTGCTCGACAGGTTCGATGCCGAGCATGTACGCGTCCGAGGAGAGGGCACCGGGACCGACGCCGAGCATGGCGCGGCCGCGCGTCTGGTGGTCGAGTTGGACCATACGCTCGGCCAGGATGTAGGGGTGGTGGTAAGGCAAGCTCGAAACGCCGGTACCGAGCCTGATATGGCGAGTGCGCTCTGCGGCGGCGGCAATGAAAACTTCGGGCGAGGCGATCAGCTCCCAGCCTGCGCTGTGGTGCTCGCCAATCCACGCCTCGTCGTAGCCGAGGTGGTCAAGCAACTCGATCAGTTCAAAGTCGCGTTCGAGCGCCAACGTGGGATTTTCGCCCAGGGGATGAAAGGGCGCCAGGAAGATGCCGAAGCTCATGCGATCGACGACTGACATGCGGTCATTCTCCTTACCAAAAGATTCGCGCGGCTATACTACCGGCCCTCTACCTGCTGGGCGAGAACTGGACCTCAGAGCTATACATCCTGGCCAAAACTCGCGAAAGGAACGCTGTATGGGCTCGCGCAATATCACCGTCGACTGGCGCGCAGACTATGCGCGCAAACTGGTCAGCGCCGGCGAGGCGGCAGCCAGCTTCAAGTCCGGCGACCATCTCTGGTTACCGGCGGGGCACGCTTCACCCGAGATCCTGACAGCGCTGGCCGATCGTC
>CAZZMQ010000070.1:9476-13546 GCA_964655365.1 uncultured Dehalococcoidia bacterium | reverse complement strand
TGCGCCGCGGCGTGCCGGGACATCGGCCACTTTAATCGATGCGTCGGCCACGCGTAGTCCGTCGGTGCCGTGCACACGGCCATGCTGATCGACAACCGCCATCAGGTCGGATTCGGGTCCCATCTTGCACGTACCCGAAACATGGTGTCCGGTCGCTACCTCGCTTCGCATCCACGTATCTAGAGCGTCATCCGATTCGAGGTCCGAGTCCATCGGTCCCACTCGTCGGTCAATGAGCGTCGACATCGAGGGGTGGGTCTCGAGCCCTACAAGCATTCGGATTCCGTCCCGAAGTCTCCGGCGGTCCTCGGCTTCGGCGAGATAGTTGTAGTCCAGCACCGGCCGGTCTAGGTGGTCGCACTATAGAAGCTGGAGTTGGCCACTTCCTAGTGCAAGGTTCAGACCAAGAATGGAACTGATGCCGATCGGTGGCTGCCGCCGTTCATATCGATGATGCCGTTCGCGGGCGACGGCAAACATCCAGACGATCATGTCGTTCTCCAAGGGAGAGCCCTCGGCCGTGTATCTCAGCATCGTCTGATGGCTAGGTCCCGCCCGGTCCAGAGGGACCTCGGATTTGGTCTTCCAAACAACCGAGAGGATGGGATGATCCCGCAGATTCTGCCCCACGCCGGGCAACTGGAGCAATGGACGAACACCATCCTCCTTGAGGTGCGCCTCAGGTCCAACGCCCGAGAGCAAAAGTAATTGCGGAGAGCCAATCGCTCCTGCGCTGAGGATGACCTCTTCGGCTTCCACTACGAACGTCTCATCGCCCGAAATCACCTCAACACCGGTCGCCCTGGGACGCTCGCCCGTCGTATCGAAGACCACGCGTTTGACTGAAACATTCGGCCGGATCGTCAAGTTCAACCGTTGGCGGGCCTGCCCCAGGTAGCCAATCGCTGTCGACCAGCGAATTCCGTTCGGGTTGTTCAAGGGCATCGGCCCCACCCCCGTAGTGCCCGGCGCATTCGCATCCTCACACGCGGGAAACCCAGCGTCTAAACATGCTTCGACGAACGCACTGGACCCCGCTAGCCACTCATCGCGAGGAAATCTGTGGCAGATGATCGGCCCACCAGACCCGTGGAAATCTCCAGGATCATCCTGATACGTCGTATCGGTCTCGATCCTGTTAAAGTAGGGCACTAACTCCCGGAAGCTCCATTGATCATTGCCCTGCTTCGCCCAAGCGTCGTAGTCCTGCGGAACCCCGCGCAGAAAAATCGTGGCGTTAATAGCACTCGAACCGCCCGTCACCCGACCGCGTGGGACCTCGATCTCGTTCACATCTGTGGCTCGGGCTTTGAATTCCCAGTTGTGTGTGCTTGTGAGTTCGGACGCACCCGCATTTGAGTACTTCACTGCATCGGGCAGACCGTCTACATCGGGATAGTCTGGCCCCGCCTCCAGTAGTAGCACCGAGCGCTCGGGATCTTCCGACAGCCGTGTGGCCAGAATCGCGCCGGCTGATCCGGCGCCAATGATCACGATGTCGTACTTCATCGATCCTCCTCGAGGTGTATGTCTGGACTGGCACTGAGCTTGCAATTCTCGATCCGGATGGAGTCTAACGCCCAATGAGGGGCCCGTCCGTCAATGAAACACAACGATCGGTTTCTTCCGATCTCGGACCGAGGGGGCAACGCCTCAGAAACCCTCGCCGACGGCGGTCCGGCGCGTTAGGTCTTCGAAGTCCAACGCGAGCGGAGCACCGCGGGCGAGGACGTGCTCGACACGGCTGCGAACAATCTCGTCCCAAGCGGGGTGGGGCAAGATGTAGAAACGGTCGCTCTGAATCGCCTCGAAGACGATCTCTGCAATCTCCGCAGGCTGCTTAGCCTGCGGTAGCACCGATTCAATTCCGACTAGGGTGCCACCATCAGACTCGGGTAAGACGCTCGCGAACTCGGCGGGGCGGTTGCGATCGGCGTTGAAGGTACCCGTGTTGACAAATCCTGGGCAGAGAACAGAAGCACCGATCTGCGCGTCGCGTGCCTTGAGATCACGATACAGACCCTCGCTTAGTGCCAGAACGCCATGCTTCGTAACCGCGTAGGCACCCCCACCCGGAATTAGCCCTGCGAGAGACGCCGTGTTCACGACATGACCTTCTTCGCCATGCTCCAGCATGTGCGGGATGAACATCTGCAAGCCGTAGAGAACGCCCCAGAAGTTCACGCCGACCACCCAGTCCCAGTCGCTTTGCTGGATCTCCCAAACACCACGCTGGCCGTCTGCCCGCGCATCGCCACGACTCGTGACGCCAGCGTTATTACAAAGGATGTGTACCTTCCCAAAGTCCTCGAACGCCCGCTGAGCGAGTGCCTGTACGGAGTCGCGCGACATCGTGTTGGTAACTACGCCGATGACCCGATGCTCCTTCTGATCTAACTCCTGCACCGCCGTCTTGAGCGTCTCTTCTTCGATATCGGCGAGCACAACCTGCATGCCCGCGCGGGCGAAGCGCTCTGCGAAGGCCCGGCCCATGCCGCTAGCGGCACCTGTCACAACAGCGGTTTTGTCCTCGAACTCACGCATGGCTGCGCCTCCTTGTCCACGGAGCGCAGTATATGCACGGCTGCGATCGTCCATCGATGCCATTCGATCCAGGAGGCCATCCTCTCTGTGGCAAGCCAGTTTCCCCGGGAAAGCCAGGGGGCTGGAGAGCGGTACGGCACGATCTCATAGCTACCTCGAAGGGTCGGCGGCAGCACGGGTAGCTAGCCGTAGAACAGAGTTCTCTGCCGAATCCGACACGGGTAAGGGAGAAAAGTCAAACCGCAAGCTCAGGTGCAGCCTGCGACGTAGTCGAGGGCTTCGTTGGCGCATTCGATCCGATCGGTGATGCTATCCATCTTGGCTACGCGGCCGCGATCGCCATCCACCGAGGCCCTGCCGACCCATCAGGCCTCAGCATTCGTCTGAAAACAACCAGGCGGCCGCGCTACCCTATGCCTGCATGGAGGCTACAATGTCGCAACTCGTCCGTCTCGATCACGTCGGCATCATCGCCGAAACCTGGGACCAAGCCAGCGATGTCCTAGAGCGACAGATGGGGCTCACCCTCGACACTGACCGTACCAAGCTTGAGAACGGTGTGGAGGGCATTTTCTTCGAGCCGGAACAAACCTACAACTACTTCGTCAAGGTTGGGATCGGCGAGACCCACATCGAGGTTCTAATCCCGAAGCCCGGCTCCGAGACCGGAACGACCCGGCGTCTCAACCGGTTCGGGCCCGGTATGCACCACCTCGGTTACGGCTGCCGCGACGTGGAAGCCGCCGCACGTGAGTTGGAAGCGGGCGGGCTCAAGCGCATCGAGTTGGGGTCCATCGATGCCGCCTTCTTCTACCCCAAGAGCGCCGGTGGCATCCTTACCGAGCTGGTCCCACTGCGCGAATAGCACTCAACGCAATCGCCGCGAGCGGACACCTACGGCGCCCACTCTCCTGGCCACACATCAACACGAATTCGAATGGAGATCTGAGATGGAAGACCTGTTTTCGATCAACGGTAAAGTTGCGCTCGTCACCGGCGGGTCACGAGGGATCGGGGAGATGATTGCGGCGGGCTTCCTCGTGCATGGTGCAAAGGTCTACATCAGCTCTCGGAAGGCGGACGTCTGCGACGCGACAGCGAAACGCCTTATGGAGGAGCACGGGGGGGAGTGTGTCTCGCTCCCTGGCGACGTGGGGAGTGTGGCCGGAATCGAAGCGTTGGTGTCGACCTTGGAGGACACCGAAAGTGAGTTGCACATCCTAGTCAACAATGCCGGCACCACCTGGGGCGCACCCCTGGGCGAATTCCCGGAGAACGGTTGGGACAAGGTGATGGACACGAACCTGAAGGGGATCTTCTTCCTCACACAGCGCCTTTTACCGCTGCTTCGTACCGCTCGTCGCGATGGGGATCCAGCCCGTGTTATCAACGTGGGCTCCGTCGATGGGATCAAGACCCCAATCTTCGACAACTTCTCCTATGGCGCATCCAAAGCTGCTGTCCATCATCTGACCCGGATTCTCGCCGCCCATCTCGTAAAGGAAAACATCCTGGTCAACGGCATT
>CAZZMQ010000070.1:0-9466 GCA_964655365.1 uncultured Dehalococcoidia bacterium | reverse complement strand
GCAGCGCACCAGGCCCGTTCCCCACCTGGATGCTGAGCGCGGGGGTGGGATTCGGCGGCAAGGTGGAAGGACAGGATTGGGACTCCGTCGGCGAAAGCAACCCCACCGGACGCGTCGGCAGTACCGAAGATATCGCCGGGCTCGCGATCCTGCTCAGTTCACGAGCAGGCGGATACATCGTCGGGGAGACCATCGCTTGTGACGGGGGTGCAGTCGCCTGCTCTTAGCAGTGCTTCTCCCACCTCTCGTAATCCACACTCAATAAGTTGCAGCATCCCCTTGGTGAACAGCCACTATCAGAAAGCCAGTAGACTGAAAGCCTACGTCCCGGTGGTTTTAGGTCGCATGCCCTGGGTACTCACGCGCCAGCCTCCGTTGCACCATGAGAGATTCTCGAAGATATCCCGCGTTTCACGGATTCAGGCAAAAGGAATCGCGGAAACAGCGGTGTTTCTGGCGACCCAATCGAAAACCATGCACACGTTCGAGGTGTGGGTCAGCCAAGGACTGGCAACGCGAACCAGGAAGGACGCACCTACGCCGGTGGCATGTCTCCTGTGACGCCCGCCACGACGAGTTCCTGATACTCCGCCTCACTCATGCCCAAAGTCTCGCGAAAGACTTCAAAGCTGTGTTCGCCCATGCAGGGCGATGGCCGCACGAGCGGCACCGGATGATCGTCGAAGTGCCACGGTCCTCCCGCCACGATCGTCGTTCCCGCCTCGGGATGCGCCAGTGGTACGAGAAAGTTCCGCGCGACCCCATGTGCATGCGGTGACGGCAGCACCTGTTCCAGCTTCGCTACCCGTGCGGTGGCGCAGCCAATCGCAAGCAGCGCTGCTGCCGCGGTGTCCGCGTCCTGCTCGATGCACCAGCACGCCACCAATTTCTCCACCTCATCTTCGTTTCTTTTGCGTGCGGGTGCCGTCGCGAAGCGTGGGTCGTCCGCGAGCGACGGCAGCTCCATCTCCGTGGCCAGCGCGCGCCATGCCTCGTCGGATTCAACCGCCACAGCCAACCATTCCCCGTTTCGTGCCTCGAACATGCCATACGGCGCGAATCGTGCGTGCCAATTTCCCAGCGGACCACGCGTCTGTCCGTTGGCCGACTGTTCCGCGATCGCCTCACCAAAGTGTGTGGCCATTGCCTCCGTCATCGACAAATCGATCCGTTGCCCGGTACCCGTCCGCGCTCGGTGATGTAGCGCCGCGATGATCGATGCGGCCAAGTAGTAACCTCCGACCGGGTCCGGAATCAGCCCACCGGTGTTCTGAGCACGGTCTCCGGCGTACCCGTGCAAGGAAGACAGCCCCGACATAGGCTCGATCGTCGCGCCATTCGCTGCATAGTTGGCATATGGCCCGGAAGCGCCATAGCCCGAGAGCGACGCGAAGATGATGTCGGAACGCACGGCACGCAGCGTCTCGTAGGTAATGCCCCAATTCGGCAATGCATGTGGACTGAAGCTATCCGCCACGACGTCGAACTGCGGCAGCATCCGCCAAAAAATATCTGCACCGCGTGGATCGCCCATGTCGAGCGTGATCGCACGCTTGTTGAGATTGGTTCCGTTGTAAAGCCCCATCGTGTTCCAGGCACGTTGTCTCCTAGAGGGATCGCGTACCCCGGGCGATACGTCGGCCTCGTAGCCGCCAGCGTAGATACGCCACACGTCTGGCCGCCGCCGCGCCTCGATCTGCACGACATCCGCCCCCAGTAATGCCAGTAGTTCCGTCCCCAGTGGCCCTGACCACGCCTGAGTAAACGTCAGCACCCGTACCCCAGCGAGCGGAGTCTCCGCGGGGGTACCGCCCGCGATGCCATCGGTCGGCATATTCAACCCCGATGCTGCCATGAACTTCGTCTCTTCGGTGGGTGCATTCAGCCGTGGCGCCGATCGGCGCAGGTGCCAAGGGCTTCCTTGCAATTTGGCTGGGGCACCCGGGAGCTCGATTGAGCGCCCCTCGATGTCCGACGTAACAAAATACTCTCGCGCACGCATCTGTTCATTCGCCAACAGATCCCCACAGTCCTGCACCACGCCCGCCACGTTCCGGATCGTTGAAAGCTGATTGAACAGCTCCCAGCGGGGAAACCGCGCGATCGCCGCGGAGACCTCAGATTCGATCGCGGTCAGCAGATCTTGTCGGCGCAGCGTGTTGTCGTATTGCTCGTCGGCATATCGTCCCAACCCAAGCACCTGCATCGCATCCGCCCAGAAGGGGCCCTGGCCCAGCACGATGACCATCTGACCATCAGCGGCGCGTTGGAAGGGCGGGTGTGCACGACGCTGCACGTGCACACCCTCTGTGAAGCCGCCCGGTCCCTCGTAGTTCACTGCCATCGCCCAGGGGGCGCTGCTCACCATGACCGCTTCGAATTCACTGGCGTCAACGAGCACGCCGCTACCCCCCCCAGTCTCCCGCCGTACCAACGCCGCCGCGCCACCCAGAAAACCCGCCACTCCCCCGATGTATTCGCCCATTTGCGGCGGCAGCGACAACGGTGCTTCATCTTCGACCGCGCATATATCGGCCCAGCCGCTCATCGCTGAGTAGGTCAAATTGTTGCCCGCCGCGTCGGCCAGCGGTCCCGTTAACCCGAATGGCGTCACCGAAAGCTGGACCGCATCTTCGCGTTTTTCCTCCAGAGCGCTCGCCAATGACACAGGAATAGGCGAGGCCGTCGTCACGATTAGATCGGCAGTGGCAATCTGCGATGCAAGCTCGCTCGGTTCGTCGATCACGAGGGATCTCTTATTGCGATTGACGTAGGCGTGGACAAGCGATCGCTCGGGGCCCTCTTCCTGGTCTAGGAAGGGAGGCTCATGGCGCAACGGATGCCCCTCCGCGGGCTCCACCAGGATCACATCCGCTCCGAAATCAGCGAACATCCGTGCCGCGTAGGCCCCCGCCAGCCGCTGGGATAGATCTAAGACACGAAGGCCTTCGAACGCGCCAACCATCAACCATTCCCTTCCGGCTACCAGGTCGGCAGGCTGGGCCGTCGCCCGTGCCGTAGCGGCTCCGACTCCGGCGCCGCTAGAACTCCCTGTTTGATCCAATGTCGCGTTTCGACTGGATCGATCACGGCATCCACCTTGAAGGTCGATGCCGCATTGAGTGCGCCGCCGCTGGCATACGCTGCCTCCACCAGCCGCTCGTACTCAGCCGCGCGCTCGTCGAGATCTTCAATCGCGGCCAGTCGATCACGGTTGCCCAAACGCACCCCCGCCTCCAAATTCATGCCGCCGAACTCCGCTGTAGGCCAGGCCACCGTAAAAGATGGGGCCCGCTCGTTACCAAATAGGATGGTGTTCGATCCGAGCCCGTAGCACTTGCGCAGCACGACGCTGAAACGTGGCGTCTGCACGTTGCCCAGTGTCACGATTAGATTGCTTGTGCGGCGAACGAGAGCCGTCTTCTCCGCCTCCGGCCCAATCATCATCCCCGGCGTATCCACCAACGTGCAAATCGGGATATTCCAAGAGTCGCACATCTTCGCGAAACGGGCGGCCTTGTCTGATCCGAAGCTCTCGATGGAGCCCCCCAAATGCTCATTGTTGTTCGCGATGATTCCGACCGGGTGCCCTTCGATGCGAATGAACGCGGTCACCATGCCGTGACCGTAGCCAGGCCGCAGTTCCAGAACGGAACCCGTATCTGCCAGCAGCTCAATCACGGTGCGTACGTCATAGGCGCTCAGCCGATTCTCCGGGATAGTGTGCCGCAGCAGCCGTTGATCGGCGCACTCCCAACTGTCGATCGAGCCCTGGAAGTACGCAAGATATTTCTTCGCGATCGTGATCGCTTCCGCCTCACTCTCGACCAGGATGTCCACCGTGCCCGCAGGAACCTGGTCGGACATCGGGCCAATCTCCTCCGGTAGATAGACCCCCATGCCGCCACCCTCAATCACCGCCGGCCCGCCCATTCCGATATTGGCGTCCTCCGTTGCGATGATCACATCGCAGATCCCTAAAATCGCTGCGTTGCCGGCGTAGCATCGCCCCGCTGTCACCCCGACAATTGGTACAGTGCCACTCAACTGCGCCATCAGCTCCCAAGTGCGGAAAACCATCCCAGGCATCGTATCGGTGTCACCCGAACGCCCGCCGGCTCCCTCGGCGATAAAGATGACGGGTAGGTCGAACTCCCCCGCAACCTCCATGATCCGGTCCGTCTTCGCGTGCCCACGAATCCCCTGCGTTCCGGCAACGACGGTGTCGTCATATGAGATCACGGCAGTGCGCGCGCGCTTCTCGTCGAACAGCTCCCCGTTGACCGAGCCAATCCCGGCTACCAAGCCATCGGCTGGCGTCTTGCGGACCAATTCCTCCAATTGGAGTCGCTTCGCCTGTGCCGCGATGACCAAGTCGCCGTACTCGATCCAGGTGCCCTCGTCGACCAACGCCGCGAGATTCTCCCGCACCGTCCGTCGATTCTTCTCATGTCGACGTGCCACGCCCGCAGGGCGATTTTCGTCGAGCAAGAACCGGCGCCGATCGAATATCGCCTGCAAATCGGGGCGCACGTGATCGATCGGGGGAGCCACGTCCTGCTGCACCTCCGGTCCACCAACATCGGCCGGTTCGATGAATACCAGTGGATGCTCCTCGTAGATCGTTTCTCCAACGCTGACCGCGAGTTGGCGAACGATCCCACCGATCTCGGAGCGCACCAGATGTTCCATCTTCAGGGCGTCTATCACGCAGACCGTCTGCCCCTCGCGCACCTCATCTCCCACCGACACCAAAATCTCTCGGATCGTCCCCTGGATTGGGGCACGTAGCGCCGCGCTGTTGGGCGGACCAATCGGTTCGACCGCATCTGCGCGGGCACCCATTGTTACGACACCGCTCGCATCGGCGTTACGAAAAAAATCCAAACCCGCTAATGGATCACGCGGCCCACTCGGTTCCACGACCTCCGCCTTCTCCTTCGCGCCGATCAACTCCGCCGTGTTCTCGTCGATCCACCGCGTGTGGACGTAGCCCGCCGTGAAATCCTCATGTGCCAGTACCGCGCGCAAGAAGTCGAGATTGGTCTCAACCCCCGCGATCCCGAACGCAGCCAGCGCTAGCGTCTCGCGCCGCACGGCATCGGCAAAATCCGCACTGTTGGAGTGCGCGATCACCTTGGCTAATAGGGAGTCGAAGTTGGGATTGGTCGCATATCCCGCGTACCCGTAGCCATCGACGCGGATTCCCGGACCTGATGGTGGCTGGAACAACGATAGCCCGCCACCCGCCGGGCGCACATCACCCTGTGCCGTCATTCGCTCCAGATTCACCCGCGCTTGGATGGCGTAGCCATGGGCGATCGGGGCCCCATCTGGACCACCCACCAGTCCGACCTCCATCAATGTGGCGCCTCCTGCGATCTGAAGCTGCGCCTGTACCAAATCGAACCCAGTCACCTCCTCGGTCACTGTGTGTTCAACCTGCAACCGTGGATTTGCCTCAATGAAAATCGCCGCGTCCGATTCAAAATCGACCAAAAATTCGAAGGTCCCCAAGCCACGGTACTCACTTGCCTCTGCCAGTCGGAGTGCGTACCCCACGATCGTCGCCCGAACCTCGTCCGCTAACCAGGGGCTCGGCGCAATCTCAATCAGCTTCTGGTGGCGCCGCTGTACGCTGCATTCTCGCTCGCCGAGTTGACCAATGCCCCCCTGGCCATCACCGATGACCTGCACCTCGATATGTCGCGCCCGCTCGATTAATTGCTCTATGTAGACGTCGCCGTTACCGAACGCGGCGCGCGCCTCTGAGGCGCAACGCGCGTGTGCCTCTGCTACCTCGTCGAGATTTCGCACGACCCTCATCCCGCGCCCACCACCACCTCCAATCGCCTTGATCACCGCGGCCGCGTCTTCACCGAGATCCGTCAGAAACGATTGCGCCTCCTCAACGCTGACTGCGCTGGCGCTTCCCGCTGGCACCGGCACATCATGGCTCGTCGCGAAGCGCCGTGCCGCCACCTTGTCGCCGAACAGTTCCAGCGTGGCGATGCTTGGGCCGACGAAGACTAGCCCGGCCTCCGCGCAAGCGGCGGCGAGCGGCGCCGCCTCGGCCAGAAAGCCATAACCTGGATGGATGGCATCACACCCAGCATCCTCCGCTAGCGCGATGATCCGATCGATATCGAGGTACGCGGCCGCTCCCTGGCCCGTCAACGGGTACGACTCATCGGCTACCTGGACATGGAGCGAAGTTGCGTCGTCTTCGGAAAACACCGCCACCGTAGCGATCTCGAGTTCCGCCGCGGCGCGCGCAATGCGGATCGCGATCTCTCCCCGATTGGCAATCAGTAATTTATTAAGCACCCTGAAGCCCCCTCTGTCACTGCGCGGCTAGGCCGGAGTATATGCGGGCCTGGCGCCCGATTCAGGCGGCTTTCAAAAAGCGCAAGCGCGATGGAGGCAATCGTAGAAATCTCTTCAAACCCTACATCGAGCAGTCATCGCACGCCCAATAGCCCTCTATCTCCCCGCCCGCTGCCGACTTGACGCATCCGACGGCAGGTCAGATGCATATTCGCACTTTGCACACTAATCCTCTTCGAGTACTGCCGCTTGACCTACTTGCCGTAGTCCATCGACAATTACCCTACTGTGCCTTTGGGCGCCCTGGAGTGCTCCAGGGCTGCGCATCCATGAATCTACGATCTCAGAAGGGACCCTGATTTGAGCGAGCAAAACTACTGGACCCGATCCCGACGAAGCCGGATATCAAGACGCACGCTGCTGCAAGCTAGTGGCCGTGCGGGAGTCGGGGCAGCAGGCCTTGCTCTTGTGGGGTGTGGCGACGACGACGACGACGCACCCGCTGTCGCGGCGACTGCGCAAGCACAGTCTGACGACGACCAGGCTCAGGCTCAGGCGGAGGGGCAGGCTCAGGCCCAGGCGGAGCAGGCAGAGGAGCAGGCAGAGCAGGCAGAGGAGCAGGCCGCGCCCGCACAGGCGGAAGCACAGGCCGCAGGCCCTCAGGTGGATCTCAACGCTAAGGTGCGATTTGCAATCGCTGGCGACGCTGGCGGGACCGACTACATGCGGTCCGGTAGCCACCTCAACTACATCGTCAACGGGTCAACCCTCACGACCCCAATGTTCTTTGACAACGTGTCCTCCAAACTCACCGTCAACACCGCCGAATTCGAGGTGGTCGATGACACGAACTACGTGGTCCATGCCTTGGACGGCATCAAATGGCATGACGGCACGCCGCACACGGCTGATGACATTATGTTCAGTCTCGAGCGGCTGGGACAGATTGCCGCCTATCACGACGGCGGCGAATCCACGGATCATCCCTCCGGGACCTGGACGAGTTCTCGAACCCACTGGGGCGCCCAGAACTGGGAGTCCTACTCGCTCGTCGACATGATGAATTTCCGCGTGCAGGTCGACAAACCGAACGGCACATTCCCCGCGAACTTCCTCGCCTCCCCGCACACAATGTCGCGGGCCTATGTAGAGCGCGTCGGCGACGCGGAAAATGACAAGACCCCGATGGGGACCGGACCGTGGAAGTTCGTCAGCCACGCCGACGACACCGACTTTATCTTTACGCGGAACGACGATTACCACTGGGGCTACCCAGACGGCCGCAATACGGCAGCAACCCACCTGCCGTGGAGTAAAGATCTCGAGGTGGTGGTGCGGCCAGAGCAACTCAGTCAGATTGCCGGGCTCGAAGCCGGTGAGCTCGACGCGGTGATTAAGCTGTCGCCTGACCTGGTCGCCCCGTATCTGGATCATCCCGACATCTCGGTCGTGTACCAGAACGCCAGCAACCCGACCCATCAAATCATGCCGAACACGCATAACCCGGAGCTGCCGGATGGATCACCGAATCCATTCCTGGACATCCGGGTGCGGCAAGCCGCAAATATGGCGGTCAATCGCGAGTCCATCATCAACAACGTGTTGACGGGTTCAGAGCTGCCGTCCTTCGGTCCGGGCCCGACACACATCGGCTACGACATCCCGCAGAATGTCAAGGATGAGATCTACTACGGGTATGACCCGGCGAAGGCCAAGGAACTGCTGGCCGCCGCTGGCTACCCCGATGGCTTCGACATCACCCTGCATATTGTCACGGATTACCAGCCGGTCGTCGGCATCCTCGCCTTGATCGTGCAGCAGGAACTCGAAGCGGTCGGCATTCGTACGACCATCAAGGAATACTTGAAGGCCACGTACTTCTCGGACGATGCTGTCCGGGCGCGACCGGGCGAGGCTGGCCTCTGGTGGTTCTTCACCTGCGCCTGCCCCGACCCGCAGTCCTACATGGGCGCGGAGATCGAGCCAGGTGCGTTCTACAGCATGTCCGAGTACCCGGACACGAAGATTCCGGATCTGTACTACGCCCAGCAGCAAACGATGGATCCGGATGAGCGGGCGGAAGCACTGCGTCAACTCAACATCGAGCATTACAAACAGGCTGCCTGGATTTACCTCACCGAGGTCAAAGACGGCGTCTTGTTGGGACCGGGCGTCGAGTGGGACACTCACACCTCGGGCATCCGTGGCGAGAGCAACCTTTCCCTGGTGAAGAAGTTCGTCTAGGGCGCTTCGCTCAGCGATTTTTGGACCGCCCCCACCCGGCGGCTGTCCGTATTTAAGGAGTTGCAGTACCAGGATAGGGAAGCCGACATTCGTTCCGCCGGGCCGGATCCAGTCGAGACCGACCGTTAGGAATAGGGCGCGCGCGCGGGGCGCAGGGGACTCCGGGCACTGCCGATCGACACACCTTGGACACCACGACGGTGTTACTGGAAGCCACCGAAGACTGCGCTCGAAGACCCCGCTGCAAGCTCCGAGCGCAGAACCGACGCGGGCTTGTGACCCTGGTCTGGCACCGTCGCCACTCCGACGAACAAGCACGTACCGCACTTCCGTGGCCGGTTCGACACCAAGTTCATCCCCGGCGACTGGATGGCGGGGCCGTTCGGCAACCGCAAACACGCCGGCACTGACCGCAATCCAGATCTGCGTAATCCGGGTCGCTGGTACGTTCTCCTAAAGGTTCGCGGGTCGACAGTAGCGTGATCGCACTGCTCCGCATCGAACATGTTCCGGTGCAATTCGGCGACAGGGCCGTCCACAGCGCGGACCGTCTCTTGCACATCGCTGTCTGGGTCCACGATGTCGGCAACACGCTCGCCGCGCGCATGCCATCAACAATTACCCTAGGGCGCTCGAGGGCGGCACCATGAGCAACCCCCGAATGCGGAAAGCGCCGTTTCCGCGATGCCGCAATCCGCATCAAGGACGCTATTCGTTAGTGTCGGGGTAAGTTCATGGTACGGTCGGCGCCTAGTGCGCATCCCATGTGCGCAACAGCGCGATAGGGCACTAGGTCAAGACCGCGACCACTGCGGCGCTCATCTCACGTTTGGGCTGAGTCAGACGGGATTCGCCATTCTCGAAACGCAGCTAGCGGGGATGGTCCACTATCGCC
>CAZZMQ010000069.1:13040-13763 GCA_964655365.1 uncultured Dehalococcoidia bacterium | reverse complement strand
CGCTCAACGACCCGAACATCTAGTCCGGCTGTTCAATAGCTGCCGAGCTAAACAGCTCAATCGATAACGACAGTGGATTCTTTGGGTGCAGCCATGCGGTTTCGTCCAGCCCTGAGTCGGTCGGCCGGACAAATCGCCCACCCCGTGCCTCGATCGCCGATGCCAATTCGGTGACGTCGTCTGTAGCGAACCCAATCGAATCGATGCCCTCACCCCGCCGGTCGATGATCGCCTCCATAGGGCTGCCCGGGGGCGGCTGGATGAATTCCATCACCAGCCCATGCAGGTCTACCAGCGCGACCTCCCCGATCGGCGTTGCGTGCGGCTCACTGACCACGGCGGCGCCCAAGACCTCTTGAGCGTACGCATAGGCTGCTTGAGCATCTCGGACGAGAACATTGATCTTCGCAAATTTCGGTTCGGCCACGCGGATTGCCCCTCTGTATATTCTTTCGCCATTATACCTGCGCCGAAAACATCAGGCGCGAAGCACGCTCTGGGCCAGCATCAAATCGCTCCCCACAGTGCGCCGGGCTCCAATGGGCAGACTACGATGCCGCGGGATCGACCAGCGTCCACCTCACCCCGCAGATGTCGATCGATTCGAACTTCTTGGGCGCCCCGGGAGTGCCCCAGAGATCCACCCCCACAACCCCACTTCTGCCCCCAGGCCCCGGCGTAATGAACCGGATCGTCTGTCCACCTGCCAGACGAAGCATGCTG
>CAZZMQ010000069.1:4728-13030 GCA_964655365.1 uncultured Dehalococcoidia bacterium | reverse complement strand
TCAGATCGCGCACTGAACCACCGCTTGCGGATCAGGTTGCAAGACGCAAATGCAGGTGACAGACTCACGGCGCGCGAGAACACCACAGCAGGACATGGGGATGGTATGCCAGAAAAAGTGGAGTTTGCCAGTCTCGAGTGGGTTGCGATCGCACGCCAAGAACTTCTCCGGCTCAGCGAAGGCTACGATTTCGGAGAGCTCAGCACATCGTTCTGTGAAGAGTTCACTGATCCACCCGCACACCTCAGCATGGATAGATCGAGCCTGGGCTGGCACATCATGGTCCATGATGGAAGCGTGGTGGTCGAGGCTGGCGTGCTCGAATCCGCCGATGTAATGATCACTATCCCGTACCAAAAGGCCCTTTGGATTGCCCGCCTCACCAACGCCGAGGCCGACGCCGACGGACCGGCGCGTGACAAGTTTCGTGAGAGCGTCCAAGTGACGGGCGACATCGAGGCGTTCCGGGCGCTGGAGTTGCCCTGGACTGGGAAGCTGCACGACATCCTCGCCGCGGTCACCGCCTAATCACTCCCGGAGGACTGGTGAAGGCCGAGAGCGCACCAACCCGTATCGGAGAGCCGGTCTGCGCATTATTCGTATCGGCAAGCTCCAGGAATCATGCGCACAGGTCCGCTCCATCCAGACGCACTCCCGGTTATGCCGTACCGTGGGCGCTTCAGTCCAGATTACGTTCGAACGATGAGCACAGGTTTGGTGCATCCCCGAATCACCGCATCGGTCGTCGAACCAAGGACAGTAGCAACACCACTCCCCGCGTGCGGGGTCATGGTGACGAGATCCGCGCCCACCGCTGAATCGAGGATCGCCTGGCCGGCCCCGCCAAGCTGCACCTCCGTCGAAACCCGCACGTCCGGGATCAGGGCGGCGAGTTCCCTAAGATACGCCGCGGCCGCCGTCACCAAGTCCTCCGTCACCTCGCGGTAGGGAATTTCAGCGCCGAGCGGAGCTGCGGGAACTCTCAGCGCGATCGCACGGACCAAGTGCAACGTTGCGCCGCTCGCGCGGGCAAGCATCAGGGCTGTGTCGAGTGCGTGTTCCGCCCGCTCAGATCCGTCAAGCGCGACAAGGATGCGCCCGATCTCGGGGTAGAGCGAAACTTCGATTTTGGGGGTAACGATGACGGTGTCGTATGCGGACTCTCGAACAAGACGATCGGCGACCGATCCAAGGCGCCAGCGCTTGAGACCGGACCGCCCGTGCGCGCTGAACACGATGAACCGGGGTTCTTGCAAATCGGCCTGTCTCAAGATCGCCGCTGCGGCGGGGCCACGACCAACCTTCGTCTCGAACAGAAGACTGAGTGGCAATAGTCGGCGGTCGGCAATTTCCGAGAGCGTGGCGGTCCGGTCAGCTATCTCCTGTGTCTCGATCTGCGCAACTGCCTTCGCGGAAGTCCCCGGTGCCGTCTCCCCCAACCCCTCCCAGGACCAAAACAGAACGATCGACAGCGAAAGCGCACGTGCGAGCGGCACAGCCATGTCAAGTGCCTGCTCGGACTCCGGCGATCCATCCGTAGGAACGAGGATACTGGCGCTCATCTTGGCCAGCTTAACAGCCCCGCCGGCGCATCCCGATGCTTGACGAGCCAAGCGTATAGTTCGCGTTTCATGACCGCACCACCGCGACAGCACAGACCATACGCAGCCTCTTCGGACGCCAGCTGCGGACGCTCAATGAATCTGGATGGGCGGGCCCAGGGCTCTGCACGGCTGAACTCGCCGTGAGTGCCACCGCAGTCTGCCGGATCAAGCCGCGTCGGTTCCGATCGTGATGAACTCCGGACGCTCGAATTGTCCATCCACGATCGATACGGCATCTAGGCCAAGCCAGTCATCCAGGATCGTCGAGTAAACACCACGGAAGTCTTGGTTGGGGACCATATCCCCCTGGTCGAGCGCTTCGGCACGCGTCTCTGGGTAATCGCCATACTGGCCACCTTTAACCGACGGACCGATGACGAACGAAACCCCGGCGGCACCGTGATCAGTTCCGGATCCGTTATCGCGAACACGGCGGCCGAACTCGGAGAACAGAATCATCACGACGTTTTCGTCAGCATCGTGGGCGCGAAGGTCATCCCAGAAATCGGAAACCCCACTGGAGACCTCGGTCCAGAGCCGCTCAAATGTCGGCTGCTGCGAGGCGTGGGTATCGAAGCCCGTGTGCGATGCGTAGAAGATTCGGGTACCGACATCCGCCGTATGGATAGTGGCCACGTCGCGCAGGCTCTTGGAAACCGGATCAGTGCCATATTCCACCGTTGAGGAGTATCGCGATAACCCATCCTGCAGAATGTCCGCGCCGGTCAGTGCGTCGAGGCCCGTTTGACCCAGGTACTCCTTAACAGCACCCGTGCCGATCGCCTTGCTGTACATGTTGGCAAAACGCTCCAGCATTTGCGTCCGCTGCTCGTCAATCTCGATTGTGTTGAGCAGGCCGTAGGTCGAGAGATCGGCAACGGAGGCGACCGAAACGCCAGGCAAGACCATGGCACGGGGCAAATTGAGCCCGATATTAACCCCGGTCAATGGGTTCTCGCCGTCCGGGTCTAGATCTCGGATTGCCCGAGCCGCCCAGCCTTCGGTGCCTACCTTATCCGGCTCGCAAGTGTGCCAGATGTCCATCGATCGGAAATGGGAACGGGGCGAATTGGGATAGCCCACGCCATGAATAATCGCCATGTCACCTTCGTCGTACATCTCCTTGAGAGGAGCCATCTTCGGATGCAGGCCCACCGCATCGTCAATCTTTAGGACATCCTCTTCCTCTACCCGTAGCGATCCCTTGCGATTGTCGAAGTAGTTCGAGTTGGCGTACGGGACAACGGAGTTGAGATAGTCATTTCCCCCCGTCAATTGCAGCACAACTAGGACGGGTGGTTTCGTCTCTGTGGTCATAGCTCTCCCCCAAACAGGCCGTGCGGGTGCTAGGTTTAGCCGAACTGGTACTCCGGTGTAGCGGCGATCAGGGCGAGCGTGTCACAAACCCGGCGCGGCAACTCGCCGTTCGAGGTCAAGATCGGACCATTGCCAGCAGCGTGTGACGTCAGCTCTTCTCGAGTCTCCGGCGCAAGTTTGACCGGCCCCATCAACTCGACGCATTCGTCGACCAGTGCCTCTGGCGTTAACTGACCCCCATTCGAGGCTGCCACGCGTTCGACGATTCGCTGCACCCCTGGCAGGTCGATATTCGAGACCTGGCCAGCAACATAGTTCACGCGATTCACAACGGATCCGCTGTTAATCCAATCACGTCCCGTGTGCCAGCCCTCGACACTTGGAGGATCGTGCAACGCCTGACCCATGTAGGAGGGCTGTTGACTCGTATCGATCAGGCGTGGATCCGGCCCACGCACGTCGCCGGTCAGGCGCAGAGTACCAACCACCACCTCGACCGGACTCTTAACCTTTTCGTATATCGCTTGCTTGAAGAAATCAGAGAGGAACAACGTCCGCAACACCGGCTTCAAATCGTAATTAGCGTCGACTAGCGTCGACGCTAACAACTCGATGGCATCCGGGTCTCGCGGGGGTTCGATATTCCACGCTGGCACCTGCGCTTCGTCTGCGACGAAGAAGTTGTACAAGTGCCGCGCGACGAAGCGCGAGCAGGCCGGCTGCTCGAGGATGAACTCGATAATGTCGTCGCCGTTGAAGTTGCCGGTCCGGCCCAGGAATGTCTTCACACCATAGTCGTGCTCATGAGGCCGGAATTCGTAACGCCACGCGAAGCGGTGATACGGCTGTCTCGGAATCTTGGCACGGATCGTCCAGCCCGTGAAGGCGCGGGCGCACTCGAATACGTCCTTTTCCGTGTAGTTCCCGACTCCCAGAGAGAACAGCTCCAGCAACTCCCGCCCCCAGTTTTCGTTGGGTGATTTCTTATGGTTCTCGTTGTTGTCCAACCAGTAAATCATTGCCGGGTTACGCGCGATTCGCAGAAGGAGGTCGCGATAGTTTCCCATCCCGTAGTCACGGAACATCTCCGCCTGGATCGTGATGTGGTTATCGTTGTCCACTTTGGAGTTTCCAGTCGCGAAGATGTGATGCCAGAAGAAGGCCATCTTTTCCTCGAGCGGCCGCTGGGTATTAACCATGTGATAAAGCCAGTTAGCCGCCCCCGGCACCGGGCTGGGACCGCCGGTCTCCAGCGAAGGCATGTAGCGGTATAGCAAATCCTCATTCGCGCCGGCCAGCGCGTCAGGAGGGTCTACAAGCTGCTCTACGGTCGTCTCGTAACCCTGGTCCGCGAGCCGCTCCAGTTCATCTCGATCCGAACCAAATCCAGCTCGGCGCATGAGGTGAGCCATCAATGCGATCTCTTGGTTGCTCCCCATTGGCTGCCTCCTCTGTGTACCCCACATATCGCTCGCAGGTCTCAGATGTCTCAGCAAAGATTCCTGACCAAATCAGTGTTCCGACAACCATCCCTGCTCGGACGAAAACAAGATAGCCGATCTCGGTCAACCGAGGACAACTTCGGCCACACGCTCAGCACTGCGCCTATCGATCGGCGCTAACACTCCCAGACTTGTCTCATGCGTGGGTCTATCCCGAAACCATGATCTCGATGCGGCGCAAGGTGAGCCGGCCCGGATCTTTCCACCGACGCAAAGCACAGGGCTCTCGACCGGCAAGGGCACCTGATCCTCCGGCTACCCGGCCGCTCGTCGCCAGGGCTCACCGCTGATTCGGGGAACCGCGTGAAGCTCGGGGCTCGCAAGCCGGTTGCCCACCCTTGTGAACGGTTCGGCGATGCAGGGAGCAGGTCGAACTAGTCCCTCAGACCCCGAGTTGCCGACATGGCCAGTAAGCCAGCCTCGGACTACAGGTTGAACTGCGGAACAACGTAATCTTTGTCCTTCTCGTAGACTTGGACTCGGCAACGTGTGCAGTCCGTAACCGCGATGCGGTTCTCATCATCAATGGTGATAGCCCGCGGGCGCTCGAACCGGCTCATCTCCAACCTGTCCTCGTCAGAGACGCGGTCCATGGCAGCCACGTAATCTGGATTGGCGTCGAACATCTCCATCGCAGCCCGAGAGAAATCGGTCGCGTCGCCATACAGACCTGTGATGATGTCTCCCTCGGTGTCGTAAATCTGCACACGGTTGTTGCCCCAGTCGACGACGTAGACATCCCCATCGCTATCTACGGCCACATCGGACGGGCGGTGCAGAGTCCCCCCATCATCAAAGGTCGAGCCGAAGCGGCGTAGGAAGCCGCCGCCCGGCCCAAACTTCTGCACCCGATCGTTTCCCCAATCGGCGACGTAGATGTCGCCATCCCGATCAACGTGGATCCCCCATGGCTGATCGAGTTCTCCATCGCCGCTTCCCTGCGCTCCCCAAGTTGCGATGAAAACACCGTCCGGCGAAAACGTTTGGACGCGATGATTGCCGCTGTCAACGACCAGAATGTTGCCGTCTCCGTTCACCGCTATGCCGGCCGGCCTCTGGATTTGGCCTTCCGCCGATCCCTTCTCCCCCCACGAAGACGTGTGCTTCCCATCTCTGTCGTAGACAAGGATGCAATTAGCGTAGGCGTCAGAGAGGTAGAGATTCTCATTGTCGTCCAGGGCCAAGCCCTCCGGCCACATGTAATCGCCGTTTCCGATCGCGCGAATATATTTCCCATCGATCTGCATGTGGTCGATCTGACGCGACAACGCACGCCCCTCCGCTCCTCCGGTATTAGCTACGTAGATGGAGCCTCCGGGTCCGCAAACGATAGGCGTGGGATGATAGAAGCCTTCCGAGCCCACTACACGGCCTATCGCCCGAGTGAAGTGCCAGGTCCGGCCAGCGACGGTTTGGGTTTTCATGATGACTCCTCTCTTACGCTTAATAGCACAAATCGGATGATCCAAATCTGCAGCACCCGAGGGGCACTGCACCGTCCTTTCAGCGAAAGTGCAGGCAGGGCAGGGTTCTTGGCGCCTGCGGTTATTTCCTTCAATGTGTAAACAACAGCATGAAGGACTCCCCCCACCCTGAGTGCGCCGAGATCGGGGGAGAACTCAAGCCGGCCACAATCGCGGGGCACCGCGCCAGTGCAAAGTGGGGCGACAGCAATGGACGGCGGCAACCTCTGGCCGACCTTGGCTTCCCGCCTGGTACAAGGCCTGCTCGTCGTGATAGCGGTAATCACGTTGGTCTTTGTCGTCAGCCGGATCGCACGCGACCCAATCGAATATCTCGCGACGGACCAGACAACACTCGAAGAGAAGAACACACTACGCGCGGCGTTCGGTCTCGACGACGCCCTGCACGTGCAATACAGCCGCTTCCTGTGGGAAACGGTGCAACTCGACATGGGCAATTCGTTCGTTAGCGGCCGACCGGCGCTGAACGAGGTCCGTGATCGCGTCGGAAAAACGCTCGTGCTCGAAAGCGCCTCGCTGATCTTCTCGTTAGCCCTCGGGCTACCGCTCGGGGTGATCGCCGCCCTGCGACGCGGCAATCCCACCGATTGGCTCGCCCGCTTGCTTGCCGTAATCGGACAGGCAACGCCCAGCTTCTGGGTAGGCCTGATGCTGATTTTCTTCTTCAGCGTCCAACTCGGGTGGCTGCCGACCGGCGGGAGCGGAGGATTCAAACACCTAATCTTGCCCACCTTCACGCTGGGCTTGTTGACAGCAGCCTCAGTGATGCGACTAACCCGTTCGGGAATGATTGATGTGATGGGCACCGACTTCGTACGGACGGCGCGGGCGAAGGGACTGCGCGAACGAACGATCGTCTTCCGCCACGCGTTACGACACGCCTTGTTGCCCGTGGCTACGATCTTAGGCATCGAGGTGGGTCGCTTGATGGCAGGCTCGGTGATCGTGGAGACGATCTTCGCTTGGCCAGGCGTGGGCCGACTGTTAATCCTCTCAATTCAGGCCGGAGACTATCCGGTGACTCAGACGGCAATCCTCATGATCTCGTCGACGATCGTGATAGCCAACGTCGCGGTCGACCTTTCATATCGCTTCATCGACCCGCGAATTCGCTCGGGCACAGCCTGATCAGGAACCGATCGCGGTGCGCCCCTGTGCTGATAACTGCTTCGCTCTGGTCACTCTGATGGCGTCGAAACTCAAACCCTGACTGTGACAGAATCAGAGAAGGCCGTGTGCCAAATCGGCATTTTGGGAATAGGCCGGGATACCCGGATCACTCTCCCTGCATCGCGTGCCAAAGGCTGGGAGGTCACCGTCATCCGGAGCCGCACGGAGGCGGATGCGGACCGCCAAGCAGCAGAACACAAAATCCCTGTCGCGACAAAGGACGTTCGAGCCGTCGCCGAAAGTGACGACCTCGGCGCGCTCGCGATCGTCACGCCCGCGCGAAACCACCGCGACCTCATCATCCAAGCACTCGCTGCTGGCAAGGACATACTCGCCGAAAAGCCAATGTCAATGAACATGGCTGGCACCGCGGCGATATACCAACCGGTGAACGATGCTCGGGCGATCGCCATGACCAGTTTCGATTATCGCTTCACCCTCGACCGCCTACACATTCAGCAGCTTCTTACCGACGGGCATGTCGATAAATTCCAGCACACTAGTGCGAGCCAAATTGGGACCGCAGTGGAGGCAGCGGAGGAAAACGCGACCTCGGTTGGCGGGAGCAATTGCGACTTGGCGGCGGGGTGCTCAACGAGCACGACTCTCACTACATCGACATGCTGTGCCAGTGGCTCGGCAAGAGCAAAGCGATTGACGCCCATCTCGCATTATTCGTGCCACAAGGGCACGACCCGCGGACTGCACACTTACGGAAAGTGACACCGAGTCCTTCTGGACGGCAACACTGACGATCGGCGGGGGCCAGCGGTGTCACTCTCCAGCAATCTTGAGTCAGCGAGCAGCAGGGGGTTCGCATCCAGATCGCTGGGGCGGAGGACATTTTGGCCTTCCGGGAATTCGACACGATGTCCGTGGACACCGTGTTCTTCGGCGCGTGTCACTTTCGAAGAGTTACGTCAGCTTCCACGTCTGCAGCGCCCAGTACCGACCACGGATGTCTGACGTATTGGTGCGACACGGCGCCTCGCGCAGGAGTTCACACGCGGTATCGAGTCTGGGACCTCACCCGTGCCGACTTTCGACGACGGACGGCGCTGTCAAGAAGTGATCGACGCTGCTCCCGAGTTGGACCACAGGGGCGCCGTGTGGCGGTTGAGCGTCACTGATGCGCGGATCGGCGCGGCTCGTATCGCGATCGGCGCGGCGTTTCGATTCGGACCCTCCGGCCGCTGGCAGATGATTCCCGGATCGCGTCCATCGT
>CAZZMQ010000069.1:0-4718 GCA_964655365.1 uncultured Dehalococcoidia bacterium | reverse complement strand
TGATTTGCGAATGTAGCGCGTCTGTGAAACTGGGAACCGGTGATTCGCCGCTAGCGATCCCGGCCGCGAATGCGTCGATTAAGCGCTGGGAGGCCGCGATTGCGCCACCAGCGACAGCCGCAGCGGCAGCAAAGCTTGCGTCCTCCGGCCGCGGAGGCAACGTCGTGAAATCGTCATCGCCCGCGCGCGCGATAGCGATCGTGCCTTCCGTCAGCATCGATCCCGCTGCTCGGATCCTGAGCACGGCATCGCTGCCCACGATCACAACTCGCAGCCCTATCGGAGGCTCAGTAACCCATGACATTTCCAGGGTGACGGTTCCACCCTGCTCGAGTGTGCAAATCGCGCCAAGCCAGTCCTCGGTACCGAGCAGGGGATCGGCATCGACCGGGGGAAACGACCCAAGATGGGCGGAAACGCTCGACAGTTCACCAAACCAGTGTCGCAATCGATCGACGTAGTGCGAGCCCAACTCGTTGAGGATTCCGCCGCCCTGCGCGGGGTCGAGTCGCCATGAACGCCCGAGCGCCACCAGTGGATTGTTCGTCTGCAAAGAAACGGTAGCGTGATGGAAGTCACCGACCACCCCCTGCTTCAGAAGGTCAGCGACCTGCAGCCGCAGCGGCGCGAAGCGAAACTCGAAGTTGATCATCGCAATCAAATTATTAGATTCGGCGAGCTGGACCAGCGCCTGACCGTCCGCCGCGTTCTCCGTGAAGGGCTTATCGCAAAGGACATGCTTGCCTGCCTCAAAGGCGGCCTGGCAAAACCTGAGATGCGTACCCGGAGGCGTGTGCAACGCAACCGCATCCACCTCGGGGTGCTCAAAGAGGGCGGCAGGATCACTTGTCGCGAAGGCGATCCCAAGGCGAGCCGCCTCTTCGTCCGCACGCTCCTGCCGCCGGCTCCACAGGCCGACAACGTCCCAACCCGCCGCACGGAAAGCAGGCACTGAGACCCGGGTGCCCCACCCGGCACCGAAGATACCAACTCGGAGTTGCCTAGCACGCGTCATTGGCAGGAGGCTAACGGAAGTACACGCGAGGGGCGCAAGGACGAAGGTCGATCGACTGGGATCCATTCAAGGCACAGCGGACCGATCCGCCGAAACGTTTCCTCGTCGATCTCAACCAAATTGCAGGGGCGAGACAAGACGCCAACGGATACATGAACGTGCGCGGACGCTCCCGCGTGGCAGCCTCGACCACGGGGACGACCTTGTCCGATGTCATGGGAACCGTCCGTACGATGCAGTACTTGCGCGGCTACAACACACAGTCAAATCAGGACCCCACCAGACTCGAAGCCGCAATCGCTAGTGCTCCAGCGGTTTTGGAATGAACTTCTGGAGGTTCCGCGAGCCTCGATCAACACCACGGTAAATATCGGTGACATCTCCCACGTAGAGACTTCCCTGTGAATCAGTCGCGAGCCCATGTGGACTGATGAACTGCCCGGCATCCAGCCCTTCACCTCCGTCGCCCCAGCGCTTGACCACAACCCCGTCTTTGGTCCAGATACCGAGGCTGTGTTCGAATTCGCAGATGTAGATCCGGCCATCGGGGGCGTAGACAAGATCGTTGGGCTGGTGCAGGCCCGTCCATTCCGCTAAAAACTCGCCCTGCGGGTCGAAGAATTGGATCCGGTCATTTCCACGGTCGCACACGACCACGCGGCCCGTGGGATCGAAAAGGATCGAGTGTGGGGACCGAAACTGCCCGGGTTCGTCTCCGGGGGAACCCCAGGTCCGGCGCAGCTCGCCGTCCGGTGCAAAGACGTGCACGTGCGCGTTGCCGTAGCCGTCAGTGACGTAGTAGTCCCCGTCTGGACCGACGGTGAAATGCGTTGGCCGATTAAACGGTGTGCCGCCAAGCCGGGGCGCATTCTGGTACGGCGTCCCTAGCATCTGCAGTAAATGACCGTCCGGACTGAATCGCTTCAGGGTGTGATCGCCTATGTCGGCGCAGCAAATGGATCCATCGGGAGCGACGGCAATGCCGTGCGGCATTGTGAAATGCCCATCGCCCCACCAACGCAGAAAGTGGCCTTCGGGATCGAAAACGAGTACTGGTCGGGCCCCTCTGTTGAAGACGAAGATTTCATCGTCGGAGTTGACCGCGACCCCAACGACATCGGCGAACGACCAGCCGACAGGTCGCTGCGCCCAATTGTCGACGACCGCGAGCCCGGACTGATCAGTTGCATCTGAGTCAAGGTCGACGTCGTGCAGGCAGGAGGCGTGCCCACAGTCGCGATCGGCCCGACATGGGCTGGGCTCGGCGTTGTAGCGACTGATCGACTGAAATCGCATGGGGTTCCTCTGTATTCCAGAGCTCCGGATCTGCGGCGCGTCCGCTTGGTCATTCGATCGTCAAGCTCCGCATCGGGGGGCTACCTTAGCCTACGCATCCAACTCTTCCGGTCGTGTTCGGACCCCACAGGATGTTCCTTACAGCGGACGTGAGGAGGAAGCTCATGAGCAAGATGCCGCACGAGAACCCCTGGACACGTGGTGTGCCGTCCTAGGGTCCGAATGCCGAACAACCGTGCGCTCCCGAACGGTCGGCCGGGAAGTGGTCTGCTAGAAAACGCGTCACCGTCTGCGGCAGTGAGGAAAGGAACGGAGCATGCTTCCGGTCAAGGTTCGCGAAGTCTTCGCTCAACGACTCGCAGGATTGAGTAGCACCGTCGCGATCGACTACTTCCAGTCCTCAGCTAGTGTCGCCGATTCCGATCAGAAACTGCTTAGTTGCCCCGATTGCGGGGCAACTCTCGATTTGCTCTCGGAGATAGCTGCTCTAGGTCCAAACGTTGATTTACGTTCACACGAGCTAGCAGAGGACCTTCCTCGCGCGGCCGAGGTGGGCGTGGACCGTGTGCCTGGCACAGTCATTGAAGGGCATTCAGGTCGGCGCCTCCGCATCTTCGGTCTCCCTCAGCGCCACCTGCTCCCACTCCTCCTCGAAGCGATCCTAATGGTGGCACGGGATCCCACGCCCACGGACCCGAGCGTGAGGGACGTCCTTAAGGAGATGCGGTCAGGGGTGCAAATCCGTGTGGTGGGATCCGCTCTTCACCCTCCGGCAGCACAAGCTGGTCTCTCCGCTTTCGCACTGGCATCGGAGTTTGATGGCGTCGAAGCCTCAGTATTCGTGATGGAAAGCTTCCCTGCCCTCGTACGCGATCTGGCAATGACACAAACCCCCATGACGTTCGTCAACGATCGCGGATTCGCCGGAGTCACAACTCCCGCGGGTTTGGCCGAGTTCGCACTCAATTGCCAGAATGCCGGCGAGGCGGCCAGACCACCGGCAATTGAACGCAACTCGGTGGTGGCTGTCGTTCGTCAGGGCACGAGCGGAGGGGCCCGGCCCAATCAAGTGGGCGCCACACGCGGGAACGCACAAGGCGGTTCGACGGCGGCGGCGGCGAATCGGCGACCACAGCTTGAAAAGGCGGCGAGCGTCGACAATACCGACCGCGTGGACGTCGCGATCATCGGCGTCGGACCGGCGGGACTCCAAACCGCTCTGGTCCTCGCGCGGGCCGAGAAAACCATAGCGGTCTTCGACGATCCGGCACCGTCGCGCAACGCATCTTCTCACGCAATCCACGGGTTCCTTGGCATTGAGGGAATGCGCCCATCGGAGCTGCAACGAGTCGCCTGGCGCCAGATAGAAGCATACGGCGTCGGAAGCCTGCGACGTGAACGCGTGGCCGTAGTGTCGCGCACGGAAGGTAGCAACTTCGTCGTGACGACGGAGGGATCGCAACTCACGGCGAGGCATGTCGTCCTAGCCCTGGGGCATCGCGATGTGCTGCCAGCTATATCTGGGTTCCCGGAATGCTGGGGCACCAGCGTGGTCCCATGCGCGATGTGTGATGGCTACGAGCATCGCGGACGTCCTTGGGGAATTGTCTCAACCGGAGAGTCCGCCACGACAGACCCCCTCATGGCATTGCATTGGACTAGAGACATCCAGCTCATTGTCAGCTCCGAAGTGCAACTCCCTCTCGGACTGCGTGATCGTCTACCTAGCCTGGGGATTCCGGTCCATCCTGGAAGAGTCGCGGCCCTCACACGCGACGGCGCCCAGATCCGAAGTGTCACGCTCGATAGTGGCGTCGAGGTAGCGATCGAGACCCTGGTCTGGATGCCTCAACACGAGCCCGATGAGCTGGTGTTGGGGCTAGTTGATAGTCTTGGTCTCACCCTGAACGCGGCGGGCGACGTGGTCACGGATTCCCAGCTGCTAACGAACATCGACCGTCTCTGGGCGGTCGGAGACGTGCGTGGATGGAGGGGTGCGCTCGGCGCTGCAGGAGATGGCATGATCGTCGCCGAGTCGATTCTTCGAGGATGGTACGACTGACGCCATTCGACAAGCTTGACAAGGCACCCCTTCTCAGGTGATATTCCGCAGTGAGCGGACTTACTTGTCCCACGAATAATTCGGACACCAATTGATCTTCAAGAGCGTGCTGTTGCCACGCTCACCAAACCAAGCACAGCTCTTACGCTCTCGTCCTAGTCCGTGGCGGGGGGGGGGTGGAGCCAAATCGGGAAGGTCAGGGGAAAATCCATGAGCACCACCAACTACGGGGGTCGAATGCGAAAAGCTCGTATGAATCGGCGATCCGTGCTGCGAGCTTCGGCGCGCGGTGGCATAGGCGTGGCCGGGCTGGCCTTGGTTGGCTGTGGCGGCGACGACGACGAC
>CAZZMQ010000068.1:3309-13994 GCA_964655365.1 uncultured Dehalococcoidia bacterium | reverse complement strand
TCCTCCGCGTACGGATCGTGATGGCGAGTGGGCGTGGATCCGAATCGCGCGACACCGTGATCTCTAGCCGAGAAAGGATCAACCACTATGCCGAGATCGACCCCCACTGATGCTTTCAAGCACTGGATCGCCTGTGCAGTTGCTGGCGACCATACGGGCTGGGCGTCCGCCGCGACTGAGGATCTCATCTACACGCATAGCAATGGGCTCTACGAGACCCGCGATGAGGTGCTGGCAGCATTTGCCGCAGGACGCCGGTATACGGCGATCGAGACGGAGCGCATCGAAGAGCGGAAGTACGAGGGCGCCGCGATTGTGACCGGGATCGCGCACATCCAAGCTCGCCTCCCAAGTGACGATCTGGTGGCCCTGGATGTGCGCTTCACGACCACCCTGGTGCCTCACGAGGACTCCTGGCGTGTGGCTGCCTGGCAAAGCGTGCCCCTTGCGGGGTAAGGATGTGCACGAGGGGCGGGGAAACGAGTGGCCTTCGTCGTTTTGAAAAAGGCCGGAGTCCGGTCCCCGGGTCCGAGCCTGCGCGACACGCGGCGTGCCGAGGGTTGTACTACCCCGCTATCCCCCTAGTCATTGGTTTGTAGGGATCGGCCTCGAGGGTGGGGGCTGGCGTGTTACGGCTCTTGCGCCAGGCAGCAGTCTGGCCAGATCCCGATTGACTTCGGTCATTTGTAGTGGCGGCTCCTAGTCAACTTGGCCGAGCAAAATCGCGAGCCCCTGACGGTACGCGTCGGCGGCCCGTTCCTCAATCTCCTCGGGCGTCACGCTGCCAATTGGGTGATCGACTAGTGCGAACTGAAAATCAAGGCGCCCGATCGTCTCTGCGATCAGGCGGCCGGTCGGCTCGAAAGGATGCGTACAGATCACGAGCGCGGGCTTGCCGAGCTGCTCAAAGGTGATGCCGTCGTGCACACTGCACGTTGAACAGGACCCTCAATCACCGACCGCGGTAATCAGGAAGTCGCTCTTTTCTGCCAGGCGCTCCAGGACTTGCGGCTTGGCGATGATGGAGGCGGAGTGCTTGCGCTCCTCGGATACCAGAGAGCAGCCGTGCCGTTTCGAGAAGCAATTTGCGGGCTCGCGCAGCAGGGTGTCGGCGTTCACTTTCCCGTTCCAGAGCACACCGATCCTGAGCCCCTCAAGTGACTCCAGGCGTGGGGCAGCAGCAGCTTGCACCGGGGGTGCGGGGACGGTGGGGTCGATCAGTCGCAGTGGCATGATGTTCTCCTTAGGGCTCGATCCTTCGACTTTGGCGTAGAGAGCCTCGTGCTCGGCTCCATGACGTAAGAAATGCCGAATGACCGCCAGCGTCGGCCCCTGCTACGACGATGAGGATGTCGTCTGGGCCCAGCCCACGATGGGCCGGCGCCGCGTCGTCGCTTGGCTTGGCGTCGTGAGGGACCTTGCCAGCACGCCGCAACTCGCCCTGCTCTCGCCAGGCCTGCGCGAATAGAAATTCCCGTATGTCCTGCTTCGACCAGCCGCGACTCGTCGCAATCTTGGCGTGTTCCGGGGACATGACGATCACCGATTCCCCATCTGAGAATGCCCCTAGGGAGGCCATGGAGTCGGCGAATGTCGACAGTAGCGCCTTGGGATCGTCGGTGTAATGGTTTTCGATGTTGTGAAATCCGCTCGCGGCGAAGACCGTGACGCTTGATCCGTCGTGGATGCCGAGCGCATCGTGCAAAGGCGACCAGGGGCTGGCGGCCGCATCTTCGGCGATGCAGCAACTGTACTTTCCGGGCCAGCCCTGCGTAGAGCGGTCTGATACGCCGGGGATCATCTGGAAGACATTGAGGATGATCAGCCGCATGGCACGACCAATCGTCGCGTTGGCACGGTTACCGGGCCCGAAAACATTGGCCGCCGAGTTCATCCCGATTTGCTCCGTGACCGGGCCGCTCACGATCAGCATTGGTGTGGAACCACCCGTGCTCGCCGCGGAACC
Organism: uncultured Dehalococcoidia bacterium; assembly: GCA_964655365.1. Lineage (GTDB taxonomy): Bacteria > Chloroflexota > Dehalococcoidia > Bin125 > Bin125 > JAPUIR01. The sequence goes on along the minus strand of CAZZMQ010000068.1, from coordinate 12,028 downwards.
GTGGAATGTGAAGCTATCTCGGTTAGCGGCCTCGAGGGCAGCGACCACGATCGGGAAATACTTTGGCAGGCACCCGGCCATCACCGCATTGGCTGCCGCTGCATGAACCGTACATACACGCCCGGTCGGCGCGTGAGTTGCGAGCGCCTGGTCAGCCCTCCGGCCGCTCGCTGCAATCATCGCAGCAACAGCGTCTTCGGTTGGTGGCATCACGGGCAGCCCATCGGTCCAGCCCTGCGCGTAGCAGTACTCGATAGATGAGATTTCGTCATCGACGACATGAAGGCGCGGTTCGGCTGGCGTGGTGATGTGGCACCCTTCCTAGTTGACCAAAGCGTAGTTTCTGGAGTTCTATGCGAAAGCCACGCTGTGAAGAGATTGTTGACCTCTCCCGCACATGACAGACAGTTTCAATCCCGTATTAGGGCCTCAGAACATTCATCCTCGACGAGGTGGGAGGACATGCTGTCTGCTCTGGTTCCGGGTTCCACCGAGCTGTCTTCCTGAACGGGTTGTGCGGCTCATGGAGGTGGAGATTAGCTGATGGCAAGAGACGCGAACGAAGGCCAAGTTGGTGCGAGCGTCTCCAGCCTGCGCGGAACTCGCTGTGCCGCAGGTGGGAAGTGCGTGTTCATAATACAAGGGTAGCCAGGGTCATTTAATAGGGTGGATCCCAAGTCGTTGTCTCGAACAGACCCGGTGACGTGCAAGCTCTGGATTCCGTCACGGATGCCCTCGAAACATCGGATCAGCAGGAGTTGCACGCCTTCGAGGGGTTTTTAGCGGCGTGCCAATCAGCCGGCTGTGTGCGTTGTCCACCTGTGCCCTGCTGGTGTGTGCAATCAGGAGGGATCGAAGCACATATACTCGGCGCCGGAGTCGAGGTCGACTGGCGAACAGGAGTACGCGATGACTATGGGCCGCGTGGTGGTGATCAAGGAATATGGCAAGCCATTTGAGATCGAAGAGTACGAGGTCCCCGACCCAGAGCCGGGGGGCATCATTCTCAAGATCACCCAGGCGGGGGTCTGTGGTTCGGACTTGCATACCTGGCGCGGTGACCAGTCGGGCCGAGCGCTACCACCGACGGGCCGGGTTATGGGGCACGAGGGGGCCGGCGTCATCTTCCGGCTCGGTGACGGTGTCGATACCGATTCCCTGGGCACACCAATCGCTGAAGGCGACCGGTTGATGTACAGCGCAATTCAGTCCTGCAACCGCTGCTATCAGTGTCTGCGTGGCGAGCAAAATTGGTGCAGCAATCTCAAGATTGGTGGCGCGGCTGGGGAGCCCCCCTATTTCACCGGGACCTACGCCGATTACTACTACCTGCCCGCCAACCACCCCGTCTTCAAAGTGCCCGAGGCCCTGCCGGATGAGGTACTGGGTTTCGTCAACTGCGCGATGGGCACTGTGACCGAGGGCCTGATGCAGGCAGGCTGCGAGGAAGGCGACTACGTTGTCATCCAGGGCGCGGGAGGGTTGGGCCTCAACGCGACGGCGATGGCCAAAGACATGGGCGCGGACAAAGTGATCGAGCTGGAACGGCTCGACCATCGACTGACCCTGGCTGAAGAGTTCGGCGCGGACGAGACGATCAACATCGAGGAGTTCAACACGCCCGCCACGCGCCGTGATCGGGTGATGGATCTGACTGGTGGCCGTGGCGCCGACATCGTCGTGGAGTTGGTTGGCCGTGCGGAGTTGATGACCGAAGGGCTGACATACCTGACCAATGGCGGCACCTTCGTTGAGATCGGGAACATTGTGCCGGGCTCGAAAGTGGAGATCGAACCGTCGACCCTGCTGCGCGGGATCAAGATCCAAGGCTCTTTGATGTACCGGCCCAAGCTGCTGCCATTGATGATGAATATGCTGGTCAAGAATCAGGCCCAGGTGCCATATCACAAGATTGTCTCGCATACGTATCCGCTCGATGAGGTCAACCGTGCCTTCGAGGAGTCCGAGTGGAATGAGCGCCAAACGGCGGTTAGTCGTTCGATGCTGATTCCGTAAGCGGCGGGGGCGCGGACTATCAATGCAAGCGAGGTGATCGCCATGTCCCAGATCCGGATCCCCGCTACCTATCTGCGCGGCGGCACGAGCCGCGGCCTGTTCTTCCGCCGCGAAGATCTGCCAGCCCGCGAAGCCGATTGGGACGCGATCTTTCTCGCCGCGCTGGGCAGCCCAGACCCGAATAAACGCCAACTCGACGGACTCGGTGGGGGCGTTTCATCACTCTCTAAAGTCGTCGTAGTTGAGCCGTCGAGCCGGGACGACGCCGACGTGGATTACACCTTCGCTCAAGTGGCGGTGGACCGACCGCTGGTCGAATACGGCAATAACTGCGGCAATCTCACCTCTGCTGTGGGTCCGTTCGCGGTTGATGAAGGGATGGTTAACGTCGAGGGGAATGCGACCTCGGTCCGACTCTTCAATCGCAATTCAGGCTAGCTCGTGGTGGCGAATGTCCCGCTCGACGGTGGGGAGGCCGCGGTCGAAGGAGAGTTCGCGTTGTCTGGAGTGGCGGGACACGGTGCAGCGATCCGGCTCGACTTTGTTGACCCGGCCGGCGCAGTATCGGGCAGCTTCTTGCCGACCGGTGGCGCGCGCGAGACGCTCGAGGTCGAAGGGATCGGCGCGGTGGAAATCTCGGTCGTGGATGCAGCGGCGGCGGTGGTCTTTGTGCACGCTGAATCTGTTGGCCTGCGGGGTGTGGAGTTGCCCGAATCGATCGAGGCTGATTGCGATACCCTGGCGCGGCTAGAGGCGATCCGGCGTGCTGCTGCGGTTCGCATCGGCCTGGCCGAATCGGTGGATGAGGCCGCTCGCTCGCTCAACCGACCGTTCATTGCCCTCGTCGCGCCGGCCGACGATACGGTCATGCTGGACGGCGAGGTTCTCAGTGCGGCGAGCGTCGATATCGTGGCGCGCGCTGTATCAATGGGTCGGCCACATCGAGCGCTACCGCTGACGGTCGGTCTCTGTTTGGCTGCTGCGGCCCGCGTCGAAGGCACGTTGGTGCATGATCAGGCCCGGCCCCCGGACCATAGCGACGATGATCTGCGTATTGCCCACCCCGCCGGTGTGCTCCCTGCCGCTGCGCACGTACGAGGCACGAGCGAGTGTTGGACTGTCGAGCGGGTGATGGCCTACCGGACCGCAAGGCGATTGATGGAGGGCAAAGTTCTTGTGCCGAGCTCGACCTTGGCGAACGGACAGCTGCCATGAGCGGTGTTGCCACGTAGCTGCGGGCTCTGCTGGCTGGTGATGACCTGATTGTGGCGCACGGAGTCTGGTCCCGTTCCCAACGCAGCATCGCGACTCATTCGCTATTCTTCCGGCCTAGACATCGAATCGGAATGCCTGGAGTTGCGCCAAGCTGTGCACGATTCCCCCGATGCGATACGGAGGAAGGCTATGGGTCGTTTGTTGCTGACCCGCGCGGTGGCCGACGCTTCAGCCGCAGATCTGGCGGCGATCGCCAGGCGCACCGGTGTCGCGTTTGATTCGATGCTCTTCCCGGACGAAGGGACGGAGCCGACCCATGCCGAACTTGGGCAGATCGAGACGGGCTATGCTTCGCCGGATCTCTTCATGGGCGGTAGGTCCACGGCGTTGCGTTTTTTCGATCTGCTCGAGAGAGCACCCAACTTGCGTTGGGTGCATCTCGGGTTTGCGGGTATCGATTTGCCGCTCTTCGGCACGTTATTGGAGCGCGGTGTACGACTTTCTAACTCACCGACTTCGGCGGCGGAGCCGATCGCGCACACGGCTATGGCCGGCCTGCTTGCCCTCGCCCGGCGCTTTCCTTTCTGGGCCGCCGCTCAGCGCGACCGGGAATGGCGGCGGCTACCGAACGAACTGATCGCGGAGGACCTCAGCGATCAGACGCTCGTCATCTACGGTTTGGGTGCGATCGGGGGTGAGCTTGCCCGGCTTGCCCAGGCATTCGGCGTCTACGTAATTGGGGTTCGGCGGCGGCCCGGCGACGCAGCGGACGCGGTTGATGAGATCCTCCATCCAGATCAACTCGACACCGTTCTGCCCCGCGCGGACTGGCTCGCCATCACGGCCAACCTCACTGGTGAGACGCGCGGGGCCATTACGGCCGAGCGCCTGGCGCTGCTTCCAGCAGGGGCGCACGTGATCAATGTCTCGCGCGGTGCGATCATCGAAGAGACGGCATTGATAGATGCTTTGCGATCTGGCGGATTGGGTGGCGCGTATCTCGACGTCTTTGCTGTGGAACCATTGCCTGTGGCATCACCACTCTGGGATCTGCCCAACGTGATCATTTCCCCGCACAACTCCTGGGCGGCTAAGGGAAACCCAGAGCGTGCACGGGCAGCCTTCCTCGAAAACCTCGAGTGCTGGTTGAATGGAAACCCATTGCCACAGGAGGTCTACGAGCGCTAGCTACCCGCTCCGGAGGACTGCGCTCCCGAGTCAACAACAGGTCGTAGACTCCGAGCCTAGGGAAGGAGCGATCCATGGTTTCGCTCGACGACCGGATGGCGATTCTCGATCTGTGCTCGCGATACAACTACCACATCGATACTGGTGCTTCGGCGGCTTGGGCTGACACGTTCACGGCCGACGGCGTGTTCGATGGGCCAGTTGGACGGGCAGAAGGGCGAGAGGAACTGATCGAGTTCTGCGACGGACTGTCGGTACAGTTCCCCGGTGCGATGCACTTCACCGACAACCACCTCTTCGAGGAGGTTGGCGATGTGGTTTATCACCGCTGCTTTCTCAGCTACCAGGTCCCGACGGATTCCGGCACCGACGTTCTGCTTTTGGGTTACGAAGACAACGTGGTACTGATCGATGGCGCGTGGCGCTTCCAAAGCCGCATTGTCGCGCCCTTACAAGCCGACTGAATCGATCGTTGGTATGCCGGGCGTGCGTGTTTTAGACGGCGGCGCTCAGGAGAATGGAGTGCACTAGATGAAAGTTGGATTCATCGGTCTGGGCACGATGGGCGGCGCAATGGCTATGCATCTTCGCGACGCTGGCAACGAGCTTGTTGTGCACGATGTCCGACGTGACGTTGCGGACCGGCAGCTGGCGGCAGGTTGTGAATGGGCCGACGATCCGCGTGCGCTCGCGGAGGCATGTGCAGTTGTTTTCACCTCGTTGCCTGGGCCGGCAGAGGTCGAGATGGTGGCTTTGGGTGATCGTGGGTTGCTTGCCGGAATGCAGTCCGGATCGACCTGGTTCGATCTCTCTACTAACTCCCCTTCCCTGCTGCGGCGTCTGCACGCGACGTTTGCTGCCAAAGGCGTTTCCGTGCTGGACGCGCCTGTCAGCGGTGGGCCGGCCGGGGCGAAGGCGGCGACGCTCGCGATCTGGGTGGGGGGGGACGTTGTGGAATACGAACGCCATCGTGATTTGTTAGACGCGATCGGCGACCAGCCGAAGTACATCGGACCGATTGGGGCCGGTGCCGTGGCCAAACTTGTGCACAACTGCGCTGGATACGCGATCCAAACCGCGCTGGCGGAGGTCTTCACAATGGGTGTCAAGGCTGGTGTGGAGCCGCTGGAACTGTGGGATGCTATCCGCCACGGCGCACATGGTCGCTCCCGAACCTTCGATGCCCTCGGGCGTCAGATTCTGCGCGGTGAGTTCGAGCCTCCGGCATTCGCGCTGCGGCTTGCGTACAAGGATGTCTCCTTGGCCACCGAACTCGGGAGGGAGCTGGGCGTCCCAATGCGTCTCGCGAATCTCGCGCGTGAAGAGATGTCCGAGGCGATTGGACGTGGCTGGGGTGACCGTGATTCCCGCGTCGCGATGTTGTTGCAGGAGGAGCGCGCCGGCCTGCATTTCGAGATTGCGGAGTCCGAGATCGAGGCAGTACGCCAGCGTCCATAGGCGAGACGCATAACGCCATCCGACGCTGAGCGAAATTCGTGATCAGGGAGGACATCATGCCGGCAGTGTGGAGATCGCGGTTGCGCGGGACGCCGACTAGCGGAGCGCGCCGAACCGCTTCCTGCGCGACGCGCAGCGCGAGAAGATCCCGGCGGATGCATTCCGTCCCCACTTGGGCGACCAGGATCCCAGCGAGTATCAAGAGTCGCAAGTTCTGACGTACGTGATTCGAAGCCAGGGGCGGACGATTCTGGTCGACGCCGGGGTTGGACTCTGGGGAATCTGGCGCTTTGGTGACGGACGCTTGCTGGACTCACTCGCCGCACTCGACCTTGCGCCCGAGGAGATCGACTTCGTCTTACCCACGCATCTTCACCTAGATCACGTGGGTTGGACCACCCGCCCTTCGGACGACGGACCCGTTCCGACCTTTCCCAACGCGCGTTACCAGTTTCAGCAGGCGGACTGGGATCATTTCACCGGCGATGCCTTTCTCAGTGGCGATGGTCCGCTGGTGGAGATGGTGCACAAAGCGGTGTTGCCGTTGGAACACAGCGGTCTGATGGATCTAATCGGCCCGGAGCAGACTGTGACGTCGGAGGTGACATTGCTGCATACACCGGGCCACACGCCGGGATCGGTCACGGTGTTGGTCCAGTCGGCTGGGGAGTCGGCATTGCTGATGGGAGATGCCGCTCACCATCCGCTGCAACTCACGCAGACTGACTGGTCACCACTGGTCGATGTCGACGCCACGCTCGCTGCCCGATCTCGCCAGGCTTTGGTCGCGGAGGCGCTGCGCCGCGATGCGTACATTGCCGGTGGGCACTTCCTCGCAGCGGACCCAACTTTTGGCAAGGTGATCCAGCTTGAGAACCGCACTGTCTGGCGCGGCGCCCCGCTGCTAGACGCGACGGATGCTTGATCCTCCAAGGCCCAGCGGATTTTGGGGCCTGCGGGAGGCACTGCTCGATCGCAAGCGATAGGCGAAGTGCGGTAGGCCACTCTCAGTTCGTATCGTCCATTCTACACTCGTTCGAATGCTTGTTCTCCGCCGTCCTGCGCGTCTCATCCCCAGCTACTACGGATGGTGGATCCTGGTCGCTTCCGTCGTTGGTATGGCCGTCGCCAACGGTCTCGCATTCTCGTCGTTCGGGCTTTTCGTGGATCCGCTGGAGTCGGAGTTCAACTGGGTGCGCGCTGAGGTCGCGCTGGGATTTTCTGTGTCGATGGCGGTCAGCGGCATTTCGGCACCACTGGTTGGGCGCTTGATTGACCGTGTCGGCCCTCGCCGCGTGATCCTGATTGCCACCACAGGCGCCCGCTGGCAGTGGTACGCGTACCTTGCGATCAACGCCCTTGTGCGCCAGATGATTTTTTATATCCCCTTCCAAGTGCTCGTGGCTCGCTGGTTTAACCGCTCTCGCACCAGGGCGGTCAGTATTCTCGGTGCGGGCCTCTGGCTGGGTGCAGTAGTGATCGTTCCGGTTATACGCGTGGTGATCGATGCCGTTGAGTGGGACGGCGCTTTCGTCTTCTCTGGCGTGTTGATTGCCGCCCTCTTCTTGCCTCTCGCACTCTTCTTTGTGCGCGATCAGCCCCCGGCCGACTCCGATGAGCTCCAGCCCCCATCTGGCTCTGATGTCTCCACGCATCGAGTGGATCCTGGTGCTGACCTCACCGTGGTTGAGGCGATCCGCACACCGACCTTCTGGTTCATCACTCTCGCGATGATGACCTTTTTCTACGGTGTCGTTGGCTGGATGGTCCATGCGATTCCGTACTACGAGTTCGTCGGGATTTCACCGGGATTGGCAGCCGCTCTCGTTTCGGTTACCTCCGCCGCCGGCATCGTCGCGTTACTGATGTTCGGTACCGTTATAGGGCGGTTGCGGCGAGTGGAGCACAGCGGGATCTTGTTTGGTGGCTGCCTGATGTTATCCATGATTGTCCTCCTGTTTGGTGAGAATGGGCCGGTCGTACTCACGGTGTTCATCGTGTTCTTCGTCCTGGGCCACGCTGGTGGTCCGTTGCTCGAGCCTCTGCTCCTGATCCGCGCCTTTGGGGTCACGCACTTCGCGACGATCCTTGGTGCAACCTTCTTCCTTGAGACAATCGGCCTCCTGATCAGCCCTGCTGTGGCCGGGGCAATTTTTGATGCGACGAACTCATACGACTGGGCGCTCGTCATGTTCGCCATCTCCTCCGGGCTCTCTGCTTTGTTGTTTTGGGGTGCCAGCCGACTGCCACCTCCCGTCGACCAGCGCAGGCGATCCGGTGGGGAGCCGCCAGGTGGCTCGACGCAGACAGTGCCTCAGCTGGGGCTGGCCCCAATTCCTGCCGCGCAACACCGAGCCCCGTAACCACTTGCTTCAGCGGATTAGGTCTGAAGACCTCGCCGCTGTCGCTGCGCAGTCAGAGGTGGTTTCCCGCAGAGTGAAGGCAGGGTAGGAGTCTGAGAAGCTTGTTTGTGGCCAACGTGTGAACCAGATCGGCCGCACCGCACTCGATCCTGGCCACGAGGCCCTCCATCCCGGCCGCGCCGCGACTATGAATCACCGAGGCTTCAGGTTGATGTGGTGTCCAATCCGTCGAGGATGGAACAGCTTCATGGATACCTGGTAAGGGACCAACCGGTAAGGTTTGCTAGCGGGCACCCGGCGGAACCACGCCGGCGACGTTCATTCGCATGGAATAGATCGATGTGCGGGCCGTGAACAGCAGCGAGCTGTAGTCTGAGCCGCCCCAGCCGATGTTGGCCGGAATCTCGGGCAGCACAATGGTGCCAAGCTGCTCGCCGTCGGGAGCAAAGACCCCGCAGCCGTTGACGCCGGTGCAGTAC
>CAZZMQ010000068.1:0-3299 GCA_964655365.1 uncultured Dehalococcoidia bacterium | reverse complement strand
AGCCATGGAGGCGAAGACGCGCCGGTTAGACAGACCACCGTCCGCCGCGATGTCGTACGCCGCGAGGTACGGCTCCGGCCGCGTGTTCGAGACGTACATCGTGCGCTCATCGACGGAAAATGCAAGCCCGTTGGGATAGTCCATGTCATCGGCGGCCACACTGAGTTCCCCTGTGGCACTGAGGCGCATGATGTTGGCGTTGGCTTGTTCTCGCTGCTTGGGTTCCAGCCGAAGATTAGGATCGGTGAAGTAGAGAGTTCCGTCAGTGTGGCAGACGACGTCGTTAGGCCGGTTCAGGCGAGCTCCCTCAAACGTCGCCGTCAGAACCGCGATCGAGCCGTCGGGTTCTAGTCGCGTGAGTTGTCGATAGTCCAGGCCCGGTGGATCCGCGAAGATGTGGCCGCCCTCGCACATGATCAGTCGGCGCTCGAGATCGAAGGTCAAGCCGTTCGCGCCGCCGCTGTCCTCGCGAACCGTCTCCACCTTACCGTTCGGCAGTAACCGGTTGACCAGTGCACGCCGGATGTCGACGAAGAGCCAGTAATCGTCGGGATGCCAAAGTGGCCCCTCGACGAATCCGAATCCGGTCGCCAGCTGCTGCGGCTCCGAAGCAATTAACTCCTTCAGAGTGTCTGTCATCTGTCCGTTACCTCTCATTTTGGTGTGGAGGTGAGTCTAGTCGCGCGGCCGACTGCGGGACGTCTAGGTACGTGCTGCCAGAGCGCGTTCGCTCTGCTCAATGTGCTCATAGCGGTGGCGCGCTCGACGGAGAACATGTTTAGAGTCGCTGCTCAGGATCACGTGCCGCTGTTTGTCGGAGATCGTACCCGACGCTGGATCGAACGCGACCGACTTCGCAAAGAGTTAATGGTGCCTGCTTAGGAAGATTCTACCGAGACCAGGCGGACGCGGTGATTTTCGCTATCGCTGATGAAGACCCGTCCGGCCGGATCGACGAACACCCCGTGCGGACGCGCAAGACCGCAACGCAGCGGGTCGCCATCGGGCCCGTCGTGTGCGGTCCCGTCACCGGCAATCGTCTCGATGCTTCCGTCGGTGTTGATCTGGCGGATTGCATGGTTTTCCGTATCCGCGAGGTAGATTGCACCGTCCGGTGCGAGGGCCATCCCTTTCGGTCCCGCCAGGGTAGCTATCGCTGCCGGGCCGCCGTCGCCGCGGAACCCCATATCGCCGGTCCCGGCGACGTGGTGAATCGTCTCGGTCTCCAGATTGATACGATAGACGGCGTTGCCCTCGCGCAGTGCGAGGTAGAGACTCTCTGGCGGCTGGAACACGAGCGTGCGAGGCCCATTCAAGGGCGTCGTGGCTAGCGAGGCGCCGTCTGGTGTCTCCCCTTGTGTGCCGGTCCCTGCGAACGTTTCGATTTGGCCCGTCCCTAGATCGACACGGCGGATTCGATGATTCAAGATGTCCGCTATGTAGAGATTCTCGCTGTCATCGAGTTCGATACTATGAGGTTGATGCAGTTTCGCCTCGATGGCTGGACCGCCATCGCCGGCAAAGCCGGGCTGGCCGGAGCCCGCGATGGTGGAGATGACACCGGTCTCGCCGTCGATGTAACGCACGATATGATTTTGCATCTCGACGATGTACATCCCGCCGCGCGTGTCGAACCGCAACTCGTACGGCTGGTTTAGCGCCGCCTGTCGTGCCGGGCCTCCATCGCCGCTGTACGCCGGTTCGCCGTTGCCCGCGAAGGTTGAGAGCGTGTCCGTCTCAAGGTCAAATCGCCGGACTCGGTGGTTGTCCATGTCGCAGATATAGAGCGCTGTGTCGGGACCGATGGCCAAATCGAACGGATTGGCGAGGTCTCCCCCTCGCCCTGCCCCACCGTCCCCGGAGAACCCTGCCCTTCCGCTCCCCACGATGGTACGGATCCGAGCCGCTGCTGTCTTCGACTCGAGCATTGGGTGATCCTTTCTGGCCGCCCTTACTGCTAGGACTCGCCCAGGCGCAGCACCCGCGCGACGGCCAGCCGCGAGTATGCCAGAACGACGACGCCGATCGTTGCCAAAAACACGGTCAGTAGGATGGCGTACGAGATGCCGATCGCGCGCCAGTTGGTCACCTGTCGGAACGGGGGCGTTACTTCTTCCCCACGTTCAGTGACGCCGAGAAACTCCAGCATCTGCACGCCGAGTCCTAGTCCGACGAGAGTCCCGATCGTCATTGCGCCCGCGATGATGAAAATGAGCTCGAACGAGACCACGCCCAAGATTTGGCGCGTGGAAAACCCCATCGTGCGCAGGATGGCGAACTCCAACGATCGTGTCTGGGCCGTGAGGAAGGAGGAGGTTAGGAAGCCAAGCGCGCTCAAGAGCAGGACGGCAAGGAAGGCAATAAAGAGCAAGCCCTGCCAGCCGGCGGCGATAAGCGGGTCTGCATCTTGCTCCGCTTTTATGGCGGCGGCGTTGAAGATCTCGGCGCTGCCAATGGTCTTGGTAGCGACATCGGCGAGCAGCAGATCGAGATCTTCGCCGAGCCGTGGAACCACCCAGACTTCGTGTCTGTTGTGCCGGGAGCCTGCGCTGGGATTTCGGTTGGCGAGGAACGCGAAACGTTCGATGTTGACGAGGAGCAGGCCGCGATCTGAATGCGGATCGAAGGTAGGGAATAGATCGAAGCTGCCATCGATCCGGGAGGCAACAAAGCCACCGCCTGGGATGGAAAGCTGGAACACGTCGCCGACGAAGAGCCCCGCGTTCTTCAGCCAGGGCTGATTGGCAATGACGGACAGCGCCGCTGAGTCGCTAGTTAAACGGATGCCGCGGGGCTGCGATCCGGAAAGTCTTCGTGTCCAGGCGTAGCGGACCGCTGCTTCGCCCACCTTGGGATTCTCCCGCGAGAGGCTGAACTCGTCCGCGGGTTCGTTGAGGCTTCGACCCGAGACGACCTCCCACCGGGCGATGCTCTCGAATTCCTCCAACGGGTGGCGATCTGCGAACGGCTCCCCGGCATCTGCGACTGGTAGCCCGACCTTGCGGCTGAATTGGAGATCGTCCCACCACAGCTCACCGCTGAATACGGTGGCGCCGAACGTCTGGACGAAGAGGGATATGATGCTCTTGGGGCCGTCCGCGGTTGGCTGGCGCATACCGGTCTCGACGTTGCTCCCGAACGCCTCTTGATCGAGTGGTCCAACCAAGAAGGACCAGTCGCCCTTGGCTGGTTGCCGCGGATCGAGACCCGAGAAGAAGACATCTTGAGTGAGCCCGGCGGAGTCTCGGATGCGCGCGGAGACGACGACTCCCTGCGTGTGTTCGGGTAGGCGCAGCCAG
>CAZZMQ010000067.1:6223-14099 GCA_964655365.1 uncultured Dehalococcoidia bacterium | reverse complement strand
CGCTGGAGACCACGATGTGTGTGATTGTGTTCGTGGATTCGGCTTGCGGCGCTTCCTGTTCCGGCTGGGGGAGGGTGGGGGGTGTCAAAAGCACCGGAATCATGAGCTGGTCGCCGACTCGGATGGTGTCGAATTGCCCGATTCCATTGGCATTCATGATGGCGTCGATGCTCGATCCATAGCTGACCGCCAGATCAAAAATTGTGTCCCCTGAGATCACTTCATGGATGACGGTGTTGGCGGGTTGCAGAGGTGTTCCTACAGCGTTGATTGGAGCCGCGGGACGCGGGAGTTCTGGCCGGTCGGCACTGTTCGGTGTTTCGACCACGATCGGGCGGGCGTCGTTGGTAGTCGAGCCGGCGCCGATCGCCTCCGTCGTGATGGGCGCCGACTCGGCTGGTAAGATCGGCTGGGAGAAGTCCAGTGCTGCACTATTTTGCGGCGTGGCTGCGGAGGGTTCTGGGATGGATCCGCTTCCACTGAGGGCGCCGCCGACGTTAATAATCATCGCCAGCAAGCCGACGACGCTGGCCACGAGCGTGATGTGAACGCGTTTGGGTAAGACCCAGTGTCCCGCCGCGTTTGGCCCTGGCAAGCCAAGGCTTAGCAGTAATGAGTCCCGCGAATGCCGATGGCGGTCGCCACCGCTTGCTCCCACCGTGACGCTTCGGAACGGGCTGGCGCTGTTGCCCGGGACAGCGCCCGCTAGGTGCGCCTCGCGCACGATCGCACCATCCAGCCACCAAGCCACGGCGGCCGCGGCGATAAACAGCAGTGCGAATATCAGGAGCCAGGATCCAGGACCAGGCCACCCAACGCCAAACAGAAGGAGAAAAAAGAATGCACCGGCGGCAATTGCGCCCGCGGTTTTAGGCTCGACTCGCATCACGGACCCTTCCCGGGCCCGCCACCAAGGGCATCGTATTTCATGTCCGTGCATGCGCGGTAGTGCGAATGCTACCTCGATTTACGCCGCGATGATTTCTATGCGCGAAGGACTCGGATCGGTTGGCATTTGTCGTCGTAGCGGAAGATTAGGCAGCTTGAGAGTGGCGCGGGACTTATCTGTGCTGACCTCGGGTGATCTGGAGAGGATTGCGCAATTTCTTCTTGCAGGGCGGAGAGGGCATAACAGTTTCGCGTCACCTCCGCATCCTGCGTGCTGTAGGCACGGCGGGTCATTGCTTGCAGAAGGGAGTCGGTTGTCCCTATTCCGTGCCCCATCCCCAGACAGTCCCACCCAGTGTCATTCAAGCTCGCCAAACCCCAATGCGACATAAAGTTTAAATCGGACCAGAAGTACAATCGATTGGAGAGTCATAAGCCCACGCGATTTGATAACTTTCCTGAGCCAGAGGAGGAGGCGGAAATGCTCCGCGGTCCCATGCGAATCTTACAGACGACTCGGTTTGCTCGTGAAGTCGCGTTGGTCAGCGGGGCGTACATGGCTTATGAGCTGGTTCGCTCTTTGGCCGCGGGTCGTGCTCTAGACGCCTTCGAAAATACCGAGATCGTGGTTCGTGCCGAGCAAGCTCTCGGCATCTTCGCGGAGCTGAACATGCAGGTCGCTATGTTGAGCTACAGCGGTCTGATTGATTTCCTCAGCCTGTGGTATTTCTGGGGCCATTTTCCACTTATCATTGGTCTAGCGATCTGGGCCCTCTACCGTCACAAGCAGGATTACGTATGGGCGCGCAACGCGATTTTCGCTGCGGGCGGACTCGCCCTCATTGTCTATCTCCTGTTTCCGGTTGCACCGCCTCGACTACTCCCCGGGGCTGGCTTCGTTGATACGCTGCGCGGTGTGTTTGCGTTGCAGTACGACGATTCTTCGCTCGTCAACGAGTTCGCAGCCGTCCCTAGCATGCATCAAGGTTTCGCAATCATCACGGGCGCTACCTTCTACCGGATTTTAGGCGGTCGGTTTGGCCTTGCCACGCTGATCTTTCTACCTACGGTGATGCTGATCGCTATCGTGGCGACCGGTAACCACTGGTTCTTGGACGCGCTCCTCGGCGCGGTGGCCGCCGCGATTGGTATATTCATTGCGAATCGGATCGAACAGCGCGGTGGCTGGTGTAAGGTCGGCACGTTCCGACGCCGCCAGCGTAATGGGATCGATTCTGCATCCACACATTCACCGTCATAAGTCCCTAACGTCCCACGCCCGACAGTGCCTAGACTTCAAGGGTGTTGGGTCCCTTTTGCGAACGGTAATCGCGCGATGACGCATGAGAACACTTCGGCCTCCGATCTGTCCTCTGGCCTTCCGCTCGACGATATCGAAGGCCGACATCGAGAAGCCAAGAGCGCTGACATCTTCCAGCGCATCGCCAACTTCGAGTTGATGGACCAAGCACAGGCCGTCGGTCTCTATCCATTCTTCAAGCCGATCGAGTTGAACGAAGGTGCGGAAGCTATCGTTGATGGCAAACGCGTCCTCATGCTCGGCTCCAATAATTACCTTGGCCTTACCCGCCATCCGAAGGTGACCGAAGCTGCGATAGACGCGCTTGAGCGATTTGGTCCATCGATGACCGGATCACGGTTACTCAACGGCACCACACCGCTACACGAAGAGCTAGAGGAACGCATCGCGACATTTCTCGGTACTGAGTCGGCGATCGTCTTCTCCACCGGCTATCTCGCCAACCTAGGTGTGATCTCGTCGCTCGTCGATCGTGGCTGCTGGGCAGTGATCGACAAAGGTGTCCACGCCAGCATCTACGACGGTGTGGCAATGGCGTTGGGGAACGCCCGCCGTTTCCGGCACGACGATGTGCAGCATCTCGATGATATTTTGCGACGCTTGCCGAACGATGAAGCACGACTTGTGATCACGGACGGTGTCCACTCCATGTCAGGCAGCATCGCGCCTTTGCCAGAGATCACCGAAGTCTGCCGCCGCCATAACACTCGTTTACTTGTCGACGACGCGCACGCGATCGGTACGATTGGCCCCACTGGTCGAGGTACCGCTAGCCATTTCGGCGCTGAAACGCCGGATATCACGGTCGGCACTTTTTCTAAGTCGCTTGCCTCCGTCGGAGGTTTTGCAGGTGGCCCGCGCGATATTATGGAGTACGTCAAACACTTCGGGCGCCCCATGATCTTCACCGCGGCCTTGCCTCCGGCTTCCGCCGCGGCCGCATTGGCCGCTCTCGAGCTGATCGACGAGGAACCGTGGCGTGTGCCCCGGATCCAAGAAATTGGCGCCAAGATGCGTGACGGCCTACACGAAGCTGGTTTCGACCTCGGAGACAGCAAGACACCGATCATCCCGATCCGGGTAGGGGACGAGGTTAAGGCCGCGCTGTTCTGGAAAGACCTTCTTGATAACGGGATCTATACGAATGCCTCGATCATACCCGCTGTCGCTCGGGGTCAGGCCTTACTGCGCACCTCCTATACCGCCACTCATACAGACCGACAGTTGGAGGTGGCGCTTGAGAAGTTCGAACAGATCGGTCGCCGGCACGGCATTACCTGAGCTGTGCATATCTGTATCACTGGTGCCACCGGTTTTATCGGCAGCCACATCGCTCGACGTCTGGTTGCAGCCGGACATGACTTGCGCCTGCTCACGCGTGCGTCCAGTGATCTTGGCGCGATCGACGGAATCGACTTCGATCGAACCATCGGAGACCTCGGCGATGGCAGCGGTTTAGCCGATGCTTGTCGAGACGTCGACATGGTCGTCCACGTCGCCGCGATGACCGGGAGCGCCGATCCGGGCCGATTTCACGTCGTCAACGGGCTGGGAACCCAGGCACTCACCGTCGCCGCGAGTCGGGCGGGGGTGAGGCGCTTTCTGTACATCTCCTCACTCGCGGCTCTCGGCCCCTCCGCCGTGCCCCAAGAGCCCACTGCGCCCCCTCATCCTGTTTCCGAGTACGGTCGCTCCAAACTCGAAGGTGAGAGGTTGGCAGTCGAGGCACGTGGTGACATGGCCGTCGAGATTCTGCGTCCCCCGGTGGTGTATGGCCCGCGCGACGCTGGTTTGCTGCCCTTTTTCAAGATGGCTAAGCGCCGATACATTATCCGCCTCGGCGCCGGCAACCGCCGTGTATCCATGATCTACGGCCCGGAATTAGCAGAGGCAATCGCTGCCCTGATCGCTCGCGAAACAGCACCGAAGGCCGAGCCGAAAATTTTTCATCTCGCAGATGTCGGTGGCGCGTATACCTGGCGCGAATTGATCGCGGCGCTTCGGGCGGCACACGGACATGGCCTCTGGGAGATTCCTTTACCCGCCCCCGTCTTTGCGGTGGCCGCAAATGCGAGCGTCCTGGCAGCTCGAATACTCAAGACGTCCCCTACGTTCGACCGCTCGCGTTACCTGGAGTTGATCCAACCGGCATGGGTCTGCGACAGTGCCGCGCTTGAGGCCAGTACCGGTTGGTCGCCCACCATGAGGTTAGATAATGGCCTTGCCGCCACCCTAGCCTGGTACCACGCTAACGAATGGCTCTGAGACGTGTTCCCACCATGACCCCTACTCGAACTAACATCGATCGACCTACGCTGTCCTTCGATCTTGACGGTGTGTTAGCACGACCCCCGTTCGGCCGTAACCCGACTGCTAATCGCGATACTGCGCTTTTGCCGTGGTCTGGCCCGCCTCCCACGCACCAAACGCCACCGGGGGGTCTCTGGGATCGCTTGCTCAGTGCGACATACTTCCGGCTGCGCTATCGCACTAGGGCGATTCTTCCTGGCGCTGCCGATTTGGTTGAGGCCTCCGCGGTGCAGCATCGCACTATCATTATCACCGCCCGTAACTGGCGTGGTCGTGATGCCACACTGGCCTGGCTCGATCACGCTGACTTACTCGACCGCGTCGATGAGGTGATCTGCAATGACACGGACTTGCCCCCCCCTCAGTTCAAGGCCTGGGCAGTCATTGCACATGGTGTCAGCCGCCACGTTGAGGACGATCCAGCGACAGCGGCTCTCGTGGCCCGCCTTGATATCTCTGTAGATCTGATCGACTGGCCCTGGAATCGCGAGTTCAATTACCCATCGGCAGTCACGCGCCATGCCAGTCTCACGGCCCTAGCTGCGGAGTTGCGCGGCGTTCTCTGATCTTCACGGGACTGCCGGTTGACGCTGATAAGCTAGGGGCATGCCCACGCCAGCGACTTCCGGTTCCCTTGGACTACGGCCGAAACCTCCCAACGGAAATGAACGTGTTTTCGGAATCCATGCGCCACCCTCATTGGTTTGGCGCCACCTTCGGGCGGAGATCGCAGAAGGGCAGACATCGGAGCGAGTGCGGATCCAGCACGAAGACCCTCCGCGTCAGATCGTATTCTGGGTGCGTATGGGGTGGGGTCTGGAAGTGCGCTACGACTATTGTATCGACATCAAGCCCGCGGCTGCCTCCGAAATGCAGCGGGCTAGCCCGTACTGTGAAGTTGCCGTTAAGGTCACCCCGGTTGGACTCCGCCACGCTATAGCCAACGTGCTGGCGTTAGGCCGTGGCACTGTTCCGTATCTGATGGCCGCCACGGAGGGTTTGGCCAACCTGAAGAAGGTGGCGGAAGCAGACTCCGCTGGCGATGCAGAGCGACATGACATATGAAAAGGATTGAATCTCGTGCTTCTGAGCGACGAATTTCAGACGAGCGGACAATAAGAGACCGTGTGAGATGATTCGAAATGAGTTCTCCGTGGCTACCGTTGACCGCAGATACTTTGCTGTCGACGATCGTCTTGGTGGCTGACTGGAAATAACGGGAATACTCTTGCGGATTCTGAGCCCCGCTACGTTGCGAGTCGGATTGGCGTTGCTCGCTGTCACAGCCTCACTGCTCTTCCTCAGGCCCACAGCGAACGCGGAGATGCCGTCTAACCCTGATGATCTCAGCCCGCTGGTTAGAATTGACGAGCCGTTACGCGGCATCGTCCTGGGCCAGGACGGCCGGTCACTTCTTCGTGTCGAAGGCGCGCATGTCGGTACCGGTGTAGCGTCGGTTCGTACCGATATCGCTGGCCGCTTTCACATCCCCGCCGCCATACGTACCAATCAACTCTACGTCGTTGCGCCAGGTTATGAAGTTGTGCGCCGCGTTGCGACTGCGAGCTATGCGGTCGTTTTCTTGCGTCCGCTCGACGTGCGGGCCATTTATCTGTCTTACGATCAATTGCGTGTGCAATCCGCGATCGACTGGGTGCTTGGCTTGGCGCACGCTGGTTCGATCACCGCGCTTGTCGTGGACGTCAAGGACGAGCACGGTACGGTGTTGCCTCTTGCGGCGACTGAACAGGTACGCGAGATCGGTGCGGTTCGCGCCACCGGGACCGACGTTGAGGCATTCCTGGAGCGGTTGGGTGATCTCGGAATCTATCGCATCGCTCGCGTCGTGACTTTTCTGGACGGGTTCTACGCATTCGCGTTCCCCGGAGACGCTCTTCGGGCTACCGATGGCACGATCTTTAGGGATGGGATCGGTCTGGTTTGGAGCGATGCTTTCAAGGATGGTGCTCGTTGGCACAACATTGAGATCGGTGTGCGAGCTGCGCGATGGTTCGAGGAGATTCAGTTTGACTACGTTCGATTCCCCACGGACCCAGGTGTCATTGCCCGTAACAACGCTACGGGGCAGGCGCGCTCTGACGCCATAGCTGGATTCGCCCGCGACGCTGCGACCGCACTGCACGCAGTGGGCGCTGCCGTTTCTATTGACACATTCGGCCTGACCACCATGATCTTCAGTGACGGCGGGATCGGTCAGGTCCTTGAAGATCTGGCCCCTCATCTCGATTACTATTCGCCTATGGTTTATCCCAGCACTTGGTCGACAGGTTGGTTCGGCCTGATCTATCCACCATCGGATCCCTTCACCGTGGTCAAGTCTTCGGTCGAGAACGCCGTCGCTCGCGTGCAACCGTTTGGGAACATCTTGGTCCGGCCCTGGCTGCAAGATTTTGACGACTACCAAGAGCAGGAGCTGCGTTACGGCATCGACAGCGTTCGCGCGCAGATAGACGCGAGCATGGAAGCTGGCGGGGCTGGCTTCATGCTCTGGGATCCAAGCCTGGCGTACCAGGTTGAGCTGCTCAATTCGCTAGATCCGGTCACAGGAGCCTCCACCACCGGAGAGGGCAATGACCCACTGGCACCACGAGAGGCTGCCCCCGACAGCACGGAGCTCGCCTTCATGGCGGTTCGCCCCTTGGCCTTGAACTAGTTCCAGCCTCGGTCTGTGAGGAACTCCTGCACCCGTGTATTGAATTGTGGTGCTCGCTCGAAGTAGACCGAGTGCCCTGCTTCGGCCACCTCAAAATACTCCGAACCCGGGGTTAGCCGGTGTGCTTCTTGCATAGCCAGTGGTGGCATTAATGGGTCTTCATGGCCAACGATCCAGAGCGTCGGCGAGGTTAATCGACGCAGATCTTCTGCGGCGCGGTGGTCGCTCAAACCGTTCGGCAAGATCTGCTCGAGTGGTCGGTTGAGACCCGCAATCTGCCCGTAGAGGAATGCTAGATCCGGCCGATCGTCCGCCAAGCGAGCCGCTATAGCTTGACCCAGCAATCCTCCCTTACGTACTCGCCTCCGACCGGGTGCACGGGCCTCGGCGATCACATCATTCGTGACCCCGCCCAAAGTATCGGCCATCACCAGGGCCGCGACTCGCTGCGGGTCGGAGAGTGCTACACCGAGACAGCCCCAACCGCCTAAGGATTGCGCTACGAGCGCCACCTTTCCGATAGCGAGCTCGTCCAGCAAGGCCAGTAAGTCGAGCCGGAAAGCCTCAGGAGACGGATCGTCACCGCCGGCCTCAACCAGGCTCCGTCCGAAGCCGCGCTGATCAAGTGCGGCACATCGATAACGTTTGCGAAACTCCGGTACCTGCTGCCACCAAGAGAGGTG
>CAZZMQ010000067.1:1574-6213 GCA_964655365.1 uncultured Dehalococcoidia bacterium | reverse complement strand
GCGAACACAATCGCCGGGCCCTCCCCTTCCACCTCGTAGTACAGCGAGCAACCCGCTCGATCGAAGGATGGCATCGGCGCTTCTCTCGGCGTGCTCTCGGTTGGTATCTCCCAGCGAACTAGTCAACCATATGTGGATTTCTATCGTGAGGCGATGCCTATAGATGTTGGTTAAGGACGACGGAAGCTGCTTACGGTGCGTGTGATCCAGAACACCGACCAGGCAGCCAGGATGAGCGATGCGATCGTTATCCGCGTGCTGTCGACGACTTGGTGCACGCTTAGAGTCTCCCTCGTGATCTCGACAACGGCCACAGGACGAGCTCGGCCACGTCCACCACCACCACCACCTACGCTGCTGTCGCCAGTATCCTGAGGGCCCGCTAACCCGGAACCACAGGACCCACGCCCGCTCGGCATCTCGCCGCGGCCGAGGCCCATCCCCATGCCGTACGAAGCGGATACCGATGCCAGCGGGATTACGGTTCGCCCTTCATATTCCTCTATTGGACCCACGACGGCGTCCGCGTTCCCCACCTCAGCCAAGCGGGAGATCGAGTTCGGCAGATCGCGTAGAGGACCGGATTCCAGGTCGTCAGGCATTACGCGGCTCACTTCCTACTCAATGCCAAACAGATTAAGGTGACCGCCAACCCTGCCAGCGTCAGAACAAGAGAGACTCGCCCAGCTCCGTCTCGCACGGGAGCCCGCTCAACTTGGCCATCAGGACGCGCCAGTGTGACCCGGCGGGGGAGCAGCCAATAGGACCGGAACTCGCCGCGCTCATGGCCGATGTGCAAGAAATAGCCCAGTGCTTCAACGGTGAGCAGACCCTGCGCTACCTCAACTGACTGCGTTTTGATCGTACCGAACTCGATCCGGCCCAATTCGCTTGGCAACTCCATCGGCTCCACCTTTGCTTGCAGCTCAATGGCGCAACATGGCCTTCCAAGGCGGCTCAGCCTACCACGCAGGGAAGTGGAGCCGTTATGAAATCGAGTGGGCTTGCCTCGGTCGTCGGCCGTACTTCGTACACTGATCTCATGCGAATCATTGTGGCAGGGGCCGATGGCTTCATTGGTGGACATATCGTCGACGAATTGCTGCGCCACGAAGTCGAGGTGCTTGCCCTCGTCGGTCCGACCGCCACACGTCAGAGCCCGCAACGCGCCCGCTTGGAGACTTTGGATCTGGAGCTTGCTCAGGGCGACCCCGCCGATTCCGACTGGGTGTTTTCTCTGCTCAAGCGCGCTGGCTTGACGGAGACGAACTTCGTCATCAATGCCGTTCAACTCGACCGGCCGGGTCTCAGCCCCGCGCAGTACGAAGACGTCAACGTGGGTGCCGCCACCGGGCTGCTAGATGCCTGCGGCCGCACCGGTATTGAGGCTTTCTTACAGATCTCGTCGACGGCGATCTACGGCGACCGGCTTCCATCTTTTCCTATCGCGGAAGGTCGCACGTTCCGACCCCTGGGGCCAGCGGAACAGAGCATTGCAATGACCGAGCGCGCTGTGCGCACTTATCGACGCCGAGTGCCTGTGGTAGTCGTGCGACCGGCCCCTACATTCGGACCGCGACAGCGGGGCAGCATGAAGGCCCTATTCGATCACATCGCAGATCATGACCGTCCTCGTCTCGTTGCAGGCGGCACAGCGCCTGTCTCCCTCGCTTATGTGACTGATCTGGCTCGGGCGGTCTGGGGCCTGATCGATCACGCCGCCGATGTGATCGATGGAAAGTTTCACGTCAAGAGTTTCGATACCGACTGGCGTTCGCTCGTGGTGGAATCCCAACGCTTGCTGGGCCGCCCTGGGGTTGTGCGTGCGGTACCGTTGCGCATCGCCAGCCTATCCGCTCGCATTGGTCTCCGCGAATGGCTGCTCCACCCACCGTCCGGAGTTCCCTGGTACGTCGAGCGAATCGGGCATCCCCATCTGATCGACGATAATCGGCTGCAAGCGGCGATCGGTTTCGAGCCTGTTTTTGGGCTCGGCGCTGCTCTCTTGCAAACGCTTGAAGCGTTGACTACAGATCGCCCCGAGCTTCGCGATCTGGGTGGCCGCCGATAGGGAACCCATGGGTGTCGGTATCTGTTCTGATCAGCGTGCTCCGTATACATCCGTGGATATTTGTTGATCGGACGATGACACAGAAGGCGACGATACGGGACTCTGGTCCCAGGAGGCGACCATTTGGTGCGACACCGAACGATATCCGTAAGGTCCCGTGCGAAGCGTGCTATTCCTCAGGCTGAAAGCCGGCGCTTGTCTCCTCACCTGACACGGCGGAGCTTGCTTTCGGCTAGCGCGCGCGTGGGGATTGGGGTGGCAGGTCTCACGCTGGTTGGTTGTGGCGGTGATGTTGAAGGCGAAGAGCAAGACCGAGACGATGGCTCGGACCACGATGGCGACACGCCGACCGAGATCGGCGATGCAGGGCTGGAGTTAGAAGGAGCTTCCGTTACCAGTCCCCTGCGTCAGCAAATCGCACCGGGCACCCCGCAGACCGGCGGTGAGCTGCGACTGCACGCCTCGTTGCTCGATCTGGATTATTTCGATTCGCATCGCGCCCAGTTTCCGCTCACACAACTGCTGGCCGCGTTACAGCAGAGCAAGCTTGTGCGTTATAGCGACATCGATCACGGAGTCATGGAAGCGGATCTGGCCACCCTGCCTGAGATCCCAGACGCATCGACCTACGTCTTGGAGCTTCGCCCTGATGTGCATTGGGGCGACGGCGAACCAACCAATGGACGATTGTTAAGCACCGATGACCTCCGAGCGAACCTGGATCGACAGGTTGCCGGGCTTGACGCCCTGGGTGCGGTAGACCCCTCACTGGAGCGGCAATCGCTCTTCCAGCGCACAGCCTCTGTGGAGGTGTTCGACAACACGACGATTATTTTCCGCAGCGACGGTCCAGACGCGACATACCTCGGAGGTGTGCTGGCCGGACCGTGGTCGTTTCTTCAGGCGCCTGAGACGTGGGAACTATACGGCGACTTACTACGCGACGACCCGCTACGTTCTGCTTACTATTCTGGTACCGGCCCGTTCCGAATCGGCTCGTTCCGCCCAGATTGGGGTATCGACCTAGTTCCCAACCCAGCATATTTCCGACAAGGACGACCCTATCTCGACCGGATAGTGCTGCTTGATCTTCCCACTAGCGCCGGACAGGAGCAGGCGTTCCGCGACGGTGAGCTCGATCTCTGGCAGCCGGGCGACGCCGTCGATCTGCGTGAGGTGGAGCAAGACATCGGCGACCTAGTGGTGGAGACCCACCCGCTACCTTTCGGAGTCGAGTGTTGGTTCTCGTACCGTGAGAACCCCGACAATCCCCTCGTTGACCGACGTGTCGCACAGGCGCTCCACCTGGGGATTGACCGTGGTGCAGTGATCGACGCGACGTATGGGTCAAACGGTCTCGTCAGCGGTCCGGCTCCCTGGTACACGCCCGGTTGGGCAACACCACCCACTGTGTTGGCACGAGAGCCGGGTTTCCGTGCCGATCGCGACGAAGATCTGAGTGCGCTGCGCGGGTTGCTCGACGCGGCCGCGCTGGATAGCTCACTGACGATCCGTCTGCCGGATATCTTCAGCGCTACTTATCCAGCCGTTGTGGACGTCGTCGAGTCTACTTTCAGCGCCAATCTGGGCCGTGCCGTGGAGATCGAGATCAACCAATACGCACGTATCTTCGAAGGGATCGGGGACGGCTCTGTCCCGATCGTGATCGGTTGGGGAAGCGCGATCACAGACCCCGACCCGACGGATCGCCTTTGGGCCACCATGCGGACCGACGCTGAGGGGAACCGGGGCGGGTTCAGTGATCCAACCACCGATACGTGGCTCGCCACTGCCCGTGAAACTTTGCAATTGGAACAGCGTCAGCGTATCTATCAGGAGGCGATTACGCCCGCCCTGCTCGGTGAGCCAGCGTGGATCGTTCCCATCGGACACGGAGTGCAGCGTCTCGCCCACCGCGGCGACATAGTGCTCCCGAGTTTCGGCTTCGGCTGGGACGGCTATCGTTACGAGGAAGCTTGGCGCGTTTCCACGGGCACCTAGGCCGACATGACGGCCTGGGCAACTTTGGTCGCTAAACCCTCTTTGAAGATTGAGGGCACAATTTCACCAGGGGATGGGTCATCGACAGCGGTGGCGATCGCCGCGGCAGCGGCTAGCTTATGCGGGTCCTCCACCTTCTCGATTTGTGCATCGAGCAGCCCGCGGAAGATGCCGGGGAAGCCCAGTGCTTTATTGATTTGGTTAGGGAAATCGGATCGGCCCGTCGCAATGATAGCCGCGCCGGCTGCCTTAGCCAGTTCGGGCATCACCTCTGGCGTCGGGTTTGCCATCGGGAAGACGAGCGCCTCATCGTTCATCTGGGCGATATCTTCTTGCGTCACCAGTCCTGGTCCGCTGAGGCCAATGAATAGGTCGGCGCCCTTAATCACCTCCGAGAGTTGCGGAATTGAGCCGTCGGAGTTATTGCCGAACTCGCCCCAAGTCGCGATCTCCTGCTTGTACTTGTTCATGTCACTGCGATCGGCGGTTAGCAGCCCCTTACTGTCTAGCATTGCAATCTCTTCAATTCCGTAGAGGCGTAGCAGCTTGGCCACCGCGATCGAGCTC
>CAZZMQ010000067.1:1031-1564 GCA_964655365.1 uncultured Dehalococcoidia bacterium | reverse complement strand
CGCACCCGCACCGAGCATCACCACGCGGGTGTTTCTCGGTTCGCGGTTTGTCAGGTTCAACGCATTAGTCACGCCAGCTAATGTCACTACGGCCGTGCCGTGCTGATCATCGTGCATAACCGGGATGTCCAGCGAGTCGTGTAACTGTTCTTCGACCTCAAAGCAGACCGGTGCCTTGATGTCTTCCAAGTTGATCCCGCCCAGCGAGGGGGCTATGGCTTTTACCGCCGAGACGATTCCTTCTACGTCGTGGACGTCCAGTGCGATCGGGATCGCGTCCACCCCCGCGAAGCTCTTGAAGAGTACGCATTTGCCCTCCATCACAGGCAAGGCCGCCTGTGGCCCGATGTCGCCTAGTCCGAGTACCGCGGATCCGTCTGTGATCACCGCCACCAGATTGCCGACGCCGGTGTAGGTCCGCACTGTGTCCGGGTGCTGCTCGATCTCCAGACATGGGGCAGCGACGCCTGGCGTGTAGACCACGCTCAGTTCATCGTGATTTGTCACCGTCACTTTCGACGCGTAATCGACTT
>CAZZMQ010000067.1:0-1021 GCA_964655365.1 uncultured Dehalococcoidia bacterium | reverse complement strand
TGCCATGCCACTCGGCGTGGGCGGTCAGGGCCAGCTTGTCATAGTCTTTGGGCAAAGTATCCTCGATTCGGGTGGGCCTTTTCGTGCCTGTTTCTTCGGACTCTGGCTCTGGAGCGCCAATAGGCAGGTAACTCCACCGCTCGGAAAGGGTCTCGGAATGGTAGCCCTGACTCTCTCTCAAGCACAGTGATCAATCGTCGATCACGTAGCCGGGCTTACGTAGTTCCTTGCTGAACATGCCACGAATGTGCAGCATGAGGGTAGGCTTCCTAGCTCATCAAGGTTCCAGCCAAGGAATGCGGAGCTAACTGGAATGACTAGCCAGGACCTTCCCGCTGTCCGGCCGAATCCCAACGGTGGCGGCAGATGAAGATCTGTTGCACGCGAGCAGTCTGGGAGCACAGCGGGTCTCGCATTCGCTCTATCGTGCCCGACGGTGATTTCGTTATCCTTGAACCGGATGCCCGTTTCAGCATGATTGGCAATGGGGCCGAGTTGGTCACAGCCGATGGATCTGACGTGGATCTCATTTTCCTATCCGAGGATCTTTACCGCGCTACCCGCGCGACGGTCGCTGCTTCGGTGCAAGTCGCTACATCCGGTGTCGACTGGGTGCACTCCTCATCGGCCGGTAGCGACCACCCAATGTTTGCTGCCATGCTCGCTTCTGGCGCCATCCTGACTCACGCTCCTGGTCAGCACTCCCGACCGATAGCTGAGTACGTTATAGGCCAAATGCTTCGCCATGCCAAAGAGATGTTTGCCCACGCAGAGGCTCAGCGGGCCCATGCTTGGCGTCCGATCGATACCGAGGAGTTGACAGGCAAGACCATCGGCATCGTCGGCTATGGTGGCATTGGTGCGATGGTTGCGAAGCTGGCATGCGCCTTCGACATGCGAGTCATTGCCACGAAGCGTCATCGCGTCGAGGATCCTAACCTTGACAAATGGTTCGCACCGGAGCGCTTGGCCGACCTATTGTCGGAGGTCTGCGCGTCGGCGCCCGTGCGGCGGCTGCCGC
>CAZZMQ010000066.1:0-14192 GCA_964655365.1 uncultured Dehalococcoidia bacterium | reverse complement strand
GACGATGTTGACGAACACAATCCAGGCCGCGACCACAATGACCCCGGCTTGAATCACGGGAAAGTCAGCGATCCGAATTGCATTAATCATCAGCCGTCCGACACCAGGCCAGGCGAAGACCGTTTCCACGACGATCGAACCCGAGAGCAGCTGCCCCATCGAGATTCCGAGCACCGTTACGACCGGTAACAACGCATTACGCAGCGCGTGACGGCGGATGACAGTCAGGTTCCTGAGTCCCTTGGCCTGCGCGGTGCGGATGTAGTCACTTCCGAGCACTTCCAGCATGGCCGAGCGGGTTAGCCTCATGGTAGAGGCGGCTCCGTAGGCGGCCAGGGTGACTGCGGGGAGGACGAGGTTCCCAACACCTCCCTTGCCGGAGGTCGGAAGCCAGCCGAGTTCGACCGCGAACAGGAAAATCAGCATCAGGCCCAGCCAAAAGTTCGGCGCCGCCTGGCCGATCAAGGCGAAGAGACGGCCAACTAGATCCGGCAACGTGCCGCGTCTCACAGCCGACAGGACCCCAATCGGAACGCCGATGAGGATGGTGAGCACGAAGGCAACCAGCCCAAGCTGCACGGTGGCCCAAAGACGCGAGGAGACGTCGTCCATTGCAGGCCGATTTGAGCGGAACGACTCGCCGAAGTCCAGCTGGATCGCGCGGCTAAGGAAGAGGCCGTACTGCGAAATCAGTGGATCGTTCAGGCCCTCCCGATCCTTGATCTCCTCAATGTCCTCCTGCGTCGCCGTCATTGGCGCCAGCGTCGAAATCGGGTCGCCGGTCGCCCGACTGACTAAGAACACGAGCGTGGTGACGACAAAGATCACCGCGATGGACTGGAGGATCCGGGGGGCCAGCAACGCTAACATGCCACACCCCCCGGACCGAGTCGACTACGCAAGAGCCTTGAGATTCCAAAGCTCCACAGAAGCCGGCTGTTTGGCGTATGGATCCCACAGCAGTCGTGAGGTCGCGACGTGAGTCTGCACTAGCTCGAAGAGGAAGATCCAGGAAGCCTCCTCGTAGTGGAGGCGCACGGCATCCTCGAGCAAGGTGCGCCGTTTCTCCGTGTCGAACTCACTCCGTGCCTCGTCGATCAGGCGATCCGACTCAGCCCGGTCCGGGCTGAGATCGATCGGGGCATGCTCATACGTCGCGCCGGAATAGGTGCCGACTGCGAACGATCCGAGCGTTGTGAAACCAGCTGGCTGCGGGAAGAGGAAGGGCTGCGGAACTTCCTTATTGCGAGCATTCGCCAGCATCGTCGAGATGTCCTGCGGATCCAGGGTCACCTTAAAGCCAACCGCACGCAGCATCTCAGCAGTGGCTTCCATGAAGAGTTGGTCGTTCGTGTAGAGCCCGGACAGGTACACCATGCTGAACTCGTAGTTCTCATAGCCTGCCTCGGCCAGCAACCGCTTGGCCTCCTCCGGATCGTAGCCCCACCGCTTCTCCAGGAGATCCTCCGGGAAGCCGAACTGACCCGAGGAGATGGAGTACGTGTAGTTCTCACGGCCGGTCAGGATGTTTTGGGTAATCGCGTCCACGTCGACCGCAAGATTAGCGGCAATACGCACGCGCCGGTCTTGCCAGGGGTTCGGGGCGCCCGGATTCTCCGGGTCCTCGGGGAGCGTCATAGGCAATTTGATGTGCAGCCCACGTTGCGCCGGGTGATAGAAGACGTTGTAATCCCCAGTCTCTCCGAGGGGTACCGCAAGGTCGGCGGGAATAGCCATGGCGAGATCAATCTCGCCCGCCTCGAGCGCGGCTAAGCGGGCACCAATCTCAGGCACCAGGCGCGCTTCCATACGCTGGATATACGGCAGCCGGGGTCCAAACTCGTAGTCGCGCCCGTTGTGGTAGGCATCATTACGAACGCTGACGATCTTCTCGTCCGGCGTCCAAGATTCGAATTTGAACGGCCCGACGGACAGCGGATTCTGCTCTTGGCCGGCATCGCCGTTTGCCTCGATGAAAGCCTTCGAGAAGACTGGGTAGCCTCCGCCCGCAAGGGTGTTTGCGGCATCCACGGTGGGCTCGGCCTGGGTAATCTTCAATGTCCCGTCTTCGGGGATACTCGCCTCGCCAACCCACGCCATCTCGCCTGCCCAAGCAGTTTCGTAGTCAGGGTTGTATTCGGCTTTGTTTGTCAACCGGTCAACGGTGAACTTGAGATCCTCCGTGGTCACGGGATCACCGTTGTGGAAGAAACGGTCCGGGTTCACGTGGACGAGCACCTGGTCCGCCGAGAGTTCCCATTCCGCCAGACCACCCGGAGCTGCCGCGCCGTTAGCCTGAAGCGAGAGCATCCCACCGTAGTGATAACTGTTGGATGCCGCCTGGCCGCCGCGCGCCGCCGCGTGGCCCTGATCCAAGTGTCCCGGCAACGAGCCGTACGCCGCGATCACCGAGGCGTCTAGGTCATATTGCGGCCCCGCAGGTGCAGCTTCTTCTTCTTCCTCTTCCCGTGCTGGCCTGCTCCTGTTCGTATCGGTATCAGCCTGCTCTTCCGCCTGATCCGCCTGGGCCTGGGCCTGGGCCTCCGCCTGAGCTTGGGCTTGCTCGTCGTCAGACTGCGTTTGCCTAGCAGCCGCAGCGGCGGGCGCGTCATCGTCGTCGTCGCCACAGCCCACAAGGGCAAGTCCTGCCGCGC
Organism: uncultured Dehalococcoidia bacterium; assembly: GCA_964655365.1. Lineage (GTDB taxonomy): Bacteria > Chloroflexota > Dehalococcoidia > Bin125 > Bin125 > JAPUIR01. The sequence continues at coordinate 11,538 of CAZZMQ010000066.1, read as the reverse complement.
CAACTCCGGCGCGCCCACTTGCACGGAGCAAATCTCGTCGACTTACTTTTCGAGATCGCATTCGACTCCAATAATTCTGTTCCGCCATCTCTCGCTCCTTCAAAAAACAATCGGTAGTGGATCTGCTCAAAACGCTCGAGCAAATCGACCATGTCACCATCGTGCTCACACCAAGGGGCGGAGCCTACAGTAGGACAGGCATTTGTGCCCGACCAGCCCCGAGCTTATTCACGAAACTGCGGGCGGGGCAATAATCGACGCAGACATCTAAATCCTGAACCAGCGGACCTTTCGACGAGTCGCGGCTCGTCGAAAGGTCGGGCGCAGTAAAGTGGAACAATCCCCAGTTTAAAATGCCTCCTATCCGGTATTCCGTACCCAGACGTACGCCTCATAGTGTTTCGAGCGGATAGCACCGCGGCGGCTGCTCGACGAGATCGGCTTGAACCGCATCCTGTTCGAGACGGACTTCCCGGACCTCACTTGCCCTGCAGCCGGAGGAGGTAGGCGAGGTACTGAGTTATGTCCTCGGCGATCAAACGGCTGCTGTACACGATGCCATCCTGTAGCACAACGCCGCGGACCTCTGCGGGGTAGCAGTGCCCATCTAGAGCGCCAAACTGCCGGAAGGACGTGATTCGTGGTCGAACCCCTGACAGGTATCAGCGTCATCGAAATGGCGACCGCGCTGCAAGGGCCCGCAGCCGGTGGGTTCCTCCGTGACATGGGCGCGGACCTGATCAAGATCGAACCGCCCGAGGGTGATGCATCGCGCTACCACCGTGGCGCGTACAACTACACTCCGGAGGGCACGTTCGGCGCCCAATTCGTGCACTCGAATCGCGGCAAGCGCTCCGTCACCATCGATGCCAACTCCGAGGACGGCAAAGCCGTCATCTACAAGCTTATTGAGCGAGCGGATGCGTTCATTACCAACTTTCGAGAGGTCGCGCTCGAACGAATGGGGTACGGCTACGAGGCGCTGCGCGAGATCAATCCGAACCTCGTATATGCGGCAGTCAATGGCTTTGGCCACCTGGGGCCCGAGGCGAACAAGGGCATGGTCGATGGGGCTGGGATGGCCCGCGGTGGTCTCATCCACATGACCGGACCGCGCGAGGGCCCACCGGTACTGCCCGGCGCCACAATCACCGATATGGCCGGAGCCATGCAGTTCGCCCTCGCGACGATGACGGCACTCCTAGCTAAAGAGCGCCACGGTGTCGGTCAGAAGGTCAACGTCTCGTCGTACGGCGCACAAATCTGGTTGCAAGCCTGGGAGATTCAGCAGGCCGGCCTGACCGGTAACCCACTCAAACGCGATGGCAACCATCACCCCAACATCCCCGGTATGTACGGCGTCTATGAGACCGCGGACCACCAGGCCCTCTTCATCGCCTACCCCAAGACAGAGGAATCCTGGCAGAGTTTTTGCAACTTTGCCGGCATGCCTGAGATCGGCACGGACGCGCGCTGGAATACAGTCCAAAAACGCATGGGCATGGGCCATGATGCCGAGGGAAGTGTGGCCAGCGAGATCCGGCCGATGATAGAACGCGCCGTCGCTAGCAAATCAATCGATGAGTGGATCCTGTTCCTCGATTCGGAGCCCGAGATCCTCTACAACCGGGTCGCGACACACCAGGACGTACTCGATGACCCGCAGGCTCATGCGAATGGGTACATCGAGGAACTGGAGATTCCCACGGCGGGCAAGAAAAAGGTGATCGGGCCGCTGATCAAGTTGAGTGCGACGCCAGCCTCAATCAAGGGGCCGCCGCCCGAACTCGGTCAGCACACGGAGGAAGTCCTACGGGAACTTGGCTACGAGTGGGACGCGATCGAACGGATCAACAGTCAAACCCGCGCCGCTCTCCGCCAGAAATTCCTCGACCTTGGACAGGAACCACCGTTCTAGCAGCACGCGGCAGCGTCGGTGCGAGGATGTCGCAGCATTTACTACTCGACGCGCCGAATTCCACACATTGATGCTTCCTGGGGAAACATCCATCGCCTTCACGCCCAGAGTGACACCGTCTGAGAAGCCTCATCGAGGCCCTATGCTGCCTCCGACATGGAGACTGGATCCGAAACGAGTGTGCAATGGCCGCCTCTGAGACACCAGCCGATTGGCAACCGGAAGTCGATGAACTGATCAAGCGTCGCGAACTCGGTCAGAAGATGGGTGGGGCTGAGCGCGTCGATCGGCAGCACGAGCTCGGAAAACTGACCATCCGCGAACGCATCGACGCCATCGCCGATCCCGGCAGCTTCCATGAAATCGGGGGGCTCGCGGGCTATGGAACATACGAGGACGGGGAATTCGTGGACTTCAAGGCGCTGCCCTACGTCGGTCGTCTCGCGTCCGTGGACGGCCGTCTCTTCGTTACGGGTCGAGAAGACTTCACCGTCGCAGGCGGCGCTGCCGACATCAGCACACAAGAGCGCTTCAAGAACCTCTTTCTCGCAGACATGGCGCGGGAGTATCGAGTCCCACTAATCGTCTTCCACGAGGGAGCGGGCGCAAATGTAGCCGCCGAAGGAGATGGGTATGGGCATCTACCCAGCTCCTTCGATGTCTTCGGACCGGAAATCCTGGCCGGTCAAGAAGTGCCCCTTGTCTATTCCGTATCCGGGGCCACAGCAGGGGGCGTCGCTGCCCGCGCGATGCTCGGACACTTCACCGTCATGACGCCCGAAGGGGCACTCTTCGCAGGAGGCCCACCGCTGGTGCAGCGATCGCTCGGACAAGTCGTGACGAAGGCAGAACTCGGCGGTCCCGATGTGCATGTAGGCACCTCGGGAGCGATCGACAACCGTGCGACCGACGAACTCGACGCGATCCGCCAGATGAAAGCCTTCCTCTCCTATTTTCCCTCCAACGTTTTCGCGCAACCCCCCGTGCGTCCTACAACGGACCCGCCCGACCGGGAGGAGCCGGAACTCCTCTCCATCGTGCCACGGAGGCGAACCCGCACTTACAACATGCGCCGGGTGGTCGAGCTTGTGGTCGACGATGGAGAGTTCTTCGAGATCAAGCCCGAGTTCGGGGCTTCGGTCCACACCATCCTAGCCCGTGTCGGCGGGTACCCCGTGGGCATCATTGCCAACAATCCCAACGTCCTCGCCGGCGCGATGTCCGCCGCTTCAGCGGACAAGCAAGGGCACTTCCTGGAGTTGTGCGACCACTTCCATATGCCCCTCGTCTTCCTCGCCGATGTGCCCGGGTTCATGATCGGGCCACAAGCCGAACGCACAGGCACCCTACGGCACGGGATGCGGGCCTATTGGGCAACTTACTTGGCCACGGTTCCGGTCTTTACCGTTATCACGCGCAAGAATTTCGGAATGGCAGGCCAAGCCACGGCTAATGTGGGCCGGATCAACTACCGCGTAGGCTGGCCTTCCGGGGATTGGGGATCCATTCCTATCGAAGGTGGCGTCGCTGCTGCGTACAAGCGCGAGATCGAGGCCGCGCCAGACCCCGAAAAACGCCGGGCAGAGATCGAGGCACACCTCCTTCAGTTCCGCAACCCGTTCCGGACTGCCGAAGCCTTCGGGATCGAAGACATCATCGATCCTCGACAAACGCGCGCATACATCTATCGGTTCTTGGAGAATGCTTACGAAACGCTTAGCAGCCAGCTGGGCGTGAAGACGAAGGCCGGTGTACGCCCTTAGCGCCTCCTCACGACGAGCGCTGCAAGGGGGACAGAACAAGTGGAAAGTATCAGGATCCGCTGACTCTTCCGGGAGTTCGCAGGGGTCGCTCCGGATGTCACAGCAGTCCAGCGCGCTTCGTCAGGTCAGAGCCGGTGCTGTTTATCCCGTCCGCACGGGGTCAGCCAACCGAGGTCGCCGCCTTAACGAGGTCGCGCATCAACCGACTCGCCTGATCGTGCGGGACCCGTCCACAACCACACGATGAAGAAACCAGCAGTCGCTCGACCGAAACGATGTGGAGGGGGTCGCCGATCTTCTCGCACAGCGATGCGTCCCCAGGCAGTGCCGCCTTCACGTCCGCGATCCCAGCGATCACCTCTATCGAGTCCGGAATCTGGCGCAGTACTCCCCGCTCTTCCCACTGTCCCCGGTATGAGCACTCCAGATGTACACGCCCTACTTGGCCCTCCAACACATGAATGAGGGGCATGAGGCTATGTAGATTTTGTCGAGTCGTTGCGGTCTTCCGGGAAATGTCACCGAGACAAAATGGAGGGTCCGTGTGACCCTTTCCGCGGCCTTTAGAGGTTCGGTGATGAGGGGGTAGGATCTCCTCGATCGTGTGGGTACCGGCAACCCTGCCAATCGCTACGGCTGGCACGTCCAGCTGTATCTCCTTGAAGCCTTCCTCGATCATCTGCCGGGCTTCGCGCTGAACGATCGTCACGAGGTCTGCGAGGTAGTGCTCCCCGCCTCCGCGCGGAAGCCCCCCAATCGTGAACGGCGATGGTGCCGGGGCCTTGTCCTGCTCGGGCCCAATAGCGGATTCACGGTGGAACGCCGTCGCGTGGCCTGCGCCCCGCGGAGCGGTGATCCTGCCCGCGACCTCGCAGATCCCCACGCCATCGTGTCCTTTCGACGTATCCCGCGCCCGAAGCGTAGCAAGCCCATCGAGACGAGGTGGGATGTGATGGAGGAAGTCAGGAGCAAACGTCTCCCCACCCACGACTTGACCAAGTCCACGAGCGCGCTGCTGATCGATCGCGATGCGGGCCGCCGCAGTCAGAACGGGCGCGGCGGCCTCGTCCAAGAGCCACCCAGCGTAATATTCCCTCAGCCTCAGCCGCAGCCCGAAGGGGATCGGCCACGGTCCAACGACCGTTGTTCGCACTTGCACGGATTCATCTCCTTCGACGGCGTCTCTCGCGCTTCGCGCGGTGTGTACACGACACCATCACTCGCCCCAGCTCGCGAGGCCACCACAAACAAACCAAATTCGACGCGTGCAAGGGCGGAGGGCCGCATCGTCAGCTCAGGTACGCCCCGCGAGGTAGTCGAGGGCTTCGCTGCTCACGCGTCCGCGGTCGCCATCCATCGGGGGGCCCGTCGGCCCGTCAGGCCAAAAACCCTCCGGGATCATGAGGAAGCGCACGACGAGGAGCCGCGGGTCGTCGGCTTCTTGCAAGCGCTTACCAATTTCAATCAGCGTTTCCCCCAAAGCAGTCTCGCCAAAGATCCAGGCGTTGAGCGCTCGGTGCGATGGGGCGACAGCTCCGGGCTGCGCAGCGATAGCTTCCTGGTAATACAGGCGTACGTCTTCCGCGACATCGCGGATCAAAAGCGGCATCGGGTGAGTCCAAGACACGGACTCAACATCTTCTGGCACGCAATCAAGCGCCGCGCCGTCCGCGATCGCACTGAGAAACGCCACCATCGATTCGATATGCTCCGGCCGGCCGCCGCTCGTGCCAATGAGCGAGCGCCCCCGCGCCCGGTACGTTTCATGCCACCAGGGGCTCAGCCGCTGCACCTCCGAGCGCAGCCGACCCGCAAGCGTGTCAGCATCGGGCGCGGCGAAGGAGATGGGACAGGCCCAGGTGTCGGAGAAGGACGCTTCAGGAGCCTCCAGAGGGTAATCCGTGAGCGTCGGTTCAGTGGCGGTGGGGAGCAGGTCGAGCGCGGCACGAAGGACATCACGCTGGAAATTGGAATCGTCCGGGACACCAAGCGGACGGCCGAAGTAGAACGAGACCCACAGCGCGCGCGGGGGGCGGATCACTTCGGTGTGCTCCCGGATCAGTGAAATGCTGGTGGTGGCAACCCCTTCCCGTTCGATGAAGTGGCTCATCGCGCCCACGGCGCGTGTACACGCAGGTCAAACCGGCACGAGAACGACAGCATCCACGCCGTCGCGCCGGAGCATCCGTCCCACCTCCCGGGCACTCGATTCGAGCTGCAGCGGTTCTGGTACGCCACCCATGAACGAGTAATGCCAGTGAGCGACGCTACCGATCTCCCCCCCCGCTGCCAGTTCCTGTAGCCGGTCCAAGGGAAGGACGACGTTCGGATCCTGCTGCAACGCCGAGCGGTCCCAGTTAGTGCTGATGTGAGAGACCACGAGGTCGCCAAAATCAACATCGGCGGGAATCAGGCGATAGTCCAAGGCGCCGGGGAGGAAGGGCGGATCATCACGCCGATGAAGCCCGGAAGTCGTAAGCAGGGCGATGGTCGAGTCCGTGAGAGGCTTGGGTGTAATCCACGGGCCGGGAGCTATGTCGAAGCTCCCCACGCACCGCATGCCTTCGGCTTCCTCAGGGTGCAGGTCAGACAGGCGCACCATGTGAAAGCCCCCATTGCCAAATTGGACCTCAAGCCTAGCAGCGTACCTCTGCCCAGGGGACTCTGCGTTTCACGCGGGCTGGCGTCCGAGGTCAAGCTCCTGTTTCGTCTAAAACCCTGAGGCTGCTGACGCAAGGACCGCCACCAGCGCGCTTGCGGCCTAGAACGTCGAGGGAATGAACTTAAGTCTCGCGACCTCTTTATGGGATGACTCCTGGTCACACGCCATGAGATTGCCTCATACCAAACTCTCCTGGGAGATCATTGGCCACCGGCCCATAAGGCCTGCCGCCGAGTACGCAACCCAAAACATCTATATGCGAGGACTCCTGAAGAGATCCTGGAAAATCACCTCGTGAAGGATTGGTGACCAACTCGTAAAGAATTGGTGAAACACCTGGCAAAGCGAGGAAGGTTACATCCGATACGTAACGGGGCCACTTGAGGTCGACAGACGGATGAATACGCTCGTCACCAGAGGTGGGAGCACGACACAAATCCCACACGCTCGCAAAAGATGGAAGTCGAAAGATCGCAATGTCAAAACCTTTTTCATTCGAGGACGCACTGTCCGAAGCACAACCGTTCACCGACGTCGACAAAGCCCACCTGGGCAAATTCGCGGAAGTAGCGGCACCGCAAACCTATATCGATGGCCAAATCATCACCCACGAGGGCGATCTGGGAACGGGTCTCTATGTAATCACTAAGGGCTCCGCCGACGTTGTTCTAAACCACGGGGATGCTGACCAGCAGACCTTGACGGAACTGCAAAGGGGCGCCTTCTTCGGCGATATGGCGCTTCTACGAGAACGGCCGAGGAGCGCAACAGTGATCGCAAAGGGAAACACGGAGTGCTTCGTGTTGCACCGCGCGGACTTCAAACGGCTCACACTCGAGACCCCAGAGGTGCTCTGGAACATGATGGATGACATCACTGAGCGGCTCGAACGCGCCAACGATGCCATCGCACAGCTGGCACACTAGGCTCCGATCTGAACACGCTGCGTACCTACTCGTGTTCGGTTTCGGCAACCATCATGGTCACGCCACCATGATCGGACAAATTCGCAGACATTTTGGGCCGTGTGTGTCCATGGATATGAGACCGGGAGAATGAGTTGCCCGTGTCCACCAATGCCCTCATTCGATTGCTGAGCGGATCGCGAGTACATCACAATTCTCGGTGTCATGCTCGAGTACACACCCAGTTATAATCATGCCGATGTTCGTTCAATGGTGACAAACTCGCTCTTCCGTTCGCCGTAACGATGAGCCTCGTCCCCGCGTAGTCCACTCTGGATCAGGTCGCCGCCCTTCGTACGACCGCCACCAGCCACGGCCCCTACGCTGCGAGCGGGCGAGCGGCGTTCCCAATCGGGCCCGATGGTGCGCCGTAGGCTAGACCCCCACACGCGCTCTCACCGCGCGAACGGTCCGTGCCAGACCAGGTTTCAGCGTTTACCGTCCCCCGTATCCTCGAGGCCGCTGTTTGGAGCGAAGTTGAACGTGTGCTGACGAAGCCCTCCGTCGTGCTACGGGAGCGGCAACGTGCTGGCAAGCGCAGCGGTGATCGCGGTCGCCGGAGGCGGCGGAAATGCGCGTGCGCAAGGCCAAGGAAACGGAGAGGCGGCTAATCGACCTCTACGCCCGCAGTGACCTCTCCAACGACGTCCTCGACGAACGAGTAGAACGGGTGCGTGCGGAGCGCGGTGCGACGGAACAAGATCTCGGCCAGCGCGCAGTGCGCGCCTCCGTTGCCTGACTCGACCCGGACGGCGTGGAGAAGGTCTGCGCGACTCTCTGTGCTGTCCTGGCCAACGCGACCGGCGACCTGCGTCTGACGGTGTTGAATTCACTGAACGTGACCGTCCGAGCGACGCGAGAAGAGGCGAAGGTCCGCGGCTCTGTGCCGACGAATGTCGCAGCGACCTGTGGGGCTGGGGTTCCGTTCGAGCGCAAGCGGAAGATTCGGAAGCAGGCATAGGCGGACCGACGACACGTCGCCTGACTCACTATGCGCCCCAATCCGTCAACCTACGTATGCTCCGCGATCCCGGATTCCCACCGGCAGTCCTCGCGCGCGCCGTTCTCGACGGATCTGAACGGCCTGAGCGGCCAATAGCCACTGGACGCAGTTTAGTTCGGGCCGTGATGCGAGTACCGGGCGGCTTCCTTCCGGACGGGCGAGAACCTAGGCTGCCGGGAATGCATGAGAAAGGGAGCAGCCATGCCGATTGACAGTGCCGGTCTTCAACAGGGCTTGGCCGAGCTACGCGAACTCGCGGTCGCGAAGCTTGAGGCGGATCCGCTTCCTGTGGGGAAAGAGGCGGAACAGCGGTTGCGGGCCGACATCGAGCGGTACGAGCTCGAAGGGGAGATCGCCGATCTCGAGACCAAGGGCTACACGGTGCTTCCCCCCGGCAAGGCCGCCCCGATCGATTTTTTCGACCGCCTGCGCGATGCGATCATACGCGCCGCCGCGGATGACCATAACGCGCCAAGGCCCGGCACCGGACACACGATCCAACACCTCCTACCGCAGGATCCCGTGTTCCAAGAGGCCATTACGTGCCCGGTAACGCTGACACTCGTCACATACATGGTCGGGTTCCGAGCGAAGATCAGCCAGACGACGGGGTTGGTCAAGGACAGCTCCACGCCCCCGCTCCGGATTCACGCGGATCACAGCAACAAAATACCGGCGCCGTGGCCGAGCCTCGCGCAATACTGCAATCTCAACTGGATCTGCAGCGACTACACGCGTGAGAACGGCGCGATCTGTGTCTGGCCGGGCAGCCATCGCTGGGGACGCCCGGTGCCCGCAGACTTGGAAATGGCCCATGACCACGAAGATCTCGAGGTTCTCGAGATCCCGCGGGGGTCGGTGATCGCGTGGCACGGCAGTCTCTGGCACGGGGCCCTACCACGCACAACGGAAGGTGAGCGGGTGACGCTCGTGACACCGTTCGTGCGCGATCACATCCAGGCTCAGGAGCTCTACTGGGCAACGGCGACGCCGGAGATGATCGAGCGAAATCCGGCTCGCTACGGCACCCTCGTCGGACTGACGTCAAAGTGGCCCTGGATCCGGGAAGAGACCCCGAACCCGCCTTACCTTCCGCTCACGGGCTCGCAGTTCGAGTAGCGTCGGGCCCGATGGGGACGTTGACGAGCAGCCCGCGGATCGTCTCCTCGCCGGACGGCGAGCCGGGGCGACGCATGCGGGCCGTCTCGGTGAGCGCTGCGGCCTGCCCCCTGGCAGCAGGCGGCAGGATGCAGCCGCAGGCGACTGCGCGACGGCTGGCTACCGGTGAGCTGCGCGGTTTCGACATGACGAGCGAACGGCCGTGCGCCCGAGGTACCTGCCGGTCGTAGCCGATCGTGTCGACATAGTCGATTCTGGATCAGGTCAGCGCCCGCCGTACGCCCCACTCAGGCCCGGGTTCGCACGCCCGTGCCGGCCGGGGTGGGGCGTTCGCAATAGGACCCGAAGGTCCGCCCCGGCCTAATCCACACACACTCCTCGTCGGAGCAGTCCACGCCAGCGCCGGTACCGACGCTAACAGTCGCCGCGTATCCGGCCGAAACCGAACGCCCTACATCATCACGTTTTGGTTGGGATCCGCGGTGACACCACAACACCATCTCCGACGAGCGTTGCGATCTCGTCGTGCTCCAGTCCCAGATCCTCCGCTAGGACCTCGGCCGAATGCTCGCCGAATAGTGGTGCACGGACCAATGGCACTTCGCTTTCCGAGAGTCGTGGTGCCCAGCCCAACAGGCGGATCGGCCCGTGCTCCGGGTGATCAAGCTTGTGGATAAAGCCGCGCCCGTTCAGATGCGGATCCGCAAACAGTTCTTCGGTATCTTGCACCGCGCCACAGGGCACGGCCGCCTCGCCCACTTTGTGCGATTGCCCGTCCACGCGCCGATCTCCTCTTGGAGGGCGTCGCCGTGCTCTTTGCGAAGTGCATCGTCGGCGAAGCGCGGATCCGAGATTAGGTCGGCACGGTCCATCGCGACGCAGAGGGAAACCCACATCCGTTCGGTGAGACACAGGATGACGACATAGTCATTTTCACCGAACGGCTTGCACGGATACAGCCGCATCGTGGCCGAGATACCCTCCCCACGCCGCGTTTGGGGTGTGGGACCCCAGCCGGTACCAGAAATGGCGGTTCGCATGAAATACGTTAATGCCTCCTGCATGGAGATCTCGATGAATTGACCACGCCCTGTCCGCTGCCGCTGGATGTACGCCGCCGAGATCGCTAGAGCGAGTTGCAGTCCGGTGCCCGAGTCCCCGGTCATGGTCCCCGGCAGGAGCGGTCGCCCACCACCCTCGCCAGTCACCGAAACAGCGCCACCCATCGCCTGCGCGATCGGATCGAAGCTCCGATACGTTGCGTAGGGACCATCCATCCCGAAGCCCTTGAGACGCGCATAGATGAGGCGTGGGTTGTGCTCACGCATCACCTCGTACCCGATGTCGAGCTTCTCAACGACACCAAGCGCATAGTTCTCCACGAAGACGTCGTAGTGCGGCACCATCCGCAACAACAGGTCTCGCCCCCGAGTGTCCGCCAAGTCAAGCCCGAGGCTGCGCTTGTTGCTATTCCACTGGATGAAGTAGGGGGCGTTTCCCTCACTCGGCTGAACATAGCGGCCCGGGTCGCCAATCCCAGGCGGCTCAATCTTCACGACATCGGCGCCCAGCCAGGCGAGCGCCTGGGTGCAGGACGTGCCAGCCTCGTACTGGGTCATGTCGAGGATTCGCATCCCGTCAAGCGCTGGCATCTCGATCCTCCTGACTCCACGTGGCCCGAACGCGCCCCCAAAACAAGGGGCATCCATCATGCCGTAACCAGCCACAGCCTACAGGTAACCTTCCCGAGGAACGCGAAAATGGTCGAACCCCGAACCACCTGCACAACTCAGAACCGATGTTTCCGCAAGCCATGGGGATCGATCTCATTTCGGATCAGTTGTACCTCCTCGACGGAGGGTGGCTCGGTGATCGGTATCGGATCGGGGATCACCAAGTCGAACGACGTGTTCGACAAAACGTCGTCGAGGCCCACTCCGGCGTGGGTGCTCTCGATCCCCATCAGACCCGTGCTCGGGTCTAGTGCCATCACGGCGAGATTGCTAAAGACCTTCTGCGGACCGAGACCCGGGATGCCCAAAGCTCGCCTGGCTGGTAGACCGCCGGGCGGGAAGCCGTAACCAGTCACGTAATCGACCTGTTCTACG
>CAZZMQ010000065.1:6546-14240 GCA_964655365.1 uncultured Dehalococcoidia bacterium | reverse complement strand
CTGGACTGCGACGGCACTTACACCCGACCGAAAACCCCACATGACCCAGTCGCGCCAGACCGATTGAGGAGCACGCCCATGACCGAGCTGGACGACTTCGACATTCAGCGGATCTTGGACACGATCCCGCACAGATATCCGCTCTTGCTCATCGACCGCATCATCGAACTGGATGCAGGAAAACGTGCGGTGGGCTTGAAAAATGTCTCGGCCAATGAATGGTTCTTCGAGGGGCACTTTCCTGGAAACCCAATCATGCCTGGGGTACTGATCGTCGAAGCATTGGCCCAGGTCGGGGCAGTCGCGGCCATGACCGGAAATAAACACGCGGATCAACTAGGCCTCTTTGCCGGGATCGATAAACTGCGCTTCCGGCGACAGGTAGTCCCGGGCGACCAGATGCGCCTGGAAGTGGAGCTGACTCGGCTGCGTGGGCCGGTGGGCAAAGCGACGGCACGAGCCACCGTCGACGGCGAAGCCGCCGCACAGGGTGAACTGACCTTTGCCCTCGTCGACAAACCGGGATCAATGGACTGACCAGAGTTAGAGCCGCAGAATCGCCCAGAGTGCGATCACGGCCGCGACGCTGGCACCGGTCGTACCCAGGATCCAGCGCAAGTCGGATCCGACGTAACGGAAATCGTACGCAACGGCGCGCGCACGGAGAGCACCCCCGCGCTCCCGTTCGGCCTCACTTCTGGGCCCACCACGATTACGCTGGCGCAAAGTGCTCCGACCCACGCCACCGGCCGTGACCTGCGCCGCACCGCCGCCCAGGATAGACGAACCACCTGGTGCCTCGGCGCTGCCTGGCGCCGCGGTTGGCACTTCATCGGTGGGACCAGAGCGCCCCCTTCGACGACGGCTGGGACGCGGCACTATGGGCCGTCCCGGTGTCTGATTGGGCTGGCGGCGGGACTGGCGCCCACCTCGACGGCCTCGGGCCATAACACACTCCTGCATCCAGTATACGGAGCTCAGGCAATCGCACATCGACACGGCGTTACGCAGCGCCGGTTGCCCGGCCACGTAGCCATTCGTAGACTGGAAGGCCAATGGCCCCGTGGTGTAGCGGTCCAACACGCCACCCTGTCAAGGTGGAGATCGGCAGTTCGAATCTGCTCGGGGTCGCCATTCTTTTCGAACTCGAGAGCCCGAAATGGACGCGCTCTCCCTTTGTTAGCCAGTGGAACTCGGGGCACCGTCGCTGCGCTGCTCAACCGCCCACAATATTGACCGGCTCTCCCGCGGCGAAGGCCGCGAGATTCGATACGGCAACATCCATCAAGCGCTGACGCGAAGCCTGCGCGTACCAGGCCACGTGGGGCGTGACGATACAGTTGGGTGCCTGTAACAGGGGGTTGTCCACTGGCGGCGGCTCAAAATCCAACACGTCCAGCCCGGCACCCCCGACCTGACCGGCATGGAGCGCATCCGCCAGCGCGCGGTTATCGACGAGCGAACCGCGGCTCGTGTTGAGCAATACAGCGTCGGACTTCATCAGTCGCAGCCGATCTGCGTTAACAAGGTGCTCAGTCGCCGGCGTCAACGGGCAATGCAGGCTGATCACGTCAGCTCGGCGAAAGAGATCGTTCATCTCCACAAACTCGACATCCAGTCCGGCCAAGCTTTTCGCGTCGGGTGGGTATTCATCGTGCGCAATGATCGACATCCCCATCGCTGCCCCGATACGCGCCAACGCCCGCCCGATCCGTCCGATCCCAACGATACCCAGTACCTTGCCCGATAACTCGGTAATAGGCGCAAGCGAGAAGCACCAGTCCGCACTTGCCGACCAAGCCCCGTCCCGCACAGCTGCCGCGTGGAGCGCCGGTTGGCGCACCAGCTCAAGAAGCAAAGCTGTCGCATGTTGTGCCACGGAGTCAGTACCATACGTGGGCACGTTGGTCACAACGATGCCGCGCTCTTTGGCAGCCACCAGGTCGATCACGTCGTATCCTGTCGCCAGCACTCCCACATACTGAAGGTCCGGCAACTGAGCCAACGTAGACGCGCTAAGCGGCGTTTTGTTCGTCAGAGCGAACCGGCATCCGGCTGCTCGCTCCGCGATAGCCACCGCTGGTGTCCGATCGTGCACGACGATCTCGCCAAACTCCTCGAAGTCGGACCAACTCAAATCGCCTGGGTTGAGGGTGTAACCGTCCAGCACGACGATGCGCTCTGACATGAGACGTACTCCTTCATCGGTGCACGATTTTGACGTGCAGGGTAGCGCACCGGCGGCTTCGCTCTCATCAACGAGCCGCGCGAGCCAAAACTGCGCGTTTTCCCTATCCTCTGCGCGGCCGACCGTCTCTTTGGGCGTGGTTGAAAAGGACGCACTATGCCGATTACTCGAGCCGCCGTCGTCGAATCCGATCCTGAGCTGCGACCCGGCTCCGATAGCTGGACCGCGCTCATCCGCGAACTTCAGCGCACACGGCCCGAACTGCTCGTGCTGAACGAACTGCCCTTCGGACCCTGGATCGGCGCTCGCGAGCAGTTCGACGGCGGCGCCTGGGAGGAGTCGATCAGCGAACACGCTGCTGGACTGGCGGCGCTTCCGGAGCTCGGCGTGCCGCTCGTACTAGGTACCCGGCCGGCCGAAGTCGATGGCCGCCGCTGCAACCAAGCCTTCGTCTGGACACCCGACACCAAACTCAGCTTCCCCCACACCAAGCAGCATATCCCTGACTCGCCCGGCTACCGCGAAACGACTTGGACGGAGCCTGGCCGAACAAGCTTCCAAGTCAGCGAGGTCGGCGGCCTCCGCATCGGCTTCTTAATTTGCACCGACATTATGTTCACAGAACACGCACGCGAGTATGGGCGCAACGGCGTCGACTTGATCGTTGTGCCACGTGCAATGCCCCCGGGCGCATCCCACACGTTCAGCGTCGCCATGCGTATGACCGCGATCGTGTCGGGCTGTTGGGTTGCGTCCTCCAATCGCGGCGGATATGACTCGGCTGGTGAGCCGTTCGAGGGACGCGGCTGCATCATCGATCCGCTCGGCAACACAGTGATGCAGACATCGGCACACCAGCCGCTGCTGGTCCATGAGATCTCGACGGAATTCTCGGACTGGAAGAAGTCCGTCTACCCCTGCAATGTCGTCTAACAGCTAACAGCGCCGACGCGCTGCGGATGCCGACGTTAGCCTGCGGCCACATTCACCGACCCAATCAATTTAGAGAAAAAACGCAATGGAAGACTTTCAAGGGAAACGAGCAGTGATCACAGGCGGCGGCAGCGGTATGGGTCGCGCGCTGGCCCAGGAGCTGACAGCGGAGGGCTGCCACGTCGCACTCTGCGACCTGTCCGCCGAGTCAATGGCAGAGACGAAGGACCTGTGTGCGGCTGCCATGTCACAGGGGACGCAAGTCAGTACCCATATCTGCGACGTGTCCGATGAGGAACAGGTCGTCGCGTTGCGCGACGCCGTCGTGGCCGAGCACAACACGGACCATATCAATCTGCTCTTCAACAACGCCGGTATTGGCGGCGGCGGAAGTTTCTTGATGGACGATCGCGACGAGTGGGAGCGAACGTTCGACATCTGCTGGTACGGCGTCTACTACTGCACGCGCGCCTTCATGCCATTACTCGTCGCCAGCGAGCAGGCCCACTTGATCAACACAAGTTCGGTCAACGGATTCTGGGCGTGCCTCGGGCCTCGTACCTCGCACACGGCCTACTCAGCGGCCAAGTTTGCCGTCAAAGGCTTCTCGGAAGCGCTACTGACCGACTTGCGCCTCAACGCGCCGCACGTCAAGGTCTCGGTCGTGATGCCGGGTCACATCGGCACGGGAATCGTCAGCAACACCACCCTTGCCCAGAAGCACGGCGACCCGCTCCGCGACAATACACTCCCTGCATCGCTTAAGCAGCGTGCGACAAACTTCCGCGAGAACGCTCCCACCACTGCGGCCCAGGCCAGCACCATTATCCTCAACGGTGTCCGCCAGGATCGCTGGCGGATTCTGGTCGGCGAAGACGCGCACGCGCTCGACGAGGCCGTGCGAAGCCATCCCGAGGACGCTTACGAGACCCAGTTCATAAACCATATCCAAACAGAAGGCCACCTCAACGAGCTCATCAGGTTAGGGTGAAAGATTAGAAACAATGGAAATCAGCAACGACGTCGGACTGCGCGACCTACTCGTCTCAAGCGAAGAAGAAAAACTCTGCTCAGGCTTCAAGTTCACCGAGGGCCCCGTTTGGGTCGCTGCGGACAACTGCCTCCTCTTCAGCGATATCCCCGGAAACCGCATCCATCGCTGGCGACCCGGCAGCGACCTGGCCGAAACCTACCGAGCGCCGAGCGGTTTTTCCAACGGGCTCACGATCGACTCCGCCGGGAATCTGGTCGCCTGTGAACACGCCGGTCGGCGCGTTTCTCGCGGTGCCTACAACGCCGCGGGCGAGGATGTCGCACGGCGCTTTGAGGGCAAGAGCCTCAACAGCCCCAACGACCTCGTGATCGCTGGTAACGGCACGATCTACTTCACCGACCCTAACTACGGGATTCCGCGACCCGGCGGCCCCCTCTTCGGCGATCCTAACGCAGTGCAGGAACTCGACCACCAGGGTGTCTACCGCGTCACTACCGACGGCGCACTCTCCCTCGTCGTCGACGACTTCTCGCAACCCAACGGCCTCGCATTCAACCAAGACGAATCCGTGCTCTACATTGGCGACTCGCAAGACAAAATTATCAAACGCTACGATGTCGCGGTTGATGGGTCGCTCTCCGGCGGCGACCTCTTCGCTGATATGAGCGATGATGATCGTCGCGGCGTGCCAGACGGCATGAAGGTCGACGAAGATGGGCGACTCTGGTCGACGGGGGCCGGCGGCGTCTGGGTCATCGACGCCAGCGGCGAGCGGCTCGGGGTCTTCGAAATGGCCGAACACGCGGCCAACCTCGCCTTCGGCGAGGCCGACTACTCAACGCTCTTTCTCACAGCGCAGACGAGTGTCTACCGCGTCGAAACACGCGTCCGAGGATACGCCGTACCTTCGGTAAGGCGACCTCGATCGAAGCGAATGACCCATGAATACGTCGCAGGTAGGATCTCCCGACTTCGTCTCCGATTGCGCCTCCCACTGGATCGAGACGAGACCACTGTCGGCCAGCAAACTCCCTCAAGCGGGGATTAAGGGCCACGCCAGTCCCGAACCGATCTTTCCCACCGTGTTGTCGAGGAACTCTACTGTGAAGTGAAGCTATCCGATATCTCGGTGGTCCCAGTCACCGTCCAGTGCCCATCATCAGCCAGGATCCGGAAAAAAGCGTTGCGATCGCCCCCGGCTCAAGCCGCGAGTGCATCCCACACGATCTGTTTGTTCGTCGAATCGGGCGGAATGGCGAAACGGTCCTTCCTAGAGTTAGTCGCCCTCGAGGTGGGCGACGCGCGGCATGACCTCTGTTCCGAGCAATTCCATCGAACGACGCCAGGGCTCCGGGTTGTCGGCGTAGTCAAAGCAGAACACCAGCAGGTGGCCGAATCCGCCCACCTCGTCATAGGTCCTCTCGATCTTCGCCGCCACAGTCTCCGGTGAGCCCACTAACCAATTGTGCTCGGCGCAGTACTCCGGAGTGACTTCCGCATCACTCACGCCAGGCTCGTGCTTGAGGAAATCCTTGAACCCGAAGTCGCCAAGCAGGGGAAGGAAATAGTCGCGCATCATACGACCCATCATGCCACCCACGCTGGCCTCAATTGCTTCCTCATCCGTCTCCGCTACAAAGACTTCACGTACCATGCGCCAGTCCCGCCGACTCACGCAACGCTCGGTGGATTTGGCGCCCGCCTCGTACGAATCCCAGTGCCCCTTCACGTAGCCAGGGTTGAGGTTCAGCGACATCGGGATCCACCCTCGCTCGCCCGCCATGTGGAGCGTGGGTGAGGGAGAGGAAAGCCCGGCCACTCCGATAGGCGGATGAGGTTCCTGCAAAGGTTTGATGTGATGATATAGGCCGGGCTCGAGCGGCTCGGGTACCGCAGCTTTCCAATACTTCCCCTCATGCACCCAGCCGGGCTCCTGCGTCCACATACCCAGGATGCAGTCGATCGCCTCGCGCGTCATATCGCGGTTCTCTCCGCCCATGCCGTCAACTTGAAACATCTCCCAGTCAGACGGCAGTCCGGAGGCAGCGATCCCAAAGTTGAGACGGCCGCCGGAGATATGATCCAGCATCGCCACGCGGTTAGCCAACTCGGCAGGGTGGTGATACGGCAGCAAGAAACCGCCGCTACCGATCCGAATCCGCTCCGTGGCACGGAAGCCCTCGATCATTAGAAGGTCCGGCGAGGGGTGCGGCTCCCAAATCGCGGTGTGGTGCTCACCGATCCAGGCCTCCTCGAAGCCATACTCGTCGCCCCAAACGAGCGTCTGGAGGTCGAACTCATGCCCATCCGCTAATGAGCGCTCCGGCGGATGACTGGGCATCGTGAACATTCCAAGCTTCATCGAGAACCTCTCCTTGCAGTCCGGCCACATCACCGGGGCGAAGCGGCCCCCAGTCTAGGGGTCGGGAGCAGATCGGCGCTTCATTCGGTCAGTAGCCATCTGAGTAAACTTGACTCCGCAACAACTCAGGAGACTGACGTTCGCCCGGGCCGACGGCTGGCCGGTAAGGATCCTGGACAGTGACTCCTGTCACGATGCCAGTGCCTTGATAGCGGCCGCTTGCGACGTGTCGATCTGGCTCAGGCATGCCGGCTGTCGATCGTGCACTTCGTCAATTACCTCGGGGTCCTAACTGGCCGCGAGGCAGAAGAGGCGCGACAAACCTTCGTGGCGTGCACGCGATATCGGCGATCTGGCCGTCGACGGCGTCCCGGTGTCCGGTGACCGTGCACAACACGTGTGGGATTATGGGAGCCGCGCACCAGAATGCCTCCGCGCTCTCATATCGCCACGTTTGGCACTCGGTGTGCTGGGAACGTTTCCCGGGAGCACGAATCGAGGCCGTCCATCGCGCCAACCTTACTTCCGCATGTGATCCGCCTCCCAAGCTGGAAGAGATCGAGAAACGCCTAACTGAAATACGTCCTCCCTTCGGTTCCACCGAGACATTCGGCATCGAGGAGTTCATCGAACCACGAGAGACACGGCTGCTGTTCTGGAAGTTCACTCATCTAGTCATGCCTCTGCGTGAGATCGAATCGTCCTACCAGTGGCTCCGTCCGCAGCCAAACGGAGATCGGGGCAACCGCAAGCCCACAACAACAGCTACGATCGGCGCACGATAAGCACAGAGGAACTGCAGGAGACCTAGCGCATGGAGTGGATCGACAACCCAAAGCAAGCGACCTTCCGCGCTGAGGTGAAGACACTGATCAACGACGAGCTGCCCGAGCGATACGCCGACCTGGCACGGAACGGCAGTCTGCCTGAGCGAGTCTGGGAGTTCGACCGTAAATCCGGTGAGGCCGAGAAAGAGTCAGCCGCGCGGAACTGGGCCAGCGCGCTTGGTACGCGGGGCTGGGTCGCCCCACACTGGCCCAAGGAATACGGTGGCGCAGGGCTCTCGCCAATGGAACAGTTCATTCTCAATCAGGAACTGGCGGAGGCCGGGGCGCCTGGTGTGGGCGGATCGGGTGTCGCGATGCTGGGGCCCACGCTGATCATGCACGGCAGCGACGAACAAAAATCAAAATATCTCGCCTCAATCCTTGCCGGTG
>CAZZMQ010000065.1:0-6536 GCA_964655365.1 uncultured Dehalococcoidia bacterium | reverse complement strand
CGACCAGGCATCGCGTCAGACACTCGCCGGACGCGACGGCGACGACTTCATCATCCTCGGGCAATAGATCTGGACTTCGGGCGCGCACGCCGCCGACGCGATGTTCGCGCTCGTGCGGACCAATCCCGATGCGCCCAAGCATCGCGGGATCTCGTTCGTCATGATCGACGACATTCACGCGCCTGGGATCACGGTGCGCCCGCTGATCAACATGAACGGTGGCCATTACTTCAACGAGGTCTTCTTCGAAGACGTCCGCATTCCGGCACGCAACCTAGTCGGCGAACTAAATCGCGGCTGGTATGTCGGCATGACGCTGCTCGACTTCGAACGCTCAAACATCGCCGGCGCGGTCGCCGCCCGACGGGCATTGAACCGTCTCTTCGGCCAAATTCGGAAAAATGAACTCGGCTCCCATGCACGCGTCAGTGAAGGACCGTTACGGCACGAGTTAGCGGAGCGCTACGTCGAGATCGAAGTCATGCACCAGCTCTCCTTCCGCATCATCTCGATGCAGAACCAGGGCCTCGTGCCAAACCATGAAGCGTCGATGGTAAAGCTATTCAACTCGGAATTGAGCCAACGCCTAGCGCTAACCTCGACGCGAGTCTTCGGGCTGCACGGCAACCGCTTAGATGGGAGCGACTCTGCCGCGCGTGCTGCGCACACATACGTCGGCACGGTGCCAGCCACGATTCGCGGCGGTACGTCCGAGGTCCAGCGCAACGTGATCGCGACGCGGGGGCTGGGCCTGCCACGCGACTAGCCGGGCTCCGACGACCCTAGGACGCCAGCCCTGCTTGGCGGGCACGCTGCATGACCAGGGCATGCACGACGTCGATCGTGGGCGTCGCCAAGTCGACCCGTCGCGCCAGCTCGATCACAGCGCCAATGAGTGCGTCGATCTCAAGGGGGCGACCTCGCTCGAAGTCTTGCAGCATCGATGTCTTATGCGCGCCGACCTCGGCCGCAGCATCAATCCGTTTATCGATGCTCATCGCAAATCGAGCACCGAGCCGTTCACCCACGGCACGGCCCTCCAGCATCAGTGCCTCGACGACGAGGCGGGTAGCGGGATCGGTCGCTATCGAGTCGAGGGTGGCGTGCGTCAGCACGCTGATCGGGTTGAAGGCGAGATTGCCGAGCAACTTGACCCAGATCTCGGACCGGATATCGCGAGACACCGGAGCGCGCAGGCCGGCCTCGGTCAACAATTGGGCCAATAGATTGACCCGATCGGAGCGCTCGCCGTTAGGCTCGCCAAGCGAAAAGCGGTTGCCGTACTCGTGCTGGATGACGCCTGGCTCAACAATCTCCGCCGATGGCCAGACTGCGCAGCCGATCGCGCGCTCAGGACCTATGGTGCACCATTGCGCAGCCCCGGGATCGACGCTTTCTATCTGCGGGGGACCGCTCCAGCCATCGAGCATATGCGAATACCACCAGGGAATGCCGTTCATGGCGGTAACGACGGCGGTCTCAGGACCCAGTAACGGAGCAAGATGATCGACGATGCCTGGCACAGAATGTGCCTTGAGCGTGATGATCACGTAGTCTTGCGGACCGGCTTGGGCTGGGTCGTCAGTAGCTTCCGGCCGAACCGTGAACTCGTCGCCTTCGATGCGCAGAGTCAGACCGTGCTCCCGCATCGCATCAAGGTGGGGACCACGCGCGATGCACGTCACCTCGGCATCGCCAGCTCGTATCAGCTGTGCGCCAATGTACCCGCCGATCGCACCTGCGCCGTAGAGGCAGATCCGAGTCACCGTCGCCGATCAATCCGACTCGAGCCGCTCACGACGTCAAACCTAATTTCTCGGCCAGCCCAATGCGCTGGATCTTACCCGTCGCGCCCTTGGGGATCTCATCCAGGATTACGATCCGGCGCGGGGTCTTGAAGTCAGCGACGTGATCACTTGCGAACTTACGCAGGTCTCGCTCCGATGCCTCCTGACCGTTGCACAACGGCAGCCGCGACTTCTTCCCCCAGCCGGTCATGCGGTATTGCGAAAGTGACCGCCTGTGCGACGGCGGGATGCATGAGCAAAACCTCGTCGACCTCTCGTGGGCTTATCTTCTCGCCTCCACGATTGATGATTTCCTTCAGCCGCCCGGTAATCGTGAGATAACCGTCGGGATCGATCACGCCTTGGTCACCAGTGCGGAACCAGCCGTTGCGGTAGGCGGTAGCGTTGGCCTCCGCGTTGCTCTGGTAGCCCGCAGCGACGTTGGGACCCCGAATGACGATCTCCCCAGTCGAACCGGCCTCGAGTAGCGTGCCACCTTCATCCATAATCGCAACGTCAGGTCCAGCCGCCATGCCGACCGTGCCCGGCTTGCGTGTCCCCGGCGGCAATGGATTCGACGTCATCTGGTGGGCGGCTTCGGTCATGCCGTAGCTCTCGATCACGGGCGCCTCAAAGACCTTTTCCAGTTCCGCCATGACGGTCGGCGGCAGCGACGAAGATGATGAGCGGATGAAACGCAGCGGATTGGCCGCGATCGCCTCGGCGTTGCGCTCCGCCCGCGTGAGGATCAACTGATGCATCGTTGGCACCGCCGTATACCAACTCGGTGCGCTCTCTTCTACCCAACCGAAGAAGCGCATTGCATTGAAGCCCGGGGAACAGTAGGTGCTACCGCCGGCGCCGAGGCTGGAAAGCACACCCGCGATCAACCCGTGAATGTGAAACAGTGGCATCACATTCAGACAGCGATCGCCCGAACTCAGATCGAGCGTAGCGGCGATGTGATGCGCCGAAGCACAGACGTTCGCATGACTCAGCGGTACGATCTTGGGCCTCGATGTCGTCCCGGAGGTATGCAGGATCAACGCCACTTCGTCGCTCGACGCCAATCCACCACTCACGGCATCGCCAGTCAGATCGGACCGTAGTTCGAAGATTCCCGCGGGTCCTTTCTCGCGCGGCACCAGTTCGACCAGCGGAATATCATGCTCGGCGGCAGCCACGCGTGCCGGAGTGTCATCACCAGCCATGACCACTAGGGCCTTCGCGTCGAGGTCGGTTAGATAGAAAGCGAACTCCTCAGCCCGATAGCCAGGGTTGAGCGGGGCGGCTGATCCACTGGAGGCGACCGCAAGGAAGGCCGTCGCCATCTCGGCCCCATTGGGCAGCACGATCCCGATCGCATCGTTGCGGCCCAGCCCGAAGCGGTTCAAGGTGGCGGCGCTTGCTTCGATCAACTCGATCAGACCGCCAAAGCTAAGGTCGTCACGCCCCGGTGAGCCGATCGCCCGAGATACCGGATCTGCCTCACGCAGCAGATCGATCACCGTGCTTGCGACGACCATGGGCGGTCCTTTCACTGGCTCACACCTAGTTGCGGGTCAGCCTATCGCCGTTACCTGCAACGGTCCGGTCTCAGCAGGGCGCGCAAGCCCGCATCACCGCACGCGCGGATTCTATCCCAGGACGGGCGCCAACAATGCGCACAATCGATGTGTCGAGCCCCTCGGAGAGCCGCGTAAACGCCTCGGCGGCACCATCTGGCGTGCCAAAGTAGCCCGTCGCCAGCAAGAATTCGTCCGAGACGGTCTCAACCAGCGTCTCGGTGCTAACTCCGTCACGACGCAGGTCGTCGAGTGCCGCGAGCTCATCGCTATAGCCCATCCGCTCAAAGTGCCCACGGTAGCCGAAGGCTCGTTCCCGCTCCGTCGGCACGCTCTGCCCCAACGCATAACTCAGCACGGATCGCCCGTAGGCCATTCGGGCCGTGGAGACGTCATCGTCAACACAGATGCGGATGTACGAGGCAAATTTTACTGATCCTGAGGCCTTGCCCGTCACGGCCGATCCAGCGTCGACGAGCTTCCGGCTCCAGGCGATCTGCTCCGGCGTGCACCAATTGAGACTGATGCCATCTGCCAGTTCGCCGCCAAGTTCTAACATCTTGGGACCCAACGCACCGAGGTAGACGGGAGTCGGCGGTGGCGATACACCCAAGCGCATGTCATGCAGGGAAACGGCTTCCCCATCCACCTGAATAGCATCCCCAGCCAGCAGTCCACGAATCGCCGTGAGGTACTCGCGCATCACACCTAGCGTCGAGCGATCCGGAAGGCCCAACATGCGGCGCGCGGCGGGCCGGTAAATCCCGCCCGATCCGATACCGAGAATAAAACGACCGCTAGTCAGCGCCGAGACCGTAGCCGCACTCATAGCAAACGCCACGGGACTGCGGTGGGCGACCGGGCACACCCCAATCCCCGTGATCAACCCAACAGAGTCCGTCTCACGGCTGGCGTCCCAGCGCATCGCACAGAGTTGGAACGAATCATATCCGACGCCTTCCGGCGTCCACATACTCGTATAGCCCAGGTCCACAGCCTCCCGTGCAATCTGGCGTTCCTCGTCAAAGGTCAAACCCAAGCTACCGTCGACGCCGATCCCAATCTCCATTCTGTCCTCCATTCGCTCACGACGTAGCATGTTATCGCCTTCGATCTTCCCCAAGGGAAAAGGTCCGTCGAGATACTGCCGCGCGGCAACGGGCCGGACTAATTCCTCGTGCGACCATTACGCGGCACCTTCGCGGATCGGGCTTCAAAGTGGCAGTTGAACCTCGGGCACGGTGGGCTCAATCGTGTCCGTGGCCCGCTTGATCTCATTGCGCTTACCCGGCCCCAGTGCCACTCCCTCAAAAACTCCCGACTGGCGCACCAAATGAAATCCCCTCAAACGACAGCCTCAGCTAGACTCTCGCCTAAAGTGAGAGGATTTTCCGATGGCCGGACCCGACGCTCACGAAGCGGACCGCGTGCGCGGCTATCTGCTCGCACAAGGAGAAAAATACAGTTGGCTGGACCTCTGGCCACGCGTGATCGCCGGCCGCTTGGAGTTCCTCGCCGCAATCGCAGACGTGAACGCCGAACAGGCCGACTTTCAATCGAGTAGCGACCACTGGAGCATCGCCGAGGTCGGGCACCACGTGCTGCAAGGATCTCTCAACGTACAAAAACTCGTGCGCAGCCTGGCGGCGGGCAATGCCGTCCTAGCGAGCAACACCGACCCCCCACGCGAACCTGCTCATGAAACGTGGGACGGCCTGACCCACTCCCTCCACGAGGACTCGGTCCGCCTAGCGTCCTTGATCGATGGGTTGCCGGAACCACCCTCGTTCGAGGCCATGACGCCCCACGGCTTCTTTGGTGATCTGCACGCGCGCGCCTGGTATCTCTTCCAACGCGTCCACGATCAGGATCATGCCCAACAAGTACTGACTAACAAGGTCATCCCCGGCTACCCCGGCTAGCGACACAAGCGAGGCGCACGAGAGGACAACCATGAGGGTTTCAATCGGGCTGCATCGCGACGGCGTGAACGACTGGAGCAGCGCAGTGAGCTATGCGCAGCAAGCCGAAAAGCTAGGCGTCCACTCGCTCTGGTCAGCGGAGGCCTGGGGCCACGACGGGATCACGCCGCTCGCTTATCTGGCGGGGCACACAGATTCAATCAAGCTGGGCACCGGCATAATCCAGGGCGGCACGCGCACACCAGCGCTGATCGCGATGACGGCGATGTCCCTGCAATCGATGACGGGCGGGCGCTTCATGCTCGGCTTGGGTACCAGCGGGCCGCAGGTGATCGAAGGCTGGCATGGCATCCCTTTTGACCGACCAGTAGGGCGACTGAAAGAGATCATCGAAATCGTTCGATTGGCATGCTCGGGAGCTAAGCTCGAATACGACGGCTATCACCACGTCTTGCCGCTTCCGGGTGGAGAGGGCAAGGCGATCCGCTCCGGCTCCCCTGCGGTGGAACCACCCCCCATGTATCTCGCCTCATTAGGTCCCCGCAGTCTGCGCATGACCGGAGAGACTGCCGACGGCTGGCTTGGAACCTCCTTCATCCCGGAGACAGCCGACGTCTTCTTTGACGAGATCAGAGCAGGCGCCGAGGCGGCGGGGCGCGACTTCGATACGATCGATCTACAAGCCGGTGGTGCCATCGTCTTTACCGACGATCCTGAGCGCCTCGCCGCGGAGCACGCACGCGGCATCGCCTTCACACTCGGCGCGATGGGCTCCGCCACGAGCAATTTTTACAACGACGCCTTCTGCCGCCAGGGCTACGCCGACGAGGCCAAAGAGGTGCAGCGACTCTGGATCGAAGGGAAACGCGAAGAGGCCCGCGACCGCGTTCCCATCGACCTCGCTTTCAAGATCAATCTGATTGGCGACGACACCGCCATCCTCGAGCGCCTGCGCGTCTATCGGAACGCCGGCGTGACGACGATCCGCGGTGGCATCGAAGGAGAGACGGTGGGAGAACGGCTCGACAACCTCCAACACTTCATGTCGCTGGTGAACGAAATCAGCAACGAGTCCCGAGACTAGGCGCGACTCAAAGAGGAGAACATTTATGGCCGTCGACAGTTACAAGTTCCTGCCCAGATCATTCCGATCCGGATATGCGAGCACTCCGATGCAGGAGTCCGAAGCCGTCTGGGCGCCGCTCGGCAAGCAGGCCTCGGAGGCGACGATGCGGGAAATGAAGCTGCAGTCCTACCAACGG
>CAZZMQ010000064.1:587-14511 GCA_964655365.1 uncultured Dehalococcoidia bacterium | reverse complement strand
ACCGTATTACGGGCGTTTACCAAAGGCCAGATCGCCTATGAGTGTTGGTCATCCTCTTCGACCGCGCTACGTTTTGATCCCAGTTCTGACCCTAGAGGGCTGCCATTGGGACACGATACACGGCGCATTTGCGCCGGGGCATCGCACTGTGATCGGCACGTCTTTTGAACTATGAATCCGTCGAAGAGGCCAGTGAGGACGTGGTTGCGCTCGTCACTCTCCAGCCGAGTCTCAGGTACTCCACCGTCTGTTCAAGAACCTCGACCACGTCCTTCGAGCTCCAGGCGAATAGCCGCGCGACGCTATCGCTCGATCGGAGCGTCGGGATCGCTGATCCAGTCGCTGAAGGAGCCGTCATACAGACGTACGTCGTAGCCGTGGAGGCGCAGGGCGATAGTGGGGACAGCGGCTCGGGGTCCGCGCTGACAGTAGGCGATGATCGGTTGCCCCGGCTCAATCCCTGCCTCTTTCAGGATCCGCGCAGCGTCCGTCGCGGTGGGGAATAGATCGTCTTCCTGCGGGCGGAATGTCTCCCAGGGGACGTGCACCGCGCCCGGCAGGTGACCGCCCCGTCCGTCGAACTCGACGTCGCCGACGAATTCGTCCCGGGTTCGGGTGTCCAGAAGGACGGGGCCCGCGCCTTCGGTGATGGTGCGCTGCACATCCTGGCGTCGCGCGCGCAGTTCCGGGATCGGGCGAGGCGTGAAGCGCGCGGATGGTGGTGTGACGGGACGGTAGTACAGTTCGCCACCGAGATCTTGCCAGTGGCTAAAAGGTTGGCGCACGAAGCGCACGTCGGTATGGCCTAGGTAGGCCAGGATCCAGGCGAGCATGGCGCCGTCGCGCCCGTCGGCGTCGTCATAGAGAAGGACGGGAATGTCGCTCGGGACGCCCAGCCCTGATAGCCAGTCCGCTAGGTCATCATCGACGAGCAGCGTGCCGTCGGCGTCGACAGCCTTGGCGGCGGGCACGTTGATTGCGCCTTGGATGTGGCCTTGTAGGTAGCGGACTGCCCGTCGTGGATCAACGATGACGGCTCCCACCGCTGACGGGTCTGGGAGAAGAGAGCTGATATCGACAAGTTGCATCGCGGAACCTATTGCACGATCTCCAACTCAGCGTGAACCGGTGTCGCCCGCGTCACGGTCTGGGCGACAGGCGAGCCGGCCACGGCTAGGTCGAAGATCTCCTGCAGCGTCGCTTCGTCAGCGTCGCCCTGAGCGTAGATTTTCACGTCGACTCCGCCATACCCGGGGTTGCCATCATCGTCCAACCCGGCCCATTTGAGAATGTTCTGGAAGTGGCCCTCCACGGCGATCTCCAGGTTGTTGATCTGTACGCCTCGGCGGGTTGCGTTGAGCACGAAGCCCACCATGATGCAGGAGCCCAGCGCGGAGAGCAGATGCTCATGGGCGCTGGCGCCGGTGTCCTGTGTGTCAAGGGCATCCGGCTCGTCCAGCTCCACGGTGTGAGTGCGGGTGTGTGCCTTGGCCTTGAAGCCGTCTTGCCAGACGACACGCGAGCGCCAGGGCCCGCTGAAGGCCTCGAGATTGTCCTTGTCCTTAAGCCCCTCGATGACTGCTTCCAGCTTCGCTGGGTGCAGACCATTGATGACCATGTCTTCCTGGGTCGTCATTGTGTGCTGTCTTCCTACGTTTGCGCGAAGTCCGTGCGCAGCTCCTGTGCCGCGCTCACGATTGCCTTGAGCTTGGCACCCGCGACCTCCGGCGTGGCGACATTTCGTTCGGCAAAGGTACCGAAACCGCAGTCGGGGTTCAGGGTGATCTTGCTGGCATCGTAGAAGCGGAGGAACTCCTTAGTGCGCGCGACGATGGCGGCGGGATCTTCCACCTCGTCCGTGCGGGGGTTGACGACGCCCAATCCCAGATCCTTGTCGTTGCCGTATTCCTTGAAGACATCGACTTCTCCGGCGCGCGGCGTCGCCATCTCCAGCACCAGCTCATCGACTGGCATGCGCATGAGCCAGGGGAGGAGCGGGCCGTAGTTGCCCTCCAATAGCACCTCCTCTTTCTTGCTCCAGTTGCCGCGGCAGACGTGCATGGAGAGGCGGATGCCTTCGATGTCGCCCACAGTCTCTTCCATCAGCCGTAGGGCGAACTCCATCTCGTCGCTCGGGTCTCGCCGGGAGCCCAGCGCCGCGCACATGAAAGTCTCTTCGCTCTCGTCACCGTAGACGACCTGAGTCAGGGTGGGCTCGTCGAGCTGCACCGTGGCGACGCCCATGTCCCGGAGCGCGAGGATCTCGTCGTGCAGGATTTGAACGACGTCTTCGGCGCACGACTCCTGGGTGGGGTAGGCATCCTTGGAGAGTTGCTCGAACCAGGCCGAACGGGTGAGTAGATACGGTCCGGGCAGTGGCACCTTGATCGGTTTACTCGTGTGCTTCTGGAGGAAGGCAACCTCGTCGAGCGCCAGACCGGTGGGCTTGCGCCGGAGCTTGTTGATGGCTACGGGGCTCTTGATGGCGAAGGCGGGCACATCGCCCGCGCGCAGAATCTCCTCGAAGCTGGCGCGGTCCGGCACGTAATCGAGCAGCTCAGAGACCGTCATGAGCCGCATGCCTTCAATCTTCTCTACCACGAAGGAGTAGAAGTTGTCGCGGCGCTGCTCGCCATCCGTGACCTCGTCGACGCCGGCCTCTTCTTGGAAGCGCAGGGAGTCGAGTACGGCTTGATCGGCAAGGGTGTCGAATTCTGCCTGTGAAATCTCGCCAGCCTGTCGCTTGCGCAAAGCTCGAACGAGCTCGGGTGGACGGGACCAGCTCCCCACGGTGGAAACGGGAAAAAGCGGCGGCATAAACACCTTCATTCTGAATTGACGAAAGTCCAGTGTATCAGGCTAAAGGGAGACGGGAATTGGGTCTCCACTCGATCGCCGCGATGCTCAGTTACCGGCTAGTCCCCGCGGCGCGATGTGCTCCATCCCCCCCCCCAACATTTCGGGCATGCCGGGAATCTACGCCACCGCCGCCGCATTCTGTGGGAGCATCAACAGTAATGAGTCCTGGCTGGACTTCTGTGAATTCTCTAGTATTCCGGAGAGCGGTGCCGATTCTCGCCGGGACTCCCACGACAAGCGATCACTGCCGACGAATTTCGGGCACGTTGATCCGCCCCACGAATTGCGACTGTAGCTTGCCTGGGAAATGCGCAATTGCACAACGGTGGAACGGAAACGCTTCTTCGACGATCCCCCGGACGATATCTTGATTTGGCCCACACTAGTCCGTCGACGCTGGCCCCATGGGGACAAAAGAAGGGTACGTAGGGGCGGGTTGTGGCCAGTCCGAGTTGGTGCACGATTGCATGGAAACCCCGAAGATCGCCCACGGCATGGCGGCCGTCCAGACTCGAGCGGACTGCCAGTGACCGATCTGAAGGAGCTTCTAATCCGTTGGATATCTCCTTATCCGGTTTTGATCCCAGTCTGGGTGAGCGACGCGGGACGGATTGGGACGGAAGTCTCCGCTGTCTTCTTGAAGAAAGGACTCTAGGATCGACGTGGAACTCCAGCGAACCAGGTGCTTCGGTTTAGAAGACTGATGCTCTATCAGGTTCAGCTATGAGGGGGCGGATAGACGTCTGAGCGCGCGCTACTCGCGCACCGTTTCTACCTTTAAATATCTTCCACGCCCGCTGCCGCCCGACCGCACGTGGAGGATGTTCGTGCCATCCAGGTCCGGTGACGTCGTCAGGTACTATTGTGCGATCCGACCCAGTGGCTGCGCCGCCAACATCGCCAGCATCGCCGCCGTCAGCACATTCGGCGTCCGCTCCCAGCGGTCGCCGCTGCCCACCGTTACCAGCGCCGCTAGCCCCGCAAGTGTGCCGCCCATCGCGAGATTCGTACCGCACATCGGGGACACCGCCAGGTGGGATTCGCCCCGCTGCATGCGCTCCAGCGCTTCTTCCGCAGCCGACTCCAACTGTTCTTGCGGCACATTGCCGTAGATGTAGAACCCGTTGGATACTGCTCGCCCCACTAGCCGCACATTTGGGCCCATGCGGCTCAGTAATACTGAGACCGTTGCGTGCTCCAGCGCGTGGTTACGTCGCACCGAACCCATAATGCGCCCCAGCATGGTCGCCTCACTCACAGCTCAATCAGGTCACCAGCGTAGTGCACCGACGTGAGCCAACTGTCCCGCTCAGCCTAGCTCACCGGCTGCCCCGCCTCGTAGCGAGGCACCCCCTGTTTATCGACGAGCACGACGACTGTCTCCTGCACTACGGCTCCATCTGGAAACAATGCCTGCACCAGAACACTGCCCTGATGCAACCCTTCCGTCAGCCCGTGGGAGTCCGCCGTTAAGACGATCGACGCTGCAAAGGGCTCGTTCGCCAATAAGGGAACTCCATTACCAACTGCGATCCCGGCTGGAACGCTCAGTGTCAGCCAGTGCACGCTAGGAATCAGCCGGTAGACTAGCAATCCCGTGCCTGTATTGCGCACAGTGATCGTGCCCGACTCAACCTCCCGTTCTGTCGCCACCAACTCGACGACCAATTCGCCCACTGCCAGTTCTGGTAACTCGAAGATCGCTGCGCGCTGCTCCGCCGCTGCCTCCGCACTGATTCGTGGCGGCGCTACGATCGTCGCCCCCGCTGGCAGCGTCATGTTCATTCCTGCGAACGGCGTCGCCGTGTCCGTCCCTGCGAACACTCTTGCCCACCCGTCGAAGTAGATGTCTACATCTAGCGGCCCGCCCGCCGCCGCTAGCGCGCTCAGGTTCGGCAGGCGCAGATTGAGTGCATCCCATAGCTGCACCCCGTCGACGGAGGGCGGGTTCTCAATGCAGCCCATGACCAGTTCCTGATACGGATAGCCGTTGAACGGCGCCGCACAGTCGTACGGTGTGCGGAACGGATCCACCTCTGTGCCGGCCGGGTGGTTGACGAATGCCCAGCCGTTGTACGCCCAAGTGGCGTAGTACCAGGACTCGATCAGAAGTGGATTGGCGTCGCCTACCTGCGGGAAGAACTCTTGGTTCCATTTGTCTGCCAGAATTTGCGATCCTGCTGCCACGTTGTAGGCGTAATGCGTTCCCACCAACGACTCTGCACTGCTCGGGACGTCGCCACGGTTTGAGAAGAATGACGCCACCTGCATTAAGCCGTATGCGCATGAAGGGGAGATCAGAACCGGTCCTATGCTCTCGAACGGCACCCCCGGACGAGCCTGCGTCAGCCGGCTCTCGACCCAGCTGATTGCGTGCAGCAGCTGCGCGGGGATCGTACCGGTCTCAGACTTAGTTCGAGCGCCGAAGCGCCCGGTCGAGATCGCTTGCAAGGCCAGTCCATCACTTTTCGGTAGCAGTTGACCGAGCGCCGCCAGCCGTTGCGCTGTCAGGTACGGCGCGCGGTTCCGCGTCGCCTCGTATGTGGCGAACTGATACGGTGCCCCCCCGCCGAAGCTGGAACACACGATGCCTTCGTCGCCCTGGGCCGCGTTCAGCTCTCCGTGTGCTGCCATATTGGACCGATCATGGAGGCTGCTTGCGAGCAGTCCCGTGGCCAGAAGTAGCAAACTCGCGGCGATCGTCAGGATCAAGCGCTGTCCAGTGATCAGTCCCATCCGCTGGCTCATCACTGCGCGCTCACTGCCACCAGCCCAGGATCAGCACATGCGTGCCCGGGATAGGCTGGCTCTCGTGTCCCACACCGTTCGCTGCCCTTTTCCGCGGGATTTCCGCTAATGACGCGCCATCGATCACCACTGCCGACTCGCCCCGAATACTCCCCGGCCCGCTGCCCTCGAATGATCGCAACGCTAGAAAGCGTCCGTCGTGTGACCAGGCCACAGGCAGGGCAAAGCTACCTGCGATCTTCGCGTTTCCGCGTGCAATGCTCGAGGCGAGTAATTCCCCGCCCTCGGCGGCGGTCTGCCGAAACACCCCTACGCTGAGCGATTCCGCTGTCCGCCAAACTGGAGACGCGCTTCCCAGCGTCGGGTCCGCCGAGCCAGTCGGTCCCAGCTTCGCCTCATCCAACAGGGTCTGGCCCGCGTTTGTCGCCGCACGCAGCGCTGGCTGATTCCCTTCGCCGGCAGCCAAGGCCGCCTCTACGGCCACTGTGCGCACCTGCATCATTACACCGTTCTGTTCCGTGAATGCCAACCGCGTTCCGTCCGGCGACAACTTCCAATCTCGCGTTAGGCTTGCGGAGATCCGCTTATTTACCATCGTGGTCCCATCGCCACTGCCGAGCGCCACGATTGTTGTTCCGGCTCCATCTACGATGGCTACATACGGTGGACCGCCGATCGGGCGCCCCACTACATGTAGGCTGAATGGATGGCTGTCCAGCGGTTCGCCTAGTATGTGGCGCGCTGTCCGCCCGTCCGACGCTTGCACCTCGACCACGGTGTAACTTCGTGCCCCGCGCGAGTCGAGCCGTACCTCACGTACCAGGATCGATTCGCCGTCGGCCGACCAGGTCACTCCTCCGCGCAGATCCACCCTCTCCAGCAGCAAGCGCGGCGCTTCACCGGTGCTCAGGTAAAGGCTCGCTTCAGTCTCGGGATCATGCCGCCCCGGCTCCAAGACCACGTATGCCAGGGTGGCGCCCGTCGGCGAAACGGCTCCGCTGATCTCCCAGCCCGCTGCGTGCTCGATCCGCAGGAAATGTTGGCGCTCGCTCGGCAGCTCTGGATCCACCAGCCAGAGGCTGCTCACGCGGTCCGTGAACTCCGAGACCAACAATTGTGGCCCGGTGCTCGTTTCGTTGACAACCGCGCCCGCATCCTGCGGCACCGCAGGGAAAGCTACCTCCGGCAGCAGCGCGAATAATACGAGGAAAAAGGTCAGGCCAACGATTAATCGCGGGCGAGTGATATGGCTATGCATGGTCCTCGCCGCCGGCCCGCCAGCCGAGGTGCTCACTCGCCACGGCGAGTGAGCTAGCTCCACGATTTTAGCACGAGCAGCCCTACGGATCGGTAGTTGAGCCGCGCGAAGCGTGGGCGTTTGCAGCGGCCAACTGCCCACTCTCGGTGGCCTCCAGTGCCCCTTTGGGGATCTGAGACCGGTGTTATGATTGCGCTACGACAAGCCCTACGCGTTCTGGGACGGACCCGGCGCTCACTCTGGGAATGGACGTCTGGATGCCGCGTGTCGCGATCATCGGTCTCGGTCTTATCGGCGGGTCGATCGGCCTCGCCATCAAGGCCAGCAAGCAGAAAGACCTCGAAGTTGTCGGGGCCGATACGTATCGCCGCGCGCGCAAGGACGCTGAGAAGGTCAAAGCCGTGGACGAGACCCACGGCGACGCTCGTCGCGCCGTCACGGGCGCCGGCCTCGTCATCGTTGCGACGCCCCCCGGCACCGTCGGCGAAGTCTTCAAGGACATTGCGCCCGCATTGGCCGAAGGCGCCGCCGTTACCGATGTTGCTTCTACCAAGACGATGCCGATGAAGTGGGCTCAAGAGTTCCTGCCTGCGGGCGTTTCGTACGTTGGCAGCCACCCCATGGCGGGCAAGACAGAAACGGGCGCGATCAACGCAGATGCTGACCTCTTCCGCGGCCGCCCCTGGGCAATCGTATCCAGCGACTCCGCCAATGACGCCGCCATTCGGTCCGTCGTCGGCCTCGCTCAGATGATCGGCGCCAATGAGCAGTTCATGTCGGCGGAAGAGCACGACCACTACGCCGCCGCCGTCAGCCACCTTCCGATCGCACTCTCCACGGCTCTCTTCACCATGTTGCGCCGGAGCGAAAGCTGGGGTGACTTTGGTAAGATGGCTGGACCTGCCTACACTGACCTCACTCGACTGCTCGCCGGCGATCCCGAGATGAACACCGACATCATGGTCACCAACCGCGACCAGGTACAGCACTGGCTTGACCGCTTTATTCTCGAACTCAAGGAATACCGCGACTTGCTCGACGACACCGAGGACGAAGTCTTTCAGCACTTCGCCCAAGCCAATATCAACCGAACCCGCTTCCTCGCCGGCGAAGATCTTGATCCGGGGCCCAAAAGCGCCGAGATGCCCGACTCCTCATCGCAGATGGCTGCTCTCCTCATGGGCCCTAAGGCCTACGACCGCCTTCGTGACATGACGAAGCGGTCCGAAGAAAAGAACGAGGGACCTCAACGTCGCCGGCGCTGATCGAGTCTGGCCCCTCGCGGGCAATGGAGGCACGATGATCCGCACGCTGCAGCGCCCTGCCGCGCTTCGAGGTTCGCTCACGTTGCCCGGCGACAAGTCGATCTCTCACCGCTCCTTGCTGCTCAACGCTTTGGCCGTGGGCGAGGCCCAAATCGAAGGATTTCTGCCAAGCGCTGATTGTCTCAGTACAATGCGTTGCCTCGGTGCATACGGCGTTCAGTTTGACTACGACTCTGACCTTAGCCCTACCAGCGTCACCGTTCACAGTCGCGGCCGTGCCGCCTTCGTTGCACCGGATGGTGTGCTCGACTGCGGCAACAGCGGTACCTCCATGCGCTTGCTGACGGGTATCGCCGCCGGCCGCGACTTCGTAACACGTCTAGATGGTGATGCCTCGCTGCGTAGTCGGCCCATGGACCGCGTTCTGCGCCCGCTCGCTGCGATGGGGGCCATCGTAGAGGCCCGCGACGGTGGCCTCGCCCCTCTTGAGATCCGAGGCCCTGAACACGGGGCTAGCCTGCGCCCTTTCCGTGGTCGCATGCAAGTCGCCTCCGCCCAGGTCAAAAGTGCCGTCATTCTCGCCGCCCTCGACGCGGATGGCGTTTCTCTCATTGAAGAGACAGGCCACACCCGAGACCATACCGAGAACCTGCTTCAGGCCATGGGTGCCGATGTCCGTTCAGGCCCGGCAACAGATGAGGGCCTCCCCACTATCGAAGTTCGCCCCGGCGCTGAACTTCACCCCCTTGACCTCACAGTGCCTGGCGATATCAGCTCCGCCGCCTTCTGGCTCGTCGCTGGCAGTATTGTGCCTGGCTCCGAAATTCGGCTGCGTGGCGTTGGCATCAACCCCACCCGAGCCGGGGTCCTTGACATCCTCCAGGCTATGGGTGCCGATATCGAAATCCAAGAGCGCCGCTCCGTTGGCGGCGAACCCGTTGCCGACCTCGTCGTCCGGAGCGCCGACTTACACGGGTCCGCTATCGGTGGCGATCTTGTCGTGCGCGCGGTGGACGAATTGCCCGTGATAGCGGTGGCCGCTGCTAAGGCGAAGGGCCACACCGAGCTGCGGGACGCACAGGAGCTGCGCGTTAAAGAGACAGATCGCGTCGCCGCTACCGTTGCCAACCTGCGTGCTCTCGGTGTGAACATTCAAGAACGGCCCGATGGCTTTCTCATCGAAGGCGGGCGTGAGCTGCAAGGAGGCGTGCTCGACAGCTTTGGCGATCATCGGCTCGCTATGGCGGCCGCTGTCGCAGCACAAATTGCGCACGGTTCATCACAGCTCAAAGGTGCGGAGGATGTGATCATCTCCTACCCCCAGTTCTGGGATGATCTGGAAGAGCTCACACAGGCAGAAGCCTTCGCCTAGACAAGCGAACGAGCAAATAGTCGCTCAGAGGACTACTGTCGAGACGAGAGCGAGTAATGTCGGCCTCGCAGCCGTCGAAAGGAGAAGTCCGGTGGATACTGAACTCGTCCATATCGGCTTCGGAAACGTTCTCGCCATTAACCGCGTTGTGGCGATCGTCTCACCCAGCTCTGCCCCCATCAAGCGGCTGATCCAGGAAAGCAAGAGTGCAGGTCGAGTCATTGATATGACCAGTGGCCGGCGCACCAAGGCCGTCTTGGTCATGGACACCGCTAACATCGTTCTGGCGGCGATCGCGCCTGACACCATCGCTCGCCGCGTCAACAGCGAGCGTAGTACCCCTCAGACCAGCACCGAGCAGTGGTCCGACGACGTTGAGTAGCTCCTCCGCACTCATCGTCGTCCTTTCCGGCCCCTCCGGAGCCGGCAAAGACACCATTCTTCGCGCCGCCCTCCAGCGCGACGCCGTGGACGGCATCAATCGCTTAGCTGGTGTTGTCACTGCTAAGAC
Source organism: uncultured Dehalococcoidia bacterium (assembly GCA_964655365.1). Taxonomy (GTDB): domain Bacteria; phylum Chloroflexota; class Dehalococcoidia; order Bin125; family Bin125; genus JAPUIR01. The sequence continues at coordinate 4,498 of CAZZMQ010000064.1, read as the reverse complement.
CCGATCTCCTCGACCTGGCGAGATCGACGGTGTTCACCAAATCTTCCTCAGCGACGCTGAGTTCGATGCCAAACTTGCCCAAGATGGCTTTCTTGAACACGCCAACGTGTACGGTCATCGCAGCGGAGTCCCTCGTGACCAGGTCCGTTGCCTTGTCGATCAAGGCAAGATCGTCTGCATTCGCACCGACCTGCAGGGTGCCCGCACACTGCGCCAGCGCATTCCCCAGGCGCTGCTCGTTTTCGTCACCGTGCCCGACCTGACCACCCTCGAAGCTCGACTCCGCGCCCGTGCCGCTGACGCCGAAGATGATCTCCAGATTCGTCTTGCTGCCGCTCGCGAAGAAGTGGCCGCCGCTGCCGAGTTCGATCATGTCATCGTCAATCACGAAGGTCGCGAGACTGCTGCCGTTGACGAACTCCTCGCTGTTCTTGACCGGGAGCTCCACCGTTTCGGCCGTCAACCACCTATTGTTTAGGCCCATAGCTGAGCGCGCCGTCCCCTACGACAACTTCCCGCATTGACAGCCGACCCTTCCCTGCATACCGTCACCACAGCACGCCATAAGGCAACGACATCGATCGGGATTAGTAGATCGATCAGCGGTTCCCCAGAGAGCCGGTTCCACCCCCCAGGGTGGGCTGCAAGACCGGCGGATGCGCGACGATTGAATGGACCCGGGAGTTCCTGCCCGAACCCCTTCTTTGGAAGGTAAGTAGGCCCAGGCGGAATCGGCTCCGTTAGCTGGCCGGCTTGAGAGCCTTGCCTAAACTAGGCGGGGAACGAGGGTGGTACCGCGGGTTGCAAATCCGTCCCTTCAGTGGGACGGATTATTTGTTTAAAAAAACCCTAGAAGGGGTACTGAGCGAGGAGCGCGACGATGCCCTACAGCACATCGCGATACTGGGTTCGCTTTCTGCTTTCGACTAGAGGTGGTGCCGGTCTGTGGCCGGGGTGATCTAGCCCCCCCCCCGCGAATGCCGCGCGGGAACTGTGAATAAATCCACGGCAGCGAGTCCACCATGTACTTCCCCACCCTCGACAAGGTCAAAGCGATCGCCGCACGCGGCGACGGCAACATCATCCCTATCTGTCGCGAGGTACTCGCTGACCTCGAAACCCCTGTCTCTGCCTTCCTGAAGGTTAAACGCGGCGACTACTCCTTCCTGCTCGAATCCGTCGAAGGCGGTGATCGCCCCGGCCGCTACTCCTATATCGGAACGGAGCCCTATCGGGTCTTGCGCACGGAGCCGGGCTCTCCCGTCGATCCTCTTACTCTGATCGAAGCAGAGCTTGCAAGCTTTCAACTTGTTCCCAACGAATCCCTGCCCCCTTTCAACGGTGGTGCCATCGGCTACCTCTCTTACGAATCTGTGCGCCATTTTGAAGAGCTTCCTGTCGCGTCCAAGGACCCTCTTAACTTGCCTGAGGCGCTTTTCCAATTCGTTGACAATGTGCTCATCTTTGACCACCTCAAGCACGTCATCAACATCGTCGGCCATGTCCGCCTCGACGGCGATGTCGAAGCTGCCTACCGCATGGCCCAGTCTAAGATCGACGAGATCGTCGAGCGGCTGGCTTCGGGTACCCCGCGGCCACCGGATGACGCCCCGAAGCCGAATGAAGAATCCGTGCAGGAGGCTGCGGGGCCGACGGAGGCACCAGGCGTGATCCGGTCGAATATCGACCGTGAAGCGTACCTCTCCGGCGTGAAACGCATCATCGACTACGTCGTTGCCGGCGACCTTATTCAGTGCGTCTACTCCCAGCGCTTCTCCCGTCCCACCCACGTTCACCCCTTCAATGTCTACCGTACCTTGCGCACCGTGAATCCCTCGCCCTACACCTATTACTTGGAAATGGGTGACCATCAGATCGTCGGAACCTCACCCGAGCTCATGGTTCGTGTCGAAGACGGACTCGTCGCCGTCCACCCTATCGCTGGCACCCGTCGCCGGGGCCTCAACACGGAAGAGGATCGTGCCATCGAAGAGGAACTGCGTATCGATGAAAAAGAGGTCGCTGAGCACACCATGCTGCTCGACCTCGGCCGTAATGACGTTGGCCGCGTTGCTGTCCCTGGCACTATTCGCGTTACCCAACAGCTCGACATCGAGCGCTATAGCCATGTGATGCACCTTGTCTCCCATGTCGAGGGCGCCCTGCGCCCCGACCTGGACGCTTTCGATGCGTTTCGCGCCACCTTTCCTGCCGGCACCGTTTCCGGCGCGCCTAAGATCCGCGCCATGGAGATCATCGCTGAGCTGGAGGAGGACTTGCGCGGCCCCTACGCCGGCGCCCTCGGCTACTTCGGCTTTGGCGGCAACATGGAGACCGCCATTACGATCCGCACGATTGTCATGAAAGACGGCGTCGCCTCTGTGCAGGCGGGCGGCGGTATCGTTTACGATTCGATTCCCGAGGCTGAGTTCGAGGAAACCGTCAACAAAGCGATGGGTATGTTTATCGCCCTTGACCTTGCCGAAGAGCGCAGCGGCGCACAGAGCGTCGGAAGCCTGGGCTACTAACCGTGTTGCCCCTCGGCGCATACCTTCTCGATCACTCCCGCCGCACGCTCGTCTCGAGCTGCGGACTCATCTCCGATGGTGAAGGCCGTTACCTACTTGTCCATCGACGCGCCGACGGCCAAACCTGGCCCGACATCTGGGACCTGCCCGGTGGTACAGCCGAAGAAGATGAAGACGTCGACGAAACACTCGTCCGTGAAATGCGCGAAGAGTTGGGCATTGAAGTCGAATCCTTCCAGTTCTTGGACACGGCCCTGATTGAGGAGCCCGTCAGCGGTCGTCGCGCTGCGGTCAACGTCTACTCCGTCGCCAAGTCAACTGGTCAACCTGCCAACCTCGCCCCCGACGAACACGATGAGATCGGTTGGTTCACGCTGGACCAATTCGCTACGCAGGGCGTCCTGCCTGCTGTTAACGCGATCGTGCGCCAGGCACTCGATCTTCCCACCGACTATGCCGTGCCTAGCGTCGAGCACGTTGACATGGAGGCCAAGTGGGATGCTATCGCGGAGCATTACCAGGCTCAGACCGGAATCCGCACCGACAGGATCCATTATGGCGCTGGCACCCCTACCGAGAACGAGCTGCAACTGCTCGGCGATCCCAGCGGAAAGGATCTGATCGACGTGGGCTGCGGAGGCGCGCAGAACACGATTGCTTTCAAGCGTGCCGGCGTTACTCGAGCCCTCGGCGTGGACCAGTCGGGCGCGCAACTCGCCTTCTCTAAGCGTCTCGCTGCCTATGAGGGCGTCGAGATCGAACTGCTTAAGGCCCGCGTCGAAGATCTACTGCCATTGCCAGATGCCTCGTTCGATATAGCCTTCTCGGCCTATTGCTTTCAATTCGTGCAGGATATTCAGGCCACTTTCCGCGCCGTTTATCGTGTGCTCCGCGCCGGGGGGCGCTTCGCCTTTTGTTTGGGCCACCCTGCCTACGCCATGTTCGGCGAAGAGGGATATGACTTAACGAAGCCCTACTTCCAACGCGACGCCGAATTTATCTGGCCTTTTGACGACGGCTATGTCAGCCGCATGACTGTTGTGCACCACACTAGCGGGGACCTCTTCGACGCTTTGTGCCTTGCCGGCTTTCAGGTCGAACGCCTTCTCGAACCCGAGTTTACCGAAGTTGAAGTTGGCAACTGGAAGCTGGACGTCGAACGCGCCAAGAGCATTCCCCGCACGATAATCTTCGCCGCACGAAAGCCAGAGATATCTCGTGACTGACCGCATCTCCCTCTGGCGACACGACTTCACTCCAGATCATTTTTCCCTGCTCTGGGTCACCGCCGAGAGTGAAACTGTTGCCAGCCCCTTGGCGTCCTCGGTGGTTTCATCGCCCCAATTCCGAAAAGAAAGCAGCCACGATGACTGACAACACCCA
>CAZZMQ010000064.1:0-577 GCA_964655365.1 uncultured Dehalococcoidia bacterium | reverse complement strand
GGTAAAGACGTTCTTAGCCCGCTGCGTGGCGGCGCCGTCGACCCAGACGCCGCCGCCGCCGCCTTGGAGGGCCGGCTTGGTCCGCTCGGCTCCTTCGTCGTCGATTTTGCCCTCGGCGATATCTGGACTCGCCCTGGCTTGCCTCGCCGGGATCGCAGCCTGATTGTGATCACCTTTCTCGCCACGCTCAACCAACTCAACCAGCTGCGTGGACACGTTCAAGGCGGCGTCAACCATGGATTGACGCGCACCGAGATCGAAGAAGTCTTCGTCCAGCTTTCCGGCTACGCCGGCTTTCCCCGCGCCATCGATGCCATGACCATAGCCCGTGAAGCTATGGCCGAACTCCAGGGCATCGACGCGCTTGAGCCCAGCCTGCCTGCGGAACGCAAGAATGATGACCAGCGTCGCGCCGACGCCCGTGCCATAAACGAGATTCTCAGTCGTAACCAGCCGCTAGGGGGCGTCGGCGCCAGCATGGGATCTTTCACAGGTACCGCCGGCCGCTTCGCCTTCGGCGAACTCTGGTCGCGTGATAAGCTCACCAAGCGTGAGCGGTCGCACGTCGTCTGTGCCC
>CAZZMQ010000063.1:1176-14959 GCA_964655365.1 uncultured Dehalococcoidia bacterium | reverse complement strand
TCTCTTCACCGCCGTGCGCTCGGGGCGGTCCTGGCGCATACGCGCCAGCACGGACGGGCGGCTCTATCGCTTGCGCAGCAACCAGCGCCACCTCGAGCGCGTCGGGGCTGTCGCGCCCCCGCCGCACGCCGGCGGGCTGGCCTGGGACCTGAAGTGGCTGCCCTACGCCTCCGATGCGGACGGGGCCCCGCCGCGGCCGGAAGCGGGCGCCGCCGCGCGCGGTGACGCGGCGCTGCCCAGATTGGGGCCTGTTGGGCGTTGTTGTCGTGCGGTTGGCCACCTGATCCGGCGCTTGATCTCGCGGCGCTGCAGCGGATCGTGGGCGTGGAAGTGGAGGCGGCCTCGCGTGTTGGCATCGCACTGGTAGCCTGACGGAATGCTAATCGGTCTGATCTCGGACACCCACGTACCCGAGGCTGGCAAAGAAGTCTGGCCCCAGGTCTACGAACGTTTCCAAGGCGTCGACATGATCATGCACGGCGGCGATATTCACGACGTGAACTTGATCGACACTTTCTCGGCGATCGCGCCCACTTACGTCGCGCGCGGCAACGGCGATGAGGGCAGTGGCGGACGGCCCGTGCAACCGGAAGACCCTCGGCTCAAAGAGGCCTGGGCGTTGGAACTGGAGGGGTTCAAGATAGGGTTGACGCACGATATTGCACTACCGGAGTGGCCCCCGCATCGAACCATCCTGACAATGATGCAGCATTATTGGGGGGAGCCGCAGCACATTATCGTTCACGGCGACACGCATGTGGCCTCCGTCGAGACGCTGCGCGGCGTTCTGCTCATCAACCCCGGCAGCCCTATGTATCCTCGTAACCTGGATACGCGCATGGGCACGCTGGGATTCTTGGAACTCGAAGGCGGTCGTGCACATGCTTGGCTTGAACAGATCGACGAAAACGGAACGCATCTCATTCGTGAGCAGCCCAAGTACATCTGAACTCGCCTTGCGCGCCGGCAGAAGCAATCGCTCGAGACCGCTCGCCTCGTATACTTGTGGGGCGGTGGCGAGACCTCCACGCTAAGGGGCGCCCAGTGGCGCGCATAAATTCCTTGCTTGTGCCCTATACCGAGAGTCAGTCCAGCATGCGTGGGCTGGAAGTCGCCTTCCAAATTGCCCGGGGCAGCGAGGATCTACGCGTGCATGCCGTCTACGTTGTGGAAGTGGACCGCCGCCTGCCGCTGGATGCGGAACTTCCCGAGGAGTTTAGGCTGGGTGAGCGGTGCTTGGCTGAAGCAGACCGCGTCGCGAGTGAATACAAGGTCACGTGCGACGGCGACATCTTGCAGGCCCGAGACGCGGGACATGCCATCGTGGACGAAGCCGTAGAATTGGGCGTGAGGATGATCGTGATGGGCGCGACGCAGCACGCTAAGGAAAGTAAACAGCTTGATCTGGGAAAGACTACCGATTATGTCCTGCGCCACGCACCTTGTGAGGTCGTGATCGTGCGGGGCGGTGCATACGCATGAGAGGCTGGGCATGAAGTTTGTGATCATGGGGTGTGGACGGCTGGGCCGCACGGTTGCCGAGCAACTCGATAGCGAGGGCCATGAGGTCGCGATCATCGATCTTAATGAGAGTGTCTTCAGCCTGCTTTCGCCGGATTTTACTGGCACGACGGTACTTGGCACGGGTGTAGATAAAGCAGTTCAGGCCCAGGCCGGCGCGGCCGACGCCGATGTCTTCATGGCCTTGGCGCAGGGAGACAATCGGAACGCGATGGCCGCCCAGGTGGCGAAGCACTTGCACGGTGTGGAACGTGTTGTGGCGCGTATCTTCGATACACCGCGGGCGGAGATGTATCGCGAGATGGGCGTCGATGCCGTTAACCCCACCAGCATCGTGGCCGACCTCGTGCACGAAGCCGCATTTGGTCGCTGAGTATGTACATTATCGTTGTCGGCTGTGGGAATGTGGGCGTTGCCACCGCGCGTGAATTGGTTGCTTCTGGCCATGAGGTGTTGGTGATCGACCGCGACTGGGAAGCGATTCGCGACATCACTGAGGAGCTTGGCGAGATTGGCCTCGCAGGAGATGGTGCGGAGGTGCAGATTCAGTCGCGTGCCGGTATGGAACGAGCCGATATGGTTGTAGCGTCTACCGGACGCGATGAGGTTAATCTGGCGGTCTCACAGGTTGCCAAGCACCACTTTAAGGTTCCGATGACGATTGCGCGGGTGAACGATCCGCGCAACGAGGAAATCTTCCACACGCTCGGCATCGACGCGCCTGTTTCCGCCACGCAGGCCATACTTGCCCAGGTGGAGCAGGAGCTACCTTCTCATCCACTAATCCACCTACTGGAGTTTCATGGCAGCGACTTTGAGTTGGTCGAGGTTGTGGTGCCCAAAGGCGCCCCGTCGGTTGGCATGCGCGTGCGGGACTTAGAATTGCCACCACGCTCCTTGCTGCCGCTCATTGTTCACCCGGGCGGTAGCCCTGTCGTGCCGGATGGTGGCACCCTGATCGAGGTTGGGGCGGTTGTTCTGGCAGTGACTGTGCCTGAGCACGAAGCTTTCCTGCGTCGGATCTTGAGCGGCGTGGACTGACCGTGCCCGCACAGCGGCTTGCTTTCCTTGGCCCGCGTGGCACCTTTACGGAGCAGGCCGCACTGCTTTACTCGCCGGAGGCAGAGCTCATTGCGGCACCCTCGATTGCGGATGTTACGCAGTTGGTTATAGCCGGGCGGGCGAATGAAGCGATCTTGCCAATCGAGAACTCCCTCATTGGGCCCGTGAATGAGACGCTCGATCTGTTGATCCATGACCTGGAGCTCAAGATTCGCTCGGAGATCGTGCTGCCGATTGTGCATTGCCTGATTGGCTTTCCGGGGACGGTCCTAGGCGAGATGGAGGCCGTTTACTCTAAGCCGGAGGCACTGGACCAGTGTGTCCAATTCCTGCACGATGAGCTTCCTGCCGCCGATCAACGTGCGGCGCTTTCGACGGCGGCCGCGGTAGAGCAGGCACTGGGGGAACGTGGATCGGTTGCGATTGCACCGGAGCGCGCCGCAGAGTTGCTGGGCGGCACTGTACTGCACCGCGGGATTGAGGATGATCACCGTAACAAGACGCGCTTTGTAGTGCTGGGAAACGAGGACGCAGCGCCCAGCGGCGACGACAAGACTTCGCTTGCCTTCCACACACGTGATGTGCCGGGTGCGCTCGTGCGGGCACTCCTACCCTTCTCCGATGCCGGGATCGATCTCAGCAAGATTGAATCGCGCCCGGCCAAGGAAGAGCTGGGCGTCTACGTCTTCCTAGTCGACTGTGGAGGCCACCGACTGGATCCTGAGCTCGCGGGTGTGCTCGAGAAACTCCGCGGTGAGACAACCATGCTAAAGATCTTCGGTTCGTACCCCCGTTTCGGGGACGACTAGTGATTGTTCGATCCTTTCGGTTCGCTGTCAGATGTTTGCCTGTCGCCGGACATCTGCTCGTGGCAGCCGCGCTGCTGCGATGAGTGCCCGTCCTACGTAGTTGGTGCCGGTGCGGATGGGTGCGGTACGGATCCACTCGCGCTCTGTGTGGGCTTCGCCCCCGGTAGTAATACCGATACAGGTCGCTGGGTAGCCCGCGGCTATCGGTAGGTTGGCATCGGTGCTACCGCCATGGAACTCCGGTGGGGGAAGTCCCAGCCCACGACGAGCACTGACCACCGCCCGCAGCAGAGGACTCTGTGCTTCGATTCGTCCCCCGGGGCGGTTGCCGATTCGTTTGAACTCCGGTCCTGGTTTGTCCGGCAGCGCACCGCGCATTGCGCGCTGCGCGCGGCGCCAGAGCGCGTCCAGCGCGGATGGGTCAGCTGAACGCAGATCGAGTTGGAAGGCCGCCTCGGGCGCGATCGTGTTGACCGACCTGCCGCCTTGGACCAAGCCGACGTTAAGCGTCGATTTTGGCTCCGCGCCGACCTCCGGCATGATCTCCTCCAGCGCGGTGATCAGCCGAGCCAGCCTGGCGATCGCGTTCGGCCGTCCGTAAGCGCCCCAGGAGTGACCGCCGTCCGTGGTCATACGGACGTCGTAGCGGTAACTGGCAGTGAAGGCAGTTTGAATGCGATTGAGTGAGTGCCCCTCGATTGCGAGGTAGGCGTCGAATTGGTCTTTGTAGTCACGCAGCAAGCGACGTACCCCGCGTAGATCGCCTAAGCCCTCTTCGCCGACGTTGGCGACCAAGAGCACATCGCCGATGCCGTCCGGCGGCGATTCCTGTAACGCGGCCGCCAGTCCCAGCAGCGCGGCTACGGCCACGCTGTTATCGCCGACGCCGCGCCCGGTCAGACGTCCTCGTTCGCGTACGACGGGGGTGATGGGATCAGGGAAGACAGTGTCAAGGTGCGCGCCGATCATCACTCGGGCTTTTCCTGACTCACCCCGTCGCCGTGCGACAACGTTGCCGATGCTGTCCATCTTGAGTTCATCCCAACCGCCGATCGTTTGCAACCGCTCGTGCACGTAGCGGGCCCGCTCGCCTTCCTCGAAGGTGGGTGCGGGGATCTCGCTGATGGTGATGGTGGCGTCGGCGACGCCGCGGGCGAAGCCGTCCAGTGCGCGTTCGAAGGAGGTGGACATGGGCCGGATCCTCAAGCTATCGGCGGCTATTCTGTGTGCGGTCTCGGCATGATAGGTAGGCGAGTGGTGCGGGCCAGCGTGGTGTTGGAAGGTGTGCTGGCGTGAGTGTCCCGCAGCTAACAGCGGAGGGTGTCCGACGGTACATGCGGGTCGAATCGGCGTTGGAGCCACAGTTCGTTGATCGTGGACGATCCCTGGCCTACCGCTTCAATCCCCCCGGTTCGCCACAGGTGTTTGTCTCGGTTCTGACAGGTGGCGATGCCCGGCAGGTCACCGACACCGACGGTGTGGTCTACGGCATCGCCGCACGGCCTAGCCCCGACGGTCTCCGCGACGAACTGCTCTACATCACTGACGACGGTGGTGACGAACAGTACCAACTTCATTTGCTCGATTTGGTGACTGCTGCGACACGCTCTTTGGCGGCGGTACCCAACGTGATCCATAACTTCGGGGCCTGGTCTACCGACGGGCGGTTGCTCTCCTTTGCGGCCAACCGACGGGATGTACGGTTTTTCGACGTCTGGGTACTCAACGTAGAGACCGGAGAGGAGTTCCCTGTCGTCGAGGACGACAACATGAACGTGGCGGGCGGCTTCTCACCGGATGGACGCACGTTACTGATCACGCGACCTAACCTCGATCTGCCTGGCGACAGCGACCTCTTCATGCTTCCACTTGACCATGATGGAGCAAGTGCTGGGCCGCTGCGTTTGCTCACGCCGCATGCTTCGGATGTGGCGGTGGAGTGGCGTGGCCTGCACCTGGGTAATGACGGGACGCTGCTCGCATTGAGCGACGAAGGACGTGACTTCATTGGATTGCGACGGGTCAAGGCGAACGCCGGTACGCGAGAGTTTCTCTATGCTCCCGCGTGGGATATCGAAGCGGCAACCGTTACGACGGATGGAACCCACGTCGCGCTAGTCATCAACGAAGCAGGCTACTCGCGATTGGTGGGATTCGCATTGGATACTGACTTGAGGCTGGCGGCGCCGTTGGCGTTGCCCCAACCCCCGCGCGGGGTGATCGCCGCGCCGCATTGGCGCTCTGACGGAGGTGCGTTGGCTTTCACGAGCGAAGGTGCGCGCCACCTCTCCGATGTCTGGATAACGGAGACCGACGCATCCCGGTCGTTGCGCGTCTCGCGTGCCGAAGCGCCCGGGGTCGATCTTGGTTTGCTGCCCGAGCCTGAGATAATCCACTACAGGAGCTTCGATGGCCGCGAGATTCCGGCCTTCTTCTACCGTCCTCCCGGGTATGAGTCTTCTGCGGGTGACCACCGCATGCCTTGTCTCGTGCTTGTACACGGCGGTCCCGAATCGCAGTCGCGCCCAGTGTTGTGGGGCCGGTACGCCGCGCCCCAGTATCTGCTTAGCCAAGGCATTGCATTGCTGGTGCCGAACGTGCGCGGGTCCACGGGCTACGGCAAGGCTTACGCGCACGCCGACGATGTAGAACTGCGTATGGATTCGGTGCGCGATCTGATCGCGGCAACGGACTGGCTGGCAGCGAGTGGCGAGATCGACCAGGATCGCATCGGAGTGATGGGTGGCTCATACGGCGGTTTCATGGTGTTGGCCGCGATCACCGAGATGCCCGAGCGCTGGGCGGCTGCGATCGATCTATTTGGGATCGCCAACTTTGAGACGTTTCTGGAGTTCACGGGCCCCTGGCGTCGTAGGCATCGTGCCCGCGAGTACGGTAGCGATCCTGACTTTCTGCGCACGATTTCGCCGATCCACAAGGCAGCTCGTATCCGCACGCCGCTGCTAGTGATTCAAGGTGACCACGATGTGCGAGTGCCACAAGAAGAGTCGGAACGGCTTGTGGAAACGGTGCGTCAGAACGAAGGTGTTGTGGAGTATGTCGTCTATCCGGACGAAGGTCATGGAATCCAGAAGCTGTCACACCGGATTGATATGGGAGAGCGCATCGTTGCATTTTGCCGCGTTCACTTGCTGAACGAGGATGGTGCCACTGGCTAGTGGTTCTCAAGCGCTCGTCGATGGTGACCTAGGTTCGGTGTTCTGAACAGCGAAGAAAACATGCCTGAGATCCCAGACCTTGAGAATATCCGCACGATCCTGACCCGGACGATTAGTGGAAAGACGATCGAGTCGATCGAACTCCTGAAGCCGCAGATCGTGCGCATGGTCGCCCAAGAATTCGAGGCGCGGGTCGCGGGCACGTCGATCGAATCGATCGACCGCTACGGAAAGTTTCTGCTCTTCTATCTCAACAGTGGTGACCAGATTGTCCTAAACATGATGCTGGTGGGTCGGCTCCAGCACGTCCATCCATCTGCCAAGCGCGGCAAAAGTGTCTGCTGGGTTCTGGGATTGTCTGACGGTCGGGAGTTGCGCTATCTAGACCAGCGATACATGGGCATGACGTATTTGGCGGTGATAGGTGATCTCTAAGCGATCCCACAGTTTGTCGGCATGGGTCCCGATGTGTTGGAGCCGACCCTTGACGCCGAGGCGTTTCTCGAGCGGCTGCGCAAGCACCGCGGGCAGGTCAAGAGCGTGCTGACCAACGCCAAATTCGTGGCTGGGATCGGCAACGCTTATTCCGACGAGATCCTCTTTCTGGCCGGCATTCATCCCTTTGCCAAAGTCAAAGACCTGGATGAGGAACAGCGCCGGGCGATTTATCATGCGATCCACGAGGTGATGGATTGGGCGATGCCGATCGTCGCGCAAGAGATGGCTGGTTGCACCGATAAGAAGCCGCGCAACTTCTTGAGGGTGCATCGTAAAGGTGGAGAACCCTGTCTGGTATGCGGATCCCTGATCTCCGAGATCTCGCCCCGAAAACGCATCACGTCTTTTTGCCGCACCTGCCAACCTGGTTTAACTACGATCTAGCTTAGCCGGACTCATTCGATCGTTGACGGTGGTCAGCGGGGCGCATGATGCGAAACGCGTCCTGCGGCGCCGGGGAAGAAAAGTTCCCAGCCTGGTCGGCTTTCCAAATAGCGGCGGAAGATGGTGACGAAGGTCGAGCGGGGACGAGAAGGTTGACTTCGTAGCTGCATGCGTGCCTCCTGCGGGGTACGCTCTGCTTCGTGGTGACTGCAGGTCCGGCAGGCGGCGACCACGTTCTCCCAGGTGTGTTCGCCTCCTCGATGCCGAAGCAGGACGTGATCCACGTGTCAGGTCTTGCATCTTCTTGCCGTAGTACTGGCAACAGAACCCGTCGCGGGCGAATATTTCTCGTTGGGTCAAACGCGGGATCGGGCGTGGGCGGCCCATGTAATAGACCATCCGAATCACGCTGGGGATTTTGAAGGTGTTGCGGAATGAGCGCAGGAGCCTCTCCGACTCCTCCACAATTTCCGCCTTGCCGTGACCGAGCAGCACGATCGCTCGTCGCGCGTTGCAGATGTTGAGCGGTTCATAGTTCTGATTGAGGATCAAGATTGAGCTATGCAGTGCTGCGCTTACCGACCGACCCCACCCTTTCCTCTCGCTCAAGGCGCTTCGCGTTCGGGAGGGGGGTGTCCCCCGACTTTAATCAGAGGGCAGCAAAGCGACGGATCTTTCGGCTCGGCGCCGATCGGCTGCGGGAAGCTAGGACGGACCGAACTCGTGGATGGCTGAGTCGAATTCGGTGGGTAACAGTGCCCGAACAATGGGCGTCGTATCCAGGAAGAAGGAGGCGATCGCAGAGGAGGCGATCGCCTCCTCCATGCCCAGGGTCGGCTGTAACACAAAGATCACGATCACGGTTTGCACGATGAGGACTCCTTTGAAGAAGCCAAACACGGCGCCTCCGGTGCGATCGGCCCAGCCGAGGAAGAAGAGGCGCGCGGCTCGTCGTAGCATGAATGAGACGATGAGGCCGATTGTCACGACGACGCCGAAGATCAGTAGCTAGGCACTGATCTGCGTGCCAGGGCTATCTCCTGCCAGCAGCGCCAGATTGGTCGCGACGTTGTCGTGAAAAAGACCGGCCATGATGACGCCCAGGATCACGCTCGCCAGCCCCACCGTCTCCCGGATCAGCCCCGTCATATAGGCCGAGAGAGTGAGCCAGGCGACGAGCGCCAAGATCAGGAAATCGAGCCAGTTCACAACGGGAGTAAGCTTTCCACGAGCGACCCGTAACGACTGCGCGAGTCGCCCGCCCGCGGACGCTCGCAGGTCCTCGATCATGCGCCCCGCCGCCGCGTACTGTAGCAATGATTGGGTCAGTGCTGGGGCATTCTTTTAACTCTGTATGGGGGATTCTCTCCTCGGCCATCTAAAAGTGGCTCTCGCCTTTCCCCGGCACCATCTGGCCGGAGACCGCGATTCCCAGTAACTCGTTGATACGAGCTTCAGTGATGTTGACGCTGCTGCGAGGCATTGTCTGGCCCGCATGCGCTTAGTTCTTGGTGTTGAGCAGTAGGACGCACAACGCTCCCTGCTCCAGCAGCATCACGTTCGCCTCGATCAGTGTCACCATGTCCGCTGTCCCGGAGGTTGACGGATGTCCCTTGGGCCGGAGGCCCGCAGGGAATTGCTTCAATTCCACATGGCTCTGCGCTGCCCAGACGCAGCTAGTCCCAGGTCATGCCCTTTTCAGTCCGATGGGGGAGAGGTATCGGAAGCCATCCATTCAGTACGTTGGCGAAAGTTGGCTGGTCTGGTCCATAGCGTTTCCCCCGCCCTTACCAATGTGTAGCTAGATCGCGAGTAGTTCTGCGTTCGAGAGTTTTCCTGCGTCGGTACGTGACAGCCGTTCGCGGGACGGTTCGAGCTGAAACAGCATCCCGGATGCGCAAGTGCTAGTAGGTATCATATTCATGGACTGCATCTAATGGTGTGTCAACATAGGCGGGCGATTGCATTTTGATGCTGGGCGTAGTTGAAGATCGGTGATCAGCGCGAGGGATCGGCATCGTCGTGTAAGTTGAATCTGGGTGGCTCGACGTGGTCTCGCGGCGCCATCGGTTCTGGCACAGCGAGCTGCGGATCAGCGTCGGGCGCAGTTCCGCGGTTGTCGCTCTCGGTTATCAATGGCTGGCTCTTGGTTAAGCGCTCCGTTGGTCCATCCGTGGCGCGTTCAAGCTCGACATGCGCGTCTTCATCCCCCGCTGGCTCCGTTTGCTCCGTGCTAGCTTTGGCCCAAGCTGTCAGCGCTGAGGTGTGAGGGTAATGCTCCAGCAAAACGCTGGCACCCACTTCCGGCAGTTCGTCGTAGATCTTGCGCGGAATCCGAAATACGCGCTTCTGACAGAGGATGTAGTGGCCGCGGAAGATAAATGCATCCGACTTACGCCACTTCCGCTGGATCACACCTGTCGTCAGGATCGGTTCCGCGTAGATGTCGCGCAGTGCACCGAGTGCCGAGACACCGCTGAGGAGCGCGACGAGCGCGGCGATTGCGAAGGACACCCAAGCACCCGGTGAGTCGAGCGCGATCAGGGCGAAGGCGACGCTAAGCGCCGTAGAGGTGATGAAGATTGGTGTCCAGATGGCCGCGCTGCGAACGACCGATTGATGAGCCCCCTCGCGCAGGTGCATGCGCGGCTTATTCATTTGGCGCCCCTTCCTCGTGAGCATCGTAGAGCGGGACGAAAATCAGTTGCCCCACATCGACTTGACTCCCGTCGCCCAGATTGGGGTTGTAGCGCAGAATTTCTGCTATCGATACGCCGTATACGATGCTGATGTCGAACACCGTGTCGGCCGGTGCGATTGTGAACCGCACGAACTCGGTGGGCCTACGCGGTTCTGGCTGTTCAGGCGGCCGCGGGATCTCGTCGGTTTGAGGCGCGACGGCGGGGAGGGTGGTGGTATCGGGCGGTCTAGCGGATCCACGTTGTTCCGGGGCAGGCGCGATGATCTCGCTTTTCGCGCTTTGAGCATAGGGGGATTCGTCGATGGCCCGGATGGTTACAGGCCATGCGGAAGCGGCCGTGTCCTCATTCTGCGCGGCCCAGATGGCCACGACGACACCGGTCAACGCCGCTACCAAGATCAGTCGCAACAGGTAGGCGCGCACATCGTGCGCTCTGGCGCGCGCCAGAGAGGGGTCGTCGAAACCCAGAGGTCCGATAGCCTGTTGCGACGCCATCAGTCGGCTCTCCCCGTCGGCTCAGTGCGTCAGCCCACGCCGGTAATCTCTCTTGGGCGTTCGCGGAACCCAGCCTTAGGCTAGCCGATCGGGATTTTCGTCCCCGGCTCCGTGAGTCTGCGGGCTAGCTGATCTCGACCGCGGCGCCCGCGCCTTCAAGCTTGGTTTTGACCTCGTCGGCCTCTTCCTTAGACACGTCTTCCTTGACGGAAGCAGGAGCGCTTTCGACGAACTCCTTCGCTTCTTTGAGGCCCAGATCAGTTACCTCACGGATTGCCTTGATGACGTTGATCTTGTTCTCCCCGAAGTCCTTCAGCGTGACCGTGAACTCGGTTTTCTCTTCGGCCGCCGCGCTCTCGCCGCCGCCGCTTGCTGCGGCTACCGCGATCGGTGCAGCGGCTGTGACGCCGAATTCTTCCTCGATCTTCTTAACGAGGTCCCGTGCCTCAAGGATGCTCATTGCGCTGATCAGTTCAAACGCTTCGTCTACCTTGGTCATCAAATGCTCCTTCGCGGCCTACGTTTATTAGCGGCCGGATTTTCCCAACTGGGTACTGTCTATTCTTCGCTCGACGCCTCAGTGGGGTTTGCGTCGTGGCTTGCTTCGTTGGTGGCGCTGTTTTTTCCGGCGCCTTTGTCGTTTGTCTCGGAGCCGGGCTCCTCGGAGTCGGTGGTGGCTTCGGACGGCTTAGATTCTGTAATGGGTTCTGGTGGGAGTGCGTCGCCCTCTGCTTCCAGTTGCGCCGCGCGTGCTTCAACAATGGCGGCGACCTCGCGGATCAGACTGTGAATACCGCCCGCGATGCCGGTAATCGGGTTGCTCAAGCCCCCGGCCAGTTTGGCCATCAGCTCTAGCCGACCGGGCACCTTGGCCAGCGCGTCGATCTGGCCACTGTCCATGACGGCACCGTCGAGTAGCCCGCCGCGGATGATCAGGTCTATGCGATTGTCGCGCGCGAACTTGTCCAATCCTTTGGCGGCCGAAACTTCGTCTTCGTACCCGAAGACCAGTGCCGTTGCCTCCTCTACCACCTCAAGCACGGCGGCGGTCCCGCTGTTCTCGGCGGCACGCTTGAGCATGGTGTTTTTGACCACGCGCATCTCGGTTGTTGGTTCGATCTCGCGCAGCGTGCGGCGTAGCTGTTGCATTTGACTCACGGTCAGCCCCCGATAGTCGAGGCTGATCACCATCACGCAACGGCTAAGTCGTTCCTCGAGCTCTGCTACTTGCTCGATTTTGCGTTCAGTCGGCATCTCCGACTCGCCTTCCTCGGGTTCAAGAGAACCCGCTCGCGACGGAGCAAGTAGGCAGTTGGAAGAAGGCCATCCTGGGCGGTGAGAGGGTGCGAATGCTCGACCCACCTGCGCTGGACTTGCGGTCCCATTTGTTGGGCCACCAGCGGTCTTCGGCGTGCGGACTCGGTCCGTCTGGTTTCTAAGAGGCGGGCTAAAAGGTCCGCCTTGGTTCTCGTTTCTGTTGCGCTATTAGTCCGCGCGGACAGCCAGCGTAGATTGCAACTCTAGCTTGACGCTAGGGCCCATAGTTGAAGTGAGGTGCATGCCGCGAACGTAGGAGCCCTTGGCTCCGCTGGGCTTGGCTTTCACGATTTCTTCGACGAGCGTAGCGATGTTCTCTTCCAGCTTGTCCTGCTCAAAGCTCGCTTTGCCAACGGGCACGTGCATCAAGGCTAGCCGGTCGAGCCGAAACTCGACACGGCCCTTGCGGGCGTCATCGATTGCTTTGCTCATCTGCGCCCCGTCGACGACGGTGCCGGCGCGCGGATTGGGCATCAGTCCGCGCGGTCCCAGGACGCGGCCTAGTTTGCCAACTTTCCCCATCATCGAGCGCTCGGCCAGCGCCACGTCGAAATCGGTGAAACCGCCTTCGACCTGCTTGATCAGGTCGTCGGCGCCTACCAAGTCGGCACCTGCTTCCTCTGCGACGCGGGCAGGGTCGCCTTCCGCGAAGACGGCGACCCGAATCTCTTTGCCCAGGCCATGTGGCAGCATGGCCGTGCCGCGCACCTGTTGATCGGCATGGCGCGGATCCAATGCGGTACGGACGTGCAGCTCAATCGTCTCGTCGAACTTGGCCGTGGCGTTCTGCTTGATCAGGCCTACTGCGGTGTTGAGCGTGAAGAAGTCTTCGTGATCGAACGAGTCGGCTGCGTTCTGGTAGCGCTTAGTCCGCTTGGGCATTGGTGGTCTCCTCTGGGCCGTCCTCGTCGGTCTCCTCCTCGGACGTGGATTCGATTGCGATGCCGTCTGTCGTGATGCCCATACTGCGGGCTGTCCCGGCGATCATCAGGATCGCGGCGTCGATGTCGTTTGCGTTGAGGTCGGCCATCTTCTTCTCGGCGATCTCCCGCATCTGGGCAGGACTGATTGTGCCAACCATGGCGCGGCGTGGCTCGGAGCTGCCCTTCTCCAGGCCCGCGGCCTGACGAATCAGATAGGAGGCTGGGGGTGTGCGGATCTCAAAGCTGAAAGAGCGATCTTCAAAAATGGTGATCTGGGCTGGGATGACGTCACCGGTTTGGCGACTCGTTCGTTCGTTGTAGGCCTTCACGAAGTCCATGATGTTGACGCCGTGTTGACCGAGAGCCGGGCCCACAGGTGGGGCCGGACTCGCTTTGCCTGCCTCCAGTTGCAGTGTGAGTAGTGCGCGGATCTTCTTCGCCATTACCGTCGACCTATACCTTCTCGACTTGGATGAAATCTAGTTCCACTGGGGTTTCGCGTCCGAACATGGAAATCAGGACGCGGACCTTGCCCTTCTCGAGGTTGATCTCGTCGACCTCGCCCATGAACTCGTCAAACGGCCCTTCTGTTACGCGGACTGAATCGCCGATCTCGAATCCCACGCGGATGCGCGGCTCAGTCGAGCCGGTCTTCATCTGCTTGAGGATCGATGTCACCTCGTGCGCTGGAAGCGGGACGGGGTGTTCGGTGCCCACGAAGCCTGTCACACCGGGCGTGTTACGTACGACGTACCAGGTGTCGTCATCCAAGATCATTTCGACCAGAACATATCCGGGCAAGAGCTTGCGTTGCACTTGGCGACGCTGACCGCCGCGTATTTCTAACTCTTCCTCGGTTGGCACGATGATGCGGAAGATTTTGTTGATGATAAT
>CAZZMQ010000063.1:0-1166 GCA_964655365.1 uncultured Dehalococcoidia bacterium | reverse complement strand
TTATCCGCCACGTCCATGCTCTTGATGCGTCGGTCGAGGTTTTTTTCGACGCGTGTTTCATGCCCGGAATAGGTGTTGAGGACGTACCAGTTTCGTCCGCTGTCTGGATCGGCCGGTGCGATCTCCTCTTCTTCGTCCGTCTCATCCTCATCTGTCGCAGACTCTTTTTCGGACTCCGGCTCGTCGAAGAAGCTAGTGTCCGTAGTTTCTGGCTCTTTCGACACTGGCTGATCGAGACCGAGGCGCGCGGCGAGTTCTCCGGCTTCATGGTCGGTATCGTCCGTATCGGTGCTTGGTTCGTCGCCGAGGCCGAGCGCCTTGGCCGCGCGAAGTGCTGCCTGATATTCCCGTTCGGCGGCTGTCATTTCGTCGCCGGCGAGCGGGTCGCCCCCTGCGCCGTCGCCGGGAGGAGTAGCAGGTGTTGCCGATTGGTCCATCTCGGCTGCCGTAGGTTCTTCTTGGTTGGGGTTAGTTTCAGTAGTCATCGTTAGCGCAGCAATACGTTTTCAAGAATGCGATTGAAGCCCCAATCGACGACGCCCAGGATGACGCCGACGATGAGGGAGACGACGATCACGACCATCGTCAAGTTGCGCGTCTCCACCCGGGAAGGCCAGACGACTTTCTGCAGTTCGCTGATGATGTTGGTGACGAAAGAGGGCCGTAGGAAGCCGAAGAGGCGGCGTGTACGCCGGGCCGGCGCGCTGACGACGGATGGCGTGCTGGGTGCCTCGCGGCGTGGCCGCAACAGCGTCTGCGGCGGTGGCACTGCGGAGTTGGAGGCTTGTACCGTCTCGGCAATGGGCTGTGCGGGCTTGTTGGAGGCGCGCGCGACACCTCCGGTCGGGGATTGCCCCGAGCCTTTGCCGCGACGGCGGCGACCACGTCGACCGGTTGCTCGCGCCATGCGTCTACGCTCTCTCCTCAGCGGGTCTCGCGGAAGGCCCGCCTGCAGCGGCAGCGTGGGCAGTATTTGTTTAGTTCGAGTCGATCGCTCGTCGTGCGCCGGTTCTTCTTTGTGTGATAGGCGTATGCCTGGCACTCGCGGCAGCGCATTGTGACGTGGACTCGGTCGCCTTTAGCCATGAGGCCAGCCTACTCCTGTCCCGTATTTACTCCAGCTTGCTATTCCAGAATGCCGGTGACAGCGCCAGCACCAACGGTGC
>CAZZMQ010000062.1:8676-15010 GCA_964655365.1 uncultured Dehalococcoidia bacterium | reverse complement strand
CGTCCGTGAGTGACTTGGCGAGCCCCGGCACCCCTTCAATTAGGCAGTGCCCGTCACAGAGTAGGGCGACCAGAACGCGCGTGATGAACGCATCCTGCCCTACGATAATTTTGCCAACCTCGCTGCGCACACGCATGATCCCCCCCCCGGCATCATCCGACGACTGGAAGTTTCCTGGGGAAGGTTGAGCGGCAGCGCTGTCCACCATGCCCACTTGCTCCTTTGGCCCCACGGTGCGCGCGTTTGAATCTGCTCAGAGAGTGTACCGGGATTCACCGCCCGATCGGGTGGCCGGCATGCATGGTATCCGGCGCGTTGACCCGAGAGAGTGCTTAGGCTGCGCTCCTAGTTATCGATGGTCAGCCCGCGACGGACCAAATCAGCCGTTATCTGGGGCGCGCTCTCAAAGGGCGCTGTGGCCATTCCGGGGACGATTGTGCCGCCGCCGTTGTTCAGGGAGCCGTCGGTGAAGAAGCAATGCGACGGTTCGAAGTCTGCGCGATCAGCGGCCTGTCCATAGATCGTCGCGTGTGGCTTGAGCAATCGCACGTTGTGTGACTAGACCGAAGCGGGATAATAGCGGGTAGTGTCGACGCAGGTACTTTCAGTCTGCCGAGTAGGGGTTGGAGACCGGCATTAGTTGGTGCGTACTTGCCAGGTGCGTGACCGTCTGTTCCATCGTCGGCATCGGGCTTGCATGCGGGATCCGAATCGGTCCTTTTCGCCAGAGCAACGGGTTGTCATGCACAGCCACCACACCGGCCAGGTTGAAAATGAGGAAACGTCGTAGTATCAGCCGCCCGCGACTGGCAGGCTTGTCGTCTCGACATCGGCCGTACCGTGTTCGCCTAACACGTTGCCGATTTTTTGGCGCAGCGCATGTGAGGCGCGGCAAGTGGGGAGTTCGAGTGTCACTTGCTCACCGCGCTGGTTCACGATCAGGAATGCGCGATCAGGTCCCGGGGCTGCGTTGATCAGGCGCATCAACTCATGCAGCCGATACCGGTCGGCCGCCTCGTCACTGGTTTCGTGCAGGCGGACTTGTAGGAATAGGGCTGGTTCACGGCTTTGTGGTCGCGGCGGCTCGTCATCGTTGCTGTTCGCGTTTTTCTCGCCAGCGTGATTCGCGGATGCAGCTTGGATCTGGGCTATGGAGCTAACCGTAGGTGGTTGGGTGGGGGCTGGTACCGGCTGTTGGCTTGCTCCGCGCGGCACACCGACTTGGAGCGCACCGTTGCCCTGTTGGGGGTCGTCCGGAATTGGGCTGCCATGCGTTCGTACCCGTCCCGTGCGCATCTGCCAGTTGGTGGGATCCTGGGCGAAGCCGCTGCCCGGTCTCCCCACCGGGGTGTCGCGGTACGTCGTCACGTTTTCCACTGCCACCGTGAGACGCTCACCACGAGTCCGCACGCGTGCGTGCACCAGAACGATGTTTCCGTCCCCCCAGTGCTCCTTCGTCAGCTTCCATTGTTCAGGCCAGACCGTGACCTCGATGCTGCCCGATAGATCCTCGATTAGGACCGCAGCGAAGGCATCTCCCTTGCGTGTGGTTAGTGGTCGTGTCAGCGAGACGAGGCCGCCTAGGATCACGTCTAGCCCCTCCATGTCCGCACTGACCTCGCTAGCTTGGACCGTGACGTAGGGGTCGAGGGCCTCCTTGGCGTGCTGGAAGGGGTGTTCTGTGATGTAGGTGCCGAGTAGCTCCTTCTCCCACTGAAGCATCTCCGCACGCGTCGCATCCGCTCCGGCACTCAGTTCGAGGTCGAGTTCGGGTCGCGGTGTGTCGACTTCGGCACCGAAGAGGTCGAACATCGTCTTTTGTCCGGAGGCCTTGAGTTCCTGCTCTCGTTGCGCCAACCGCACGATTCCGTCGAGCACGCTCAGCAGCAGCCCACGTGCCTGGCCATGAGAATCGGCGTTGGGAGCTAGCCCATCGAAACCTCCAGCCTTGATCAAGCTTTCGAGGACACGCTTGTTCAGCGTGCGCAGGTCGGAGCGGCGACAGAGGTCCTCGATCGACGTGAAGGGGCCCTTCGCCGCGCGTTCGGCAATCAGGCCCTCGATTGCGCCCCTACCAACGTTCTTCACGTTGGTCAGGCCGAAGCGGATGCCGCTCCGCCCGTCGGCCAGCAATTCGATGGCGAATTGTTCCTGCGAGCGGTTCACGTCTGGTGGTAGTAGTGGAATCTTGAGCCGCGCACATTCCGCAGTGGCCAGAGTGATACGATCGGTGTTATCCGACGCGGCACGCAGCACCGCAGTCATATAGGGCGCGGGGTAGTGGCCCTTGAGATATGCAGTCTGGTAGGCGATCGATCCGTAACAGACCGCATGTGCCTTGTTGAAGGCGTAGCCTGCGAACGGCTCGATCAGTGCGAAGATGCTTTCCGCATCGCCCCGCGCGTAACCAAGCCGCTCGGCACCTTCGACGAAGCCTTCGCGTTCGCCTTGCATCACTTCGGCGATCTTCTTACCCATCGCTTTGCGCATGATGTCCGCCTGGCCCAGCGTGTAGCCGGCGAACTTCTGCGCGATTTTGAGAACTTGGTCTTGATAGACGATCACGCCGTACGTCTCGTCCAGGATCTCGGCGATGTCGGCGTGCGGGTACGTGATCGGCTCCTCACCGTGTTTGGAGCGGATAAAGCGCGGGATGTGTTCCATGGGTCCGGGTCGATAAAGCGCTACCATCGCCGCCACGTCTGTGATTGATTCCGGACGTAGATCTTGTACGTAGCGCCGCATTCCAGCCGACTCCATTTGGAATACGCCGAATGTTTCGCCCTTGGCCAGCACTTCGAACGCCGTGGCGTCACCGTCTGGCAATCTGCGGTAGTCGACGCGCTCACCGAGAGACTCCTCTACCAGTTCCACCGCGGTCTCCAGGATGGTGAGGTTCGTTAGGCCCAAGAAGTCCATCTTGAGCAGGCCAATCTCAGCGACTTGGTTCATCGCCCATTGGGTCATCGGGATCGGTGTCTCACCTTCGCTCTGGTCCCGTGTCGGCCTTTGGAGGGGTACGTTCTCAACCAACGGCTCGCGCCCGATTACGACGGCGGCCGCGTGCGTACCCGCGTGACGCGCCACACCTTCGAGGTTGCGCGCTTGGTCGATCAGGTTGCGCACCTCGCCTTCGTTTGCGTAGGCGGTCTGCAGCTCGTTGCTCAGATTGAGTGCGTCTTCCAGTGTGATGTTGAGTTGGTTTGGCACCATCCGTGCGACGCGGTCGGCGTCGGCGAAGACCATTCCCAAGGCACGCCCCGTGTCTCGTACGACGGCCTTCGCGCCTAGCGTGCCGAACGTGATTACCTGTGCGACCCGATCGTGGCCATATTTGTTGGCCACGTAGCGAATCACCTCGTCACGCCGGTTGTCGGCAAAGTCGAAATCGATATCAGGCATCTCGCGCCTCTCGAGGTTTAGAAAGCGCTCGAAGACGAGGTTGTAGGCCATCGGGTCAATGTCAGTGATGTCGAGCGTGTGCAACACGATCGACGCTGCGGCGCTGCCGCGCACGCCCATCGCGATTTTCTCGCGACGGGCGAACTGCGCGAAGTCGCGCGCCAGTAGGAAGTATTCAGCGAAGCCAGTCTCCTCAATCACGTGCAACTCGTATTTCAGCCGCTCCCGATGCGAGTCCGGTGCGTCGGCCCCGTAGCGAGTGTGCATTCCCTCGGCTGAAAGGTGGCGCAGGTGGTCCATTGCCGAAACGCCATCTGGAAGGTCGGGGTTGGGGAGCAGTAAGCGACCGAATTCGATATTGACATTGCAGCGCTCGGCGATTTCAGCGCTGCGCGTGACCGCGTCGGGATAGTCCGTGAAGCGGTCCGCCATCTCTAGTTCGCTGGCGAGATAGAAGTCGTCCGCGTCGAGTTTGAATCGCTTCTCGTCATGGATCGTGCTGTTTGTGCCGATGCAGAGCAACAGTTCATGACTGTACGCGTCATCTGGGCCGGTGTAGTGAGAGTCGTGCGTCGCGACGAGTGGGATGTTGAGTTCTGCACCCAGCTTCGCGATCTTGGGAATCACTGGGATGAACTGGGGGTCGTGGTGGTTCTGGATCTCCAGATAGTAGCGGTCACCGAAGATGCGACGATGCCACTCTGCGATCTCTCGGGCGTCGTCCCAGCGGTCCTCCGCTAGCGCTTTGTGCAACTCTCCGCTAGGGCAGCCTGAGAGCGCAATTAGGCCCTCTGCGTATTCTTCGAGCAGGTCGTGGTCCGCTCGCGGCCGGTAGTAGAAACCCTCGAGGTGTGCCCGCGTTGAGAGCGCGACAAGGTTGCGCCAACCGGTGTTGTCAGCTGCGAGCAGGGTGAGATGGTGGTAGTTCCAGCGCGCTTCGGGTGAGCGCTCCTCGCGCGGAACACCCGAGATGTAGGCTTCCATGCCCAGAATGGGTTTGATTCCTGCGGCTTTGCCCGCTTTGTAGAAGTCGATCGCGCCGTAGAGATTCCCGTGATCGGTGATCGCTAGGGCCTCTTGGCCCAAGCTGCGAGCTCGTTCCATCAGCCCGTCAATCTTGGCCAGACCGTCGAGCAGGCTGAACTCAGTGTGGACGTGAAGATGCGTGAACACGTGACGAGTCTACAAAGGCCGTTCGGGTTGTGGGGGGGGGATTACGTTCCGGCGCTTGGGGTTGGTCGTGCCCCGTTTTGCCCTTCTCGGTCAGGCGTCGCTCGGCTGATCCAGCTTGAAGGCGGCGTGCAGAACCTGCACCGCCAGCTTGCCCTGGTTAGCATCTACCAAGGCCGTGATCAGGATCTCGCTGGTTGTGATTTCCAGAATATTGCCCTCCGCCTCCGCTAGCGCACGGAACATCGTGGCCGCGTAGCCTACTCCGGACCGCATACCTGTTCCGACGATGCTGACCTTGGACAGATTGTGGTTCACGATTACCTCGCCGGAACCTAATCCTTCCGCGATCGGTTCCGTGATTTCGCGAGCCACCTGCCAGTCGCCGTGGGCTACGGTGAAGGTCAGCTCGGTCAACCGCTCCACACTGGCGTTCTGCACGATCGTGTCGACGGAAATTCCCGCGTCAGCCAGGGGCCCGAAGATCTGGGCCGCGATGCCGGGCCGGTCCGCAACGGCCCGCAGTGTTAGCGCGGCGACATCGTTGTCTAGGGCGATCCCGCGCACTCGATTGGTCGGTTCCATGACCACCTGCTCTCGAATCAGCGTACCTGGCGTCTCTTCGTTGAAGGAGGATGACACCATGATTGGGATCTGATGCAAAAGGCCCAGCTCTACTGCTCGTGGATGCATTACTGCGGCGCCTTGCGCGGCTAGCTCCAACATCTCCTCGTGGGCGATGTCATGTAACTTGCGCGCGTTGGGGTCGATTCGAGGGTCGGTGGTAAAGATACCGTCGACATCGGTGTAGATCTCCGCTTGTTCGGCACCCAACGCGGCTGCCAACGCCACGGCCGACGTATCGGAGCCCCCGCGTCCCAGGGTCGTGAACTCTGCTTCCGGGCTTAGACCCTGGAAGCCCGCGATAATCACAATGTGATCGCGTTGCAACTCGGTTTGCACCCGCGTGGTATCAATCTCTGTGATCCGAGCGCGACCAAATGTCTCGTCGGTATAGACGCCCGCTTGAGCTCCGGGCAGCGCGATGGCTGGGCATCCGATCTCGCGTAGCGCCATCGCCAGCAGGGCGCTGCTGACGATCTCACCAGTGGATAACAGCATGTCATATTCGCGCTTCGCCGGGCTTTGGGTGATTTCGCTCGCTAGCGCGATCAGTTCATCCGTCGTTTTACCCATCGCCGAGACTACGACGACGCACTCATTGCCTTGGTCGACCCGCTTGGCGATGCGCTCAGCCACGCGGCGCAGGTGTTGGGGTGAAGCGACGCTGCTGCCACCGTACTTTTGAACGATGGGCGGCATCAGGTCAGTGCCCCGTCTACTGTTTCCGCTCCGGTCGCACAGGGTTCCAGTAGATAACTGCTTCCGGGCACCCCAAGCCGATGCGCAGCCGAATCGAGAGCAGTGCGCACCGTATTTGCCTGAGTCCTGTCGCTGAGGGTCATCACCGTTGACCCGCCGCCGGAGAGATAACTCGCGTAAGCACCGCTCTCGCGTGCGGCGCGGAAGAAATCGAACATTTGTGGAAACAGGGCGCTGCGGGGTTGTTGGTGTAGGCGCTCCTCCGTCGCGACGTTGAGTGCATCCCAGCGTCCGGTTGAGAGCGCAGCGACGAGCAGGGCAGCGCGGCTACTGTTGAAGACGGCGTCGTCTCGCGAAAGTCGTTTGGGCAGCAAGTTGCGTGATTCTTGAGTGGGCATGCTCAGCTCAGGGACGAAGGCGACGCATTTCAGTCCCGCTG
>CAZZMQ010000062.1:5455-8648 GCA_964655365.1 uncultured Dehalococcoidia bacterium | reverse complement strand
ACGCGGGCGCCGTCCAGCGCCGTGACTTGCAGCCCACCGAACAAAGCTGGCGCGACGTTGTCGGCGTGGCCTTCCAGCGCTGTTCCGACTTCCAGCATGTCGTCGTCGTTGAGTGGCGAGCCCATCAGCTCATTGGCTGCGACGATGCCTGCTCCACGCGCCGCTGCAGACGCTCCCAAGCCTCGTCCGAGAGGGATTGCGGAGTCAGTTTCCACCTCGATGTTGCGCGGCGCGTCACGATCGGCGTGACGGTAGGCGGCACGCACCGCCGAGGTGACCATGCGTTGCATAGGGTCCACCGGGCGGCGCGCGGCTCGTTGATTTGGCATCACAGTGATAGAAGCGAACAGTGTGACGGCCAGCCCTACGGCGTCGAAGCCGGGGCCGAGGTTGGCGCTGGTGGCCGGTATGCGGACGGTGACGGCGTTGCTCATGGTTGACCTGCGAGCTCCTCAGTCGAGTGTGCCACGCGGGGCGGGCATGCGTCGATCGCTTGAAGCGAAAATCGTCGGGGTGGGGACAAGCCGATACACTGTCATATCATCCCCAGCGCCGCGAATCCCGTGGTGATCGATAAAGGAAAAGACATGGAAGACGTTGTCATCGTTAGTGGCGTGCGGACCGCGATTGGGACCTATGGGGGTGGTTTCGTCGATACCGGAGCGGCCGAGCTCGGTAGCACCGTGATTAAGGAGGCCGTCGCGCGTGCCGGGATCGAGCCAGAACACGTCGAGCAGGTCGTGATGGGCTGCGCCGGGCAATTCGGTACCGACGCGTACGTCTCGCGTGTGGCTGCAGTCACTGCTGGACTGCCGAACGCCGTGCCCGCCTACACTGTCAACCGACTCTGCGGTAGCGGTCTGGAAGCGATTAACACCGCCGCCCGTTGGATCGAGACTGGCGACGCTGACGTGATAGTGGCGGGCGGTACCGAAAATATGAGTCGCTATCCCTACCTGATGGACTCCGCCCGTTGGGGTGCACGTATGGGCGACGCCAAGATGGCGGACGGGCTTCTGGAGATTCTCAACGATCCCTTCGGTCGGTACCATATGGGCGTGACTGCTGAGAACTTGGTTGAGCGTTGGGGGCTCAGCCGTGAGGAACTCGACGAGTTCTCCATTGCCAGCCACGAAAAGGCGCTGCGCGCTATCGACGAAGATCGGTTCTCGGAGCAGATTGTGCCGATGGAAGTAGGGCGTGGTCGAAAAGCCAAAACGATTGCGACCGACGAACATCCCCGTCGCGACGCCAACATGGAATCGATGAGCGGCCTGCGACCGGCCTTTTCGAAGGATGGTCAGGTCACCGCGGGCAACGCTAGCGGGATCAACGACGGCGCCGCTGCCGTTGTAATGATGAGCGGTAAGCGCGCCGCGGAACTCGGTATTCAGCCGAAGATGCGTTTGGTGGGCCGCGCCAACTCCGGCGTCGATCCGGAGGTGATGGGCACGGGTCCGATCCCGGCCACGCAGAGGGTGATGGAGAGGACTGGGATGTCACCCGACGACATGGACGTGATCGAGCTGAACGAGGCTTTTGCCTCCGTCGCGCTGGTTTGTTCACGCGAGCTTGAGCTCAATCCCGAACGTACCAACCCCAACGGCGGCGCGGTTGCTCTTGGGCACCCTGTTGGCGCGACCGGAGCTGTGCTGACGATTAAGGCGATGGCGGAGCTAGAGCGCAGCGGCGGCAGGTTTGGTCTTGTCACGCTCTGTATCGGCGGCGGTCAGGGCATCGCTTCGATTTTCGAGCGGATCGACTGAATCTCCCCCGAGCTCTCGTGGCTGCCTAGAGGCGCATCCACTTCGCATCTTGGGACGGCGGCAGCAATGCTTGACCTCGATCGCTACCGGCACGTCATCTGGGACTGGAACGGCACTCTGCTTGATGATGTGGACGCTGCCCGGCTCGTTGTCGATGCCATGCTACGTTGCCGAGGGCTATCCGGGCTTTCGCGCGATCGCTACCACGAGCTGTTCGATTTCCCCATCATCGATTATTACGAGCGGGTCGGATTCGACTTTGCGCATGATCCGTTCCCAAGTTTGGCGACCGAATTCCACGCTGGATATGATGCTTCAACCGGCAGAATGGCCCTCTACACTGGCGCGCTGGAGGCGCTGGATCGAGTCAGCAAGCATGGATTGGAGCAGTCGATCCTCTCGGCTGCACATCAGCTCCGGCTGGAGCAGCAGGTTCAGCGCTACGGCCTGCGCGATTACTTTGTCGGACTGATCGGGAACGACGATCATCACGCTGGCAGCAAAGTCGAAACCGGCCGTCGCTGGATCGCGACACAGGACCGCGCGCCCGAGGAGTTCATCATGATCGGCGACACTGTGCATGATCACGAGGTTGCCGACGAGTTGGGCATAGATTGTCTGCTGGTCGCTGACGGCCATCAACCGCGCTGGCGGCTGGAGCGATGTGGGATACCTGTCGTTGATTCGCTGACGTATCTCTTTTTGGACTAGCTGGACTAGAAGCCCACTTGATAACCTTGACTCGCCAAGCGAGGCGCCAGAGCGGCCCATGATTCTGCGATCACCGAAGCCATTGGCTGTGCGGCGGCGATCGTGGTGATTCGTTCCTCCTCGCTCATCGCGAGTCGTTTGTAACCCTCCATGACTCGGCTGTGGAATTCGATCGTCTCCATACCGATGCGGTCGTTAGCTTCGGCCTGTGCACGGGCTATGCCATCGCGCACGGGGATGTCGAGCAGCAGGGTGAGATTGGGCGTCAGCCCACCGGTCGCGAGCTGGTTCAGATCGCGTACCCGTTGCAGGTCGAGTTGGCGGCCATAGGCTTGGTAGGCGATCGAGCTGTCGGTGAAGCGGTCGCTTAGCACAACGGCACCCCGTGCGAGTGCCGGACGGATAATCGTCTCTACATGGTGAGCCCGGTCCGCCATCATCAACAAAGTTTCCGTCCAGGGTTTGATCGGCTCACGGCCGTCCTCGCGCACGTCGAACAACTCCTTGCGCAGTTGTGCACCCAGCTCAGTGCCGCCAGGCTCGTGAGTCGCGACCACGTCGATCTTTGCCGCACGCATGCGCGATGCTAGCTTCTCCGCCACGGACGATTTTCCCGCCCCCTCGCCACCCTCCAGTGTCACGAATAGCGCCACCATGGCCTCCGCGGAGCTAGGTCTTGAACATGCGCACGCGCCGGAACGGCTCGCGCCCATTTG